>NZ_JAGETK010000002.1:0-450470 GCF_017573605.1 Salmonella sp. 32070601201500089SM
ACGATCAACAACCTGTTTGACCGCTTCAATTTTAAACTCTTCGGGATAACGCTTACCGCTCATGGGCACCTCTCTTTAAGTCATCTTAAATGACTCTGAGGTGTCTGTTAAACCTGTGGCGATTCAGATAGCGTCATTGATACTGATACGTTAGAACTGACTAGCAGTAACGTTGCGGATAATAATGGCAATGTTTATGCTGGTGTGTTCAACATTCATAGCAATGACTATACCCTAAATGCCGATTTGGTGAACGACCGTACCTGGGATACCACTCAGGCTAACTACGGTTACGGCGTTGTCGCGATGAACTCTGATGGTCATCTGACTATCAACGGTAACGGCGATATCAACAATGGTGACGAGGCTGATGCAAGTAGCACCACTGACAACGTTGTAGCGGCCACTGGTAACTATAAAGTGCGCATCGACAACGCTACTGGCGCGGGTTCTGTTGCGGATTACAAAGGTAACGAGCTGATTTATGTCAATGACATAAACACCGACGCGACCTTCTCTGCAGCTAACAAAGCTGACCTGGGTGCTTACACCTATCAGGCTAAGCAGGAAGGTAACACTGTCGTGCTGGAACAGATGGAACTGACCGACTACGCTAACATGGCGCTGAGCATTCCTTCTGCGAACACCAATATCTGGAACCTGGAACAAGACACCGTTGGTACTCGTCTGACCAACGCTCGTCATGGCCTGGCGGATAACGGCGGCGCATGGGTAAGCTACTTCGGCGGTAACTTCAACGGCGACAACGGCACCATTAACTACGATCAGGATGTTAATGGCATCATGGTCGGTGTTGATACCAAAGTTGATGGTAACAACGCTAAGTGGATCGTTGGTGCGGCAGCAGGCTTCGCGAAAGGCGATCTGAGCGATCGTACCGGTCAGGTGGATCAGGACAGCCAGTCTGCCTACATCTACTCTTCCGCTCGTTTCGCAAACAACATCTTTGTTGACGGTAACTTGAGCTACTCTCACTTCAACAACGATTTGTCTGCTAACATGAGCGACGGTACTTACGTTGACGGCAACACCTCTTCTGACGCCTGGGGCTTTGGCTTGAAACTGGGTTATGATCTGAAGCTGGGTGATGCAGGCTACGTAACGCCTTACGGCAGCGTATCCGGTCTGTTCCAGTCTGGCGACGACTACCAGCTGAGCAACGACATGAAAGTTGACGGTCAGTCTTACGACAGCATGCGTTATGAACTCGGTGTAGATGCAGGTTATACCTTCACTTACAGCGAAGATCAGGCGCTGACCCCGTACTTCAAACTGGCTTACGTTTACGACGACTCCAACAACGATGCTGACGTAAACGGCGATTCTATCGACAACGGCGTAGAAGGTTCTGCGGTACGTGTTGGTCTGGGTACTCAGTTCAGCTTCACGAAGAACTTCAGCGCCTACACCGATGCTAACTACCTCGGCGGCGGTGATGTTGATCAAGACTGGTCTGCAAACGTTGGTGTTAAATATACCTGGTAATCATTTTCTCTCAGGAGAAATAAAGGTAATTTAAACTGAAAAATGCCCGTCAAGGACTTGACGGGCATTATTGCAAGGAATGCATATGTTATCTTTAAGCAAGCCACTACAGGAATTCTACAGACTCGATAAATGCCTTTCTAAGCATGGTACGCGTTTCGAGTTTGTTAATGATAAAGAGATTATCTGTTCACCTGATGAAAGTAATACCCATACCTTTGTTATTTTAGAGGGGGTTGTTTCGTTAGTTCGCGGTGATAAAGTTCTTATTGGTATTGTGCAGGCCCCCTTTATTTTCGGTTTAGCCGATGGTGTGGCGAAAAAAGAGGCACAATATAAATTAATTGCGGAGAGCGGTTGCATCGGTTATCGCCTCTCATCATCACAAACTCTTGCCATCATTGAGCAGAACCAACTGTGGCGTGAAGCCTTCTGTTGGATAGTATGGAAAAGTCAGGTACTGGAACTTCGTGACAAGCAGCTCATTGGTAATAATTCTTACGACCAAATTCGTGCGACGTTAATGACAATGATTGAGTGGGATGAAGAACTTCGCTCACGTATTGGTGTTATGAATTATATTCATCAACGAACGCGCGTATCGCGATCGGTGGTGGCGGAAGTTCTCGCGGCCCTGCGTAAGGGTAATTACATTGAAATGAATAAAGGCAAACTGATCAGTATTAACCGTTTGCCCTCCGAATATTAACAAAAATGTTGCGCCTCGTCTGATATAGCGCGAGGCGCGACGACTCAGGATGCAGGAATAGCAATCGGTTTATTGCCGCTTAGCTCAGTAACCAAATCGTTAATCCCGTCGCTCATATTGGTAAAACGAGTGAGGGGGGAACGGGTTACGACCACAAAAGCGCCAATATTATATTGCGGGATCATCGCCATATAGGTAATAAAACCGCCGCCTCCTCCTGTTTTCTGGATAATGCCAGGACGTCCGTCTTTTGGCGCCATATAGACCCAACCCAGACCGAGCGCGTCGGCTTTACCCGGTACGTCCATCCCGATGATTTTCTTTAACTGTGTGCGCTGATAAATCAACGTTTGCATACGATCGGCCTGTTGGCTACGGTGATAGAAATCTGACGACAGATACTGTTGCATCCAGCGCATCATATCTCCTGGCGTAGAATAGACCCCACCGCTGCCAATGGCAGCCAGCGTATTATTACAGGGGCTTGCGCCTTTCTCTGCCACCATCAGACGCTTACACTGATCGGGAGAGGGGGTAAACGTGGTGTCTTTCATTCCCAGCGGGCGAGTAATCTTTTCTTCAAACAGTTGCGTATAAGGTTTGCCGGAGGCGGTCGCCAGCGCGTCGGCTAACAGGTCGAACGCCAGATTGGAATAGGCCGCCTGTGAACCGGGCGCGACTTTTAACGTTGCTGTGGAGAGCCAGTTCCAGCGTTGTTCGCGGGTTGGCCAGACAAATACCGGACGATGCGCCGCGCCGCCGGGCTGTTCTCGCGGAAGCGCGCTGGTGTGGGTCGCTAAGTTGACCAACGTAATCGGCGTGCCTTGATACGTCGGGACACGCGCGCCGGGAGGCGCATATTTGCTGAGAGGATCGTTTAATTTTACCGTTCCCTGATCGAGCAATTTTACCAACATTTCACTGGTCATGAGCTTGGTGAGAGAAGCGATACGAATGACCGAATCAAGCTGTGGACGAACATTATTGCCCGGTCTGGTGTCACCGAAACTACGAAACACGCGTTGATTGCCGTCGATCACCACCAGCGCCATGCCCGTGGCGCCGCTACCATAAAAGATATGCTCGGCATAACGATCAACGATATCAGAGGCAAAAACCGGATCGGCAATCGGCTGAGCCGCCTGGACAGAAGTAAGTGATGCCGCAAACAGCATGGCAGTAAAAAGCAGACTACGTTTCAACGGTGATGTCCATAAGTGAAATAACGGTGGTTATGCGTATTTATACTACCCGGCGGCACATTGCAAAACGTTAAAGAGAAAAAAGTGGGTGAAAAAACGTAACGGCGGGTTTTCGTGATGGAGAATGTTTACTTTTGTGATAGAGCGCTTGTGATAACCTGATAGCGTCAGCGTGCCTGCTGTGTATGAAACTCGTCGAAACAATTCTGTTGAGCAGAAATGCGAACTAAGCGTCACAACGTAGGTCACAATGCCTGGTTTAGCCCTTTCATTTGCGTGGGCATGGCGTGATATTGCCGCCGTTACAGCAGCCGTAATAAAGAGAAGAAGTTAGCAGGAGAGCATGATGTTTAAATCTTTTTTCCCAAAGCCAGGGCCGTTTTTCATGTCGGCGTTTGTTTGGGCGCTGATCGCCGTCATTTTCTGGCAGGCGGGAGGAGGAGATTGGGTGGCGCGACTTGTGGGGGCATCCGATGAAGTGCCTATCAGCGCAGCGCGCTTTTGGTCGCTGGACTATCTGATTTTTTATGCTTATTACCTGATTTGCGTGGGATTATTTGCAACGTTCTGGTTCATCTATAGCCCGCACCGCTGGCAGTACTGGTCGATACTTGGCACCTCGCTCATTATTTTTGTCACCTGGTTTTTGGTGGAGGTTGGCGTCGCGGTTAACGCCTGGTACGCACCGTTCTATGATTTGATTCAAACGGCGCTCAGCTCGCCGCACAAGGTCACTCTTGGTCAATTTTATCATGAAGTGGGGGTGTTTCTCGGTATTGCGCTTATCGCCGTGGTGATCGGCGTGCTGAACAACTTCTTTGTCAGCCACTATGTATTTCGCTGGCGTACCGCAATGAATGAGCACTATATGGCGCACTGGCAGTACCTGCGCCATATCGAAGGGGCTGCCCAGCGTGTGCAGGAAGACACCATGCGTTTTGCCTCTACACTGGAGAACATGGGCGTGAGTTTTATCAATGCCATCATGACGCTTATCGCCTTTCTGCCGGTGTTAGTCACCCTGTCAGCGCATGTGCCGAATTTACCCATCGTAGGACATATCCCTTACGGCCTGGTCATTGCCGCCATAGTCTGGTCATTAATGGGGACGGGCCTGCTGGCGGTCGTCGGGATCAAATTGCCAGGGCTGGAATTTAAAAATCAGCGAGTGGAAGCCGCTTATCGTAAGGAGCTGGTCTACGGTGAAGATGACGCCAGCCGCGCCACGCCGCCAACAGTCCGTGAACTGTTTAGCGCGGTGCGCCATAACTACTTCCGTCTCTACTTTCACTATATGTATTTCAACATCGCGCGCATTCTCTATTTGCAGGTCGATAACGTTTTCGGTTTGTTCCTGCTGTTTCCTTCCATTGTTGCCGGTACGATTACGCTGGGGCTGATGACGCAAATCACCAACGTGTTTGGCCAGGTGCGCGGTTCGTTCCAGTATTTGATTAACTCCTGGACGACGCTGGTGGAGCTGATGTCTATTTATAAACGTTTACGTAGCTTTGAACGTCAGTTGGATGGTCAGCCAGTTCAGGAAGTGACCCACTCTTTTAGCTAACAGAAGGAAACGTTATGTCGGCGGCGTCCCGTCTTTATCCTCTGCCTTTTCTGGCGGTTGCCATATTGGCTGGCTGTAGTAGTCAATCCGGGCAGCCGGTGAGCAAGGGCGAGAAGCCTGTCGACGTGGCAAGCGTAGTTCGTCAGAAAATGCCGGCCAGTGTCAAAGACAGAGAGGCCTGGGCGAAAGATATCGCGACAACGTTTAAGAGCCAGGGGCTGGCGCCGACGGTAGAAAATATCTGTTCGGTGCTGGCTGTCGCCCAGCAGGAGTCCGGTTATCAGGCGGATCCTGTCGTGCCGGGGCTAAGTAAAATCGCCTGGCAGGAGATTGATCGCCGCGCTGAACGACTACACATTCCGCTGTTTCTGGTGCACACCGCGCTGAAAATTAACTCCCCCAACGGCAAGAGCTATAGCGAACGCCTGGACACGGTAAAAACCGAAAAACAGCTTAGCGCTATTTTTGACGATTTTATCAATATGGTCCCGATGGGGCAGACGCTATTTGGCTCATATAACCCGGTGCATACGGGCGGCCCGATGCAGGTCAGCATTGCCTTTGCCGAACAGCACGCGAAAGGTTATCCGTGGAAGATGGCGGGTACGGTACGTCAGGAGGTCTTTACGCGCCGTGGCGGGTTGTGGTTTGGAACTTACCATTTGCTGAATTACCCGGCGAACTACAGCGCGCCTGTTTTCCGCTTCGCCGACTTCAACGCGGGATGGTACGCCAGCCGTAACGCTGCGTTCCAGAATGCCGTCAGTAAAGCCAGTGGGGTAAAACTGGCGCTGGATGGCGATCTGATTCGTTATAACAGCAAGGAACCGGGCAAAACAGAGTTAGCGGTACGCAAACTGGCAGGGCAGTTGGGAATGAGTGAGCGTGAAATTCGCAGCCAACTGGAGAAAGGCGATAGCCTGGCGTTTGAAAAAACGGCGCTCTACAAGAAAGTCTATAAACTGGCCGAGGCCAAAACGGGCAAGACGCTTGCGCGGGAAATGTTGCCCGGTATTCAACTGGAAAGTCCGAAGATCACACGCAAGCTGACGACCGCCTGGTTTGCTAAACGAGTTGATGAGCGGCGGGCGCGGTGTATGGGGCGATAAATTTCGCGCTGGGATACTTTCTCCAGCGCGCTAAGGTTTATTGGTGACGGTGACGCCAGCGTAAAAACGCGGCGATAACGGCGAAAATGAGGCAGCCCGTGAGGAAGGGCACCAGGCCAAAAATCGTCCCGACGCCCAGCCCAATCTCTACCCGCGGTCGACCTGTATCCTGTACCTGCATCAGATGCTCATAGATGCCCGGCGCATGAACCAGCAGGTTTAAGAGTTGCGCTCCGGCCCAGAAGCAAAACAGTACAAATATGGCGTAAGCAATATTTCCGGGCGTAGAGGAGGTTTCTCGATGCTTCCCGCTGAACAGCGATTTTGAGAGAGTGAAATCAGCCATAAAGACCTCCAGGATGATCGGCTACGATCTGGCGTTATGCCATCGGCTTACTGTGAAGTCTGACAGGTCATTGTGTTTGTCAATATCAGAATCATGGTAATTTCACATACGGAATGTATCCATCGCGTAAATTTTTGTTAGTTGTCACAAAACGATCACTTTTATCAAAATCAATTAACATTTAAGAAATTCCGTATCCCCCACAGACTCGCTCGCCAGAAGTATGCAAAAATACGTTTTTGTTACTGTTAATACGTCGGAGTCGTTATGCGTTTGCCTGTAAAAATTCGTCGTGACTGGCACTACTATGCCTTCTCTATTGGCCTTATCTTTATTTTGAATGGCGTCGTAGGATTGCTGGGTTTTGAGGCTAAAGGATGGCAAACCTATGGCGTTGGGCTGGTAACATGGATTATTAGCTTCTGGCTGGCGGGGTTCATTATTCGCCGGCGCGAAGAGGATGAGGTAAAAGACGCCCGATAAACGTTGCGCTATCGGGCGTGCGCTATTACATCGTGGTTTTTAAGGCGTTATTCGCCGTATGGCGTTCCAGCGCCAGCTCAATCAGGCGGCTGATCAAATCGGTATAGCCCAATCCGCTCGCCTGCCAGAGTTTTGGATACATACTGATATTGGTAAAACCTGGCAGCGTATTAATCTCGTTAATCACGACCTCATTGTCTGCCGTTAAGAAGACATCGACACGCGCCATACCCGCGCATCCCAGTGTCTGATAAGCCTGGATCGCGATCGCGCGGATCTTGTCATTCACCTCGGAAGGGATCTGCGCAGGCACGACAACTTGTGCGCCATTATCATCAATATACTTAGTATCGTAGGCGTAAAATTCGCTGTTCAGTACGATTTCGCCGCAGGTACTGGCCTGTGGGTTATCGTTACCTAATACGGCGCATTCGATCTCGCGCCCTTTGATCCCTTGCTCCACCACCACTTTATGATCGAATTCGAAAGCCAGCGCGACCGCCTGCTGATATTGCGCTTCGTTAGCGACTTTACTGACGCCGACCGAAGAGCCCTGATTGGCGGGCTTAACGAACAGCGGCAGTCCCAGACGGGATTCAACCTCGGCAAAACTAAACGCGTGACGATTCGTTCGGGTGAGTGTAATAAACGGGGCGATATTCAGTCCTGCATCGCGTAGCAGTCGTTTGGCGACGTCTTTATCCATGCAGGCTGCGGAGCTCAGCACGTCTGAACCGACAAACGGTAAGTTTGCGACGCGTAGCATCCCCTGCAATGAGCCGTCTTCGCCCAGCGTACCGTGGACGATAGGAAAAATAACATCTACCGTCGGCAGCGGCTGCCCATTCTGGGCGTTAATCAATTGGTGTTGATGTTTGCCAGGCACCTGGGCCAGACTGATTGCCGAAGGACGTAGCGCGATATGTGCCGGATCGTCTGCATTCTGCAAATAATTTTCCGCATCGTTAACATGCCATTGTCCCGCCTTATCTATCCCTAACAGCACCACGTCGAAGCGGGTTTTATCGATCGCATCAACGATATTTTTCGCTGATTGCAAAGACACTTCATGTTCCGCCGACTTACCGCCAAATACTATTCCTACCCGCAATTTCGCCATCTTAAAAACCCATTCCATCGAATGCAAAGCGTATACATTACCACGACAAAACGCGGGTTTCGCGGGGTTCTGCCATAATGTTTATGGGATGTGAGAACGGAGGTCGCGTGAGAGGTAAGGGTTTTCTGATTATTGTGCTGTTGGGCGGTATTGGCGGGCTGGGATATCGTTATCTTCCCTCTTATTATAATCCTTTTGCTCCGCTACAACTTGCCGATCCGCCAGGCTGGATCACTACCTTCAAACTACAGCGCCTGACGCCGTCGCAGTGCCGGGAGCTGTTGACGGCGGCCAATCAACAGGGATTAATTTCATCACAACCTGTTGCGGATAGCGCTGGTGAATGTCCCTTGTCCCATGTTGTGCGCGTCAGAGATTTTGGCCAGGTCAAACTGAGCAGCAGTTTTTTAGCCTCCTGCCCGTTGGCGCTGCGCTCCGCGCTGTTTGTCGAACAGCAGGCAAAACCTTTAACAGAAACGTGGATGAAGCGCCGCCTGACCCGCATCGAACATCTGGGTAGCTATGCCTGCCGTAATATTTATCACCGCCCGGATGCGCGTCGCAGTGAACATGCCAGCGCAGAAGCGCTGGATGTCAGCGGGTTTCAGCTATCGGATGGCCGAAAAATCACTGTCCTGCGCGGCTGGGGGCGTGAGGAGACGGGGCCCTGGTTACGCGCTATGTTAAACGCCAGTTGCCATTATTATGGCAATGGGCTCGGGCCTGACTATAACGCTGCTCATGCTAACCATTTTCATCTTGGAATGCGGGGCTACGGCGTGTGTCGTTAAAGCATAAACGTCTGCCTTGCGCGGCTATATAATGTGACATGTTTCACAAAAATGATGAACGGGGAGACAAAATAGCAAAGTGTGACGTATCGCACCTCTGGAACCACCAGGAAAAAGAGAACTTGCTAAGCTAACGCGTATTTTCAGCTACTTACCGTTACGAGTCTTATGGAATCCTGGAAAGTTAATCTAATTTCCGTTTGGTTTGGATGTTTTTTTACCGGGCTGGCAATCAGCCAAATCCTGCCATTTTTACCCCTGTATATTTCCCAGCTTGGCGTCTCTTCCCATGAAGCGTTATCAATGTGGTCCGGGTTAACGTTTAGCATCACGTTTCTTATTTCCGCCATTGTGTCGCCGATGTGGGGCAGTCTCGCCGATCGTAAAGGGCGTAAACTGATGCTATTGCGCGCGTCGCTCGGGATGGCGATAGCTATTCTACTGCAGGCATTTGCGACCCATGTCTGGCAACTTTTCCTGTTGCGCGGAATCATGGGGTTAACGTCAGGCTATATCCCCAATGCCATGGCGCTGGTAGCCTCTCAGGTACCACGCGAACGTAGCGGCTGGGCGCTCAGTACGCTTTCTACCGCGCAGATCAGCGGCGTTATCGGCGGGCCGTTAATGGGCGGCTTTGTCGCGGATCATATCGGGCTGCGGGCGGTATTTCTGATTACCGCCATGCTGTTGGTGGTGAGCTTTCTGGTCACGCTATTTTTAATTAAAGAAGGCGTGCGTCCGGTCATCAAGAAAAGCGAACGCCTGAGCGGTAAAGCCGTTTTTGCGTCGTTACCTTATCCTGCGCTGGTGATCAGTTTGTTTTTTACCACGATGGTCATTCAACTCTGTAATGGTTCCATCAGTCCAATCCTGGCGCTGTTTATCAAATCAATGATGCCGGACAGTAATAACATCGCCTTTCTTAGCGGGTTAATCGCCTCGGTGCCCGGTATCTCTGCGCTTATCTCTGCGCCTCGCCTGGGAAAACTTGGCGACAGAATCGGCACGGAAAGAATTCTGATGGCCACGCTTATCTGCGCAGTGCTGCTTTTCTTCGCGATGTCCTGGGTCACCACGCCGTTCCAGTTGGGGCTGTTACGTTTCTTGTTAGGCTTTGCCGATGGCGCGATGTTACCCGCCGTACAAACGTTATTGGTGAAATACTCCAGCGATCAAATTACCGGACGTATTTTTGGCTACAACCAGTCATTTATGTACCTGGGCAACGTGGTTGGGCCGTTGATGGGCGCGACGGTATCGGCGATGGCCGGTTTCCGCTGGGTTTTTATCGCTACGGCGGCGATCGTGTTGATCAATATCGGGCAACTGACCCTGGCGTTACGTCGTCGGCGTAACGCGCAAAAAGCGAAAGGCCAATAGCGGTGCATCGTAACGGCGCTTCTGCCGTTACGATATGGTTTAAATTAAAAGATATATTCTTTATCCGTGAAGTTTTTCTATAGATGGCATAACCTTAAATTATGATATAGCGTGATTATTGTTTTTTGATGGTTTATTATCGTCTCGTTTACGGCCTGAGAAACGTTTCGCTGCGGCGACAGTGATAATTATTTGTGTAAAGTTCTTCCTGTATCATAAAAATAGTACTTTCAGCCTCTAGGCAGTGGTTCTTCATAGTGATAACGTCACCCTGGAACTAATAAGGAAATATGGTCATGAAAAATCTCATAGCAGAGTTGTTGCTTAAGCTAGCCCAAAAAGAAGAAGAGTCGAAAGAACTGGTTGCTCAGGTAGAAGCGTTAGAGATTATCGTCACAGCAATGTTACGTAACATGGCGCAAAACGAGCAGGAGATGTTGATACGTCAGGTAGAGGGGGCACTTGAAGGCGTAAAGCCGGATGCCAGCGTTCCTGATCACGATACGGAATTGCTGCGCCAATATGTAAAAAAGTTGCTGAGACACCCCCGGCACTAATCGTATTTAAAACAACACAGTTGTTATAACGTTACTTTTATGAAATAACATAGCCGCTTCGTTTTTATTTTCTTCTGGGTAATACAGGGCAAAATAAAAACGAAGCGGCTATGGTAATAACAGTGTAACGCTATGCGCTGTTCTTCTGCATCCTGCCAGTGTGACTGTGGATAATCGAATTGCACATTAGCCTACGGTTTGTCAATCAATAAAACATCTATTGCTAACGGTAAGTAATACTTTTACAGCCGGGTGGTATTTTTGCCAGTAACAGCCAGACTTATATAAAGTCCCTGGGATATTTCCCAAAGGGACAACGTGTAATGCGTACACTGACAAAAGGATGGTGCTATGAAAATAACATTACTGGTGACTTTACTTTTTGGCCTGGTCTTTTTAACCGCCGTCGGCGCAACCGAGAAACCGTTAACGCCGCAACAGCAGCGCATGACGACCTGTAATCAGCAGGCGACAGCGCAAGCGTTGAAAGGCGATGCACGTAAAACTTACCTTAGCGACTGTCTAAAAAACAGCCAGTCAGGCCCTGGAGAGAAAAGCCTGACGCCGCAACAGCAGAAAATGCGTGAATGCAATGTTCAGGCGACGGAACAATCCCTGAAAGGCGATGACCGTAGTAAGTTTATGAGCGCCTGCCTGAAAAAAGCGGCGTAGTGCTATCGGGTGAGCCCTGAAAAACACTCACCCGAAATTTCATACTTCCTCCATGCGCTCTGTTTCTATAATTTGGGAAAATTGTTTCTAAATGTTCCCAAAAATAATGAATGATGAAAATTTTTACCGAAAAGCGGTTGAACAGGCGGTAGCGCCGCCTGACCCTCCTGATGATCGTCAGCGCTCCGGGTTGCGCTTCGCCCGGCGCATCAGGCTACCGCGTGCGGTGGGGTTAGGGGGGATGTTTTTACCGGTGGCCGCCGTGTTAGTGACGCAACCTGTCTTTGGCGGCTGGTGGTTATTACTGGTCGGCTGGTCTTTTGTCTGGCCGCATCTGGCGTGGCAGTGGTCGGCGAAAGCCCTTGATCCGCTACGCCAGGAAATTTACAACCTGAAAGTGGATGCGATCCTCTCCGGCATGTGGATCGCGCTGATGGGCGTCAATATGTTGCCTGCCGCCGCGCTGTTTATGATGATGAGCATGAATCTGATGGGGGCTGGCGGGCGGCGGCTATTCACTGTCGGAATGGGCCTTTTGCTGGCGTCATGTCTGGTGACGTTGCAGCTTACCGGGCTACCTGTCGCGATGCGAAGCTCGTCGCTGGAAGTCACGCTCTCTTTGCCCGTCATTATGTTGTATCCGCTTCTGTTCGCCTGGGTAAGTTATCAAACGGCCATTAAATTAGCGGAACATAAGCGACGCTTGCAGGCGATGAGTTCGCGGGATGGCATGACCGGCGTCTATAACCGACGCCACTGGGAAATTTTATTACGTAATGAATTCGATCACAGCCGACGCCACCATCGGGAGGCGACATTGTTGATTATCGATATCGATCATTTTAAGAGCATTAACGACACCTGGGGACATGATGTTGGGGATGAGGCTATTATCGCCCTGACGCGTCAATTACAGTTAACGCTACGCGGGAGTGATATTATCGGGCGCTTTGGCGGCGACGAATTTGCGGTGATTATGTGCGGAACGCCGGCAGATAGCGCGATTACCGCCATGTCGCGAGTGCATGAACGGCTAAATACCTTACGCTTGCCGGGCGCGCCGCAGGTCATGTTACGTATCAGCGTGGGCGTGGCGCCGTTAACGCCACAAATCGGTCATTATCGGGAATGGCTAAAGTCTGCGGATATGGCGCTTTATAAAGCAAAGAATGCCGGACGTAACCGCACCGAAGTGGCGGCATGACGTCCAGCCGGGCTTCAGGATTTACTGAGCGCCTCTGATTTTTCCATACACTTCGTCATCGCTTCTATTACCGCAGCGCGGAAGCCACGTTCTTCCAGAACGCGTACGGCTTCAATCGTCGTTCCGCCAGGCGAGCACACCATATCTTTCAGTTCGCCGGGATGCTTTCCGGTTTCGAGTACCATTTTCGCCGACCCCATGACGGCCTGCGCGGCGAATTTATAAGCCTGAGCGCGAGGCATACCGCCAAGAACGGCTGCGTCCGCCATCGCCTCGATAAACATAAAGACATAGGCCGGCGAAGATCCGCTCACGCCAACCACCGGATGGATCATCGGCTCAGCAATCACTTCCACCTCGCCAAAGCAGCGGAAAATATTCAGGACATCAGCCGTATCTTCCGGTGTGACCAGCGCGTTGGGCGTGACGGAGGTCATTCCTGCGTTGACCAGCGACGGCGTATTCGGCATAGCGCGAATGATTTTACGGTCGTGTCCCAGCGCGCGCGCAAGCTGATCAAGCGTTACGCCTGCGGCGATAGAGACCACCAGCGAGTCTTTGTTCAGGCTGGAGGAGATTTCACTGAGCACTTTCACCATAATGCCCGGTTTTACCGCGCCGAAAACGATATCCGCGACCTGAGCGACCTCCTGCGCGCTTTGCGCCGCATTAATGCCGTACTGATCATGCAGGGCGGCGACTTTATCGGGGGAGGGGGTATAGACCCAGATCTGGCCGGGAAGTACCTGACCGCTGGCAATCAGTCCGCCAAGAATAGCCTTGCCCATATTACCGCAGCCAATAAAACCGATTTTCTTCTCCATCTCGTCACTCCCTATGTTTGTGTGTTATGGGGAATGGTTAGCTTAACGCGGATTGAAAACGGGCAGAAGGAGAAACAGCACTTTGATGAAAGGCAAAAGCGCGAGACAATAAAAGATTGTATACCGTACGGGAGACATTATGACCATCTGGGTGGATGCGGATGCGTGTCCGAATGTCATTAAAGAAATTTTGTACCGCGCCGCCGAGCGGATGCAGTTGCCGCTTATTCTGGTTGCCAATCAGGCCTTGCGCGTGCCGCCTTCGCGTTTTATCCGCACGCTCCGCGTGGCCGCCGGGTTTGACGTGGCGGATAACGAAATCGTGCGTCAATGCGAAGCGGGCGATCTGGTGATTACCGCGGATATTCCGCTGGCGGCTGAAGTGCTGGAAAAAGGCGCTGCGGCTCTTAATCCCCGGGGAGAACGCTATAGCGACGCCACGATTCGCGAACGTCTGACGATGCGTGACTTTATGGACACGCTACGCGCCAGCGGCGTACAAACGGGGGGACCAAACACTCTCTCGCCGCGCGATCGTCAGCATTTTGCCGCCGAGCTGGATAAGTGGTGGCTGGAAAGCCAGCGTAAAAAATAAATCCTGTAATGAAAAATTTACAGTTTATTCATTTCTGATTCTTGCTATAGTACTAATATTGTGACTTTAGTACCTTTGTGTAAATTATTATTTACATTTATGCGTTGTACTAGTTAGATGATATGATTATAACATTGCTGATATCAAATCCTGCGTATGCGCAGTTCCTGGGGGAACGCCTGCTATGATGCAACCTCTTTATCTTGTTGGCCCGCGGGGCTGTGGGAAAACCACCATCGGTATGGCGCTGGCGCAGGCAACCGGTTTTCGGTTTGCAGATACCGACCGCTGGCTGCAATCGCACGTGCAGATGAGCGTCGCTGATATCGTTGAAAAAGAAGGCTGGGGAGGGTTCCGCGCCCGGGAAACCGCGGCCCTGGAGGCGGTAAGCGCGCCTTCGACTGTCGTGGCGACGGGAGGCGGTATTATTCTCACGGAGTATAACCGACGTTATATGCACCGTGTTGGCGTAGTGATTTATCTGTGCGCGCCGGTATCCACGCTGGTTAACCGGCTTGAGGCTGAACCTGAAGCGGATCTGCGCCCGACCCTCACCGGCAAGCCGTTGAGCGAAGAGGTTCGGGAAGTGCTTGAGCAGCGTGACGCGTTGTATCGCGAAACGGCGCATTACATTATTGACGCGACGAAAGCGCCGGCCCAGGTCGTTTCTGAAATTATTGCGGCGCTGCCGCCGTCGACGCAACGGTTACAGGGAGATGTCTATACTTAACGCTCACCCAGAATAAAGAAAACGCTATGCCAACCAGACCACCTTATCCGCGGGAAGCTTATATCGTCACCATTGAAAAAGGCACGCCGGGCCAGACGGTGACGTGGTATCAGCTACGGGCTGACCATCCGAAACCTGATTCGCTCATCAGCGAGCATCCGACCGCAGAAGAAGCGATGGATGCGAAAAAACGTTACGAAGATCCGGATAAATCATAGACGCATGAACCACTCGGAAGGGATTCTGAGTCCCCCTAAATTGTATCTCCATCACATTCTTGAAACATTTATACTGGCAACTAAAACCGTAAATTAAGCGATAACAATACAATATTGGAGTTATTTGGAATCTTTACACAATACGTTGCTCATCTGCTGCTACGCTTTCTGAGATTTGTAGGGCAGGTAGCGCGGTGAGCGTGTGAATATTTGCCCGGGAATTACGACGAAGTAATAAGGTGGAATAAAAATGAGTGCGTCGTTGGCAATCCTCACAATCGGCGTTGTGCCAATGAGCGAAGTGTTACCGCTTCTGACGGAATACATCGACGAACAACACATCACCCATCATAGCCTGCTGGGAAAAATGAGCCGGGAAGACGTTATGGCGGATTACGCTGTAGAGCCTGGCGATGATCCGCTTTTGACGTTGCTGAATGATAACCAGATAGCCCATGTTTCCCGCCAGAAGGTGGAGCGAGATTTACAGAGCGTTGTCGAGGTGCTGGATAACCAGGGTTACGATGTCATTATACTGATGAGCACCGCGGCGATTAAAAGTATGGCAGCCCGTAATTCTATTTTGCTTGAACCGCTGCGTATTATTCCACCGCTTGTCGCCTCTATTGTGGATGGGCATCAGGTGGGCGTGATTGTGCCTGTTGCAGAACTTCTGGCGGCCCAGGAGAAAAAATGGCAGGTATTGCAAATGCCGCCGGTGTATTCGCTGGCGAATCCGGTTCACGGTTCTGAGCAACAGTTAATTGATGCCGGGCAGGCGCTACTGGATCAAGGCGCGGACGTCATTATGCTGGATTGTCTGGGTTTTCATCAGCGTCATCGGGATATTTTACAGCAGGCGCTGGATGTGCCGGTTTTACTCTCTAATGTTTTGATTGCGCGGTTAGCTTCAGAACTGCTTGTCTAATTTTACGTGACAGGCCGAACGTCAGGACTCTATATTGGGTGTTAATTTAATAATGAGACGGGGCCTGATTATGCTACAAAGCAATGAATACTTTTCCGGGAAAGTGAAGTCTATTGGATTTACCAGCAGTAGCATCGGCCGGGCCAGCGTTGGTGTGATGGCGGAAGGGGAGTATACATTTGGCACCGCCGAACCCGAAGAGATGACGGTTGTGAGCGGCGCATTGAAGGTACTGTTGCCGGGAACTGTCGAATGGAAAGTGTATACAGCCGGTGAGGTGTTTAACGTGCCTGGCCACAGCGAGTTTCATCTCCAGGTTGCTGAGCCCACCTCGTATCTGTGCCGCTATTTGTAACGGTGAGTCCCCTCTCCGGCGGAGAGGGACCCTCTGGTTAGCGCTGCGCTTCGCCGCCTAATCCTTCCACCAGGCTTTGAATCAGCGCCGCCAGCTCGCCGGTCATCAGGATAAAGTCCGCGTCAAAACGTTGGGCAAAATCTTCCCGGTCGATATCTTCGTTCTGATCGCGCAGCTCATCGCAGAATTTCAGACGCTTAATGGAGCCGTCGTCGCACATGACGAATTGAATACGCTGCTGCCAGTCGAGCGCCAGCTTCGTGACCACTTTACCCGCTTCAATATGAACGGCGATCTCGTCGCTGACCAGATCCTGCTTTTTCGCGCGGATCACGCCGCCATCTTCCAGCATCGCTTTCAATTCGGCTTCGTCCAGCAACTGGAAACCCTGAGCGACCGTACCGGAGCGCACCCACTCTGTGAGCGTCAGCTCAATCGGATTTTCCAGCGCCAGCGGGACGACCGGCAGCGAGCCAAGACTTTTACGCAGTAGCGCCAAAGTATCTTCCGCTTTTTTCGCGCTGGCGCAGTCAACCATAATCAGGCCGTTAACGGTATCAATCCACACCATTGTCTGACTGAAGCGGCTAAACGCGCGCGGCAGCAACGAATGCAACACTTCATCCTTCAGGGAATCTTTTTCCGTCTTCTTCAGCTTGCGTCCCTGATCGGCTTCCAGTTTCTGGATTTTCGCCTCCAGAGCCTGTTTGATCACTGGCGATGGCAGGATTTTCTCTTCTTTGCGCGCGCAAATAATAATTTGGCCATTGGCGGTGTGCGTTAACGCATCGCTGTGAGAGCCCATCGGCGGAACCCAGCCCATTTTGGCCATATCCTGGCTACCGCATGGGGTAAACGTCATTGAGGCGAGCTGTTTCTCCATCTCTTCGGCGCGTAATGTGATATCGCGGCTAAGACGGTAAACCATTAAATTTTTGAACCACAGCATGATAATTTCCACGGCCTTGTCGTTAAATCCAGGCGGTATAGTAACGAATTGTCGGCAGGCTTGCATTGCCAATCAGAACGGTGAATTCTACCCTGTTGATATTCCCAAAAAATGAGGAGCGGTATGTGCGTATTGGTATCGATTTAGGCGGCACAAAAACGGAAGTCATTGCGCTTGATGATGCAGGAGAGCAGCGGTTTCGCCATCGTCTGCCTACGCCGCGGGAGGATTATCAGCAAACGATAGAAACCATCGCTACGCTGGTCGACATGGCGGAACAGGCGACCGGCCAGACCGGTAGCGTCGGCATTGGCATTCCCGGTTCTCTCTCGCCTTACACCGGCGTGGTGAAAAACGCTAACTCTACGTGGCTTAACGGCCAGCCGTTCGATAGCGATGTGAGCCGTCGTCTGAAGCGTGAAGTGCGGTTAGCCAACGATGCCAATTGCCTGGCGGTATCAGAGGCGGTGGATGGCGCGGCGGCGGGGGCGCAAACGGTATTTGCGGTGATTATCGGTACCGGGTGCGGCGCGGGCGTAGCGCTAAATGGCCGGGCGCACATCGGCGGCAACGGTACGGCAGGCGAATGGGGCCACAATCCGTTGCCGTGGATGGATGACGATGAGTTGCGTTACCGCGAAGAAATTCCCTGTTATTGCGGTAAACAAGGCTGTATCGAAACCTTTATTTCCGGTACGGGATTCGCCACGGATTACCAGCGTTTGAGCGGTAAAACGCTAAAAGGCGATGAGATTATTCGTCTGGTCGACGCGCAGGACGCCGTGGCGGAACTGGCGTTAAGCCGTTATGAGCTGCGGCTGGCGAAAGCATTATCTCATGTCGTGAATATTCTGGATCCGGATGTCATTGTGCTGGGCGGCGGTATGAGCAATGTTGAGCGCCTGTACAAGACGGTTCCGTCGCTGATGAAATCGTTTGTTTTTGGCGGCGAGTGCGAGACGCCGGTACGTAAGGCGCGGCATGGCGATTCAAGCGGCGTGCGCGGCGCGGCCTGGCTGTGGCCGCTGGCGTAATGTTTTTAGCCGGATGGTGTCATCCGGCAACCGGCGTGACCGATGGCTGCTTGTGTTTTAGACGTCCGTATACCAGCAACGACGACATGGCGGAAAACGAGAGCAGGGCGGCGGGAAGCGCCACATAGTGGTACGCAAAACCTAGTGTCAGCATCAGCCCGCCGCACCAGGCGCCAATCGCGCTACCGAGATTAAACGCGATTTGCCCTCCCGCCGCGCCCAGCAGTTCGCCGCCTTTGGCGTTTTGCAGCAGCAGGATTTGCAGCGGCGCAGAGAGCGCAAACAGACCAGCACAGCAGATAAACGCGAAAGTCAGCGAGGCCGTTTTGTATCCGCTGAAGAAAAAGAGCGCCATGAGAGAGAGCACGATAACGAGGTCAGTCACTACCGCGATGCGCAGCGGAGTATATCTGCCGGAGAGTTTGCCGCTTAACAGATTGCCTAACACCATCCCCAGCCCGACCAGCATCATAATAAACGTCATGCTCGTCTCCGAAAAACCGGAGATGTACATCATAAATGGCTTGATATAGCTGAACCAGGCAAAAACGCCCGCATTGCCGAACATCGTGGCGGCGAAAATGAGCCACGGCGCGGGGCTACGCAAGAAGTGAAACTGTTCGCGCAGGCTGCCTTGGGCTTTGTCACGGATATCCGGCACCCAGAAGAAAATTGCGGTGAGCACGGCGATGTTGAAAACCGCGATCAATAAAAAGGTGTAGCGCCAGCTAAATTCCTGGCTCAGGTAAGTGCCGAACGGAATGCCCACCAGATTCGCCACCGTCATCCCTGAAACCATACCCGCGACGGCGGCGGTGACTTTCCCGGGGCGGATAATCTTTGACAGGACAATGGCGCCGACGCCAAAAAAGGCGCCGTGCGGAAAGCCGGAAACCAGTCTGCCGACGGCGAGCATCAGATATGACGAGGAAAAGGTAAATATGGCATTGCCCATCACGCACAGCGTGACCAGAAACAGCAGTATATGTTTAAGCGAAAAGCGGCTGGAAAAGAGCGCCATAACGGGCGCGCCCAGCACGACGCCGAAGGCGTAAAACGAGATCATATGCCCGGCGGCGGGAATCGTTATTCCGACATCGCGTGCCAGCTCCGTCAGCACGCCCATAATGCCAAACTCGGCCATCCCCAGGCCGAACGTACCCAGCGCCAAAGAAAAAATAACTTTTTTCATACCACCTGCCGAAAATGAAGACGCATGTCGCGCGCTGCGGCTATGAATTGTCACAGCCAATCAACGTATAGCTTGCGGATAAGCGCGAGGTAATACCATTCCTTATTCGTCTTTGTGTATTCATTATTATGCTATGTCATGACGGTATGCTGTGTGCAGGATGACATTCGCGTTACTCCACGGCAAACGCTTTGTCCAGTTTGCTATAACCAAGTCCATTGATTTTTTTCACTTTTATCTGCACAGGGATACGTTCTTTCATGGCTTCCACATGGCTAATCACACCGATGGTCTTCCCGCTGGCATTCAGCGCGTCGAGCGCATCCAGCGCGGCGTCCAGCGTTTCGCTATCAAGCGTGCCGAAGCCTTCGTCGAGGAACAAAGAATCAATGCGCGTTTTATGGCTGACCAAATCTGATAACGCCAGCGCCAGCGCCAGGCTGACCAGGAAGCTTTCGCCGCCTGATAACGTTCGCGTATCGCGCACGGCGTCGGCCTGCCAGGTATCGACAACCTCCAGTTCCAGCGCGTCGCTGGCTTTGCGCTGCAATAAATAGCGGCCATGCAGGCGGGTGAGCTGATGATTCGCCAGCCAGACCAGATTATCCAGCGTCAGTCCCTGGGCGAATTTGCGGAACTTATCACCTTCTTTAGAGCCGATCAGCGCATTGAGATAGCCCCAGTCTTCCACTTGCTGAGAGGCTTGTTTCATTTCCGCCATCAGCGCCCGTTGGCGCTGCCGATTATCTGCATCCTGTTTAATTTGCTGGCGGATTTCCCCCTGGCGTGTCGTGTTTTCACGCAGTTGTTGCGCCAACTGCGCCAGCCGCTGCGCGAGCTGCTCCGCCGTACACGTTGGGTCCAGACCGGCGGGCGGCTGTTGCTGATGGTCAGCCAGCGCCTGCGCGGACTGCGCGCTTAACGCCTTCGCTTGTTGTAGCTGACTTTCCAGCGTTTGTTGTTGTTTTTCCAGACGGGTCACGGTCTCTTCATCCAGCAACGCCGCCAGGAACGTTGCCTGGCTGTCAAACGGGCTATTTTTTAACGCTGCATCAAAGTGCGCTATCGCCTCGGCGGCGCGCTGCTGCTCCTGCGTCGTCTGTTCCTGCAGGGTTTGCAACTGGCTTTGTAATGACACGCACTCATCATGCGCCTGCCGCCAGTTATCCAGCGGCACGTCGTCGTCGGAATCCGCGGTATCCGTTTGCGGTAGCGTCTCCAGCAACGGGGCAAGCCTGTCGATCTGCGTTTGCAAATCCGCGAACTCGGTCTGACGCTGTTGCCATATTTTCGCTTCGTCGGCGCGCTCATTCAGCCACGAAGCCTCGTTTTCTGGCGCTGGAAGGGAAAGCGTATACTGCGCCAAATCAGCCGTCAGCGACGCCTGACGCTGCGCAATCTGCGCGGTAAAGCGCGCTACCTGTTCAGTATGCGCCGCGATTTGCGTTTGTAGAGCATGACGCTGGCTGAGCTGATCCAACTGTTGCTCATGCTCTTCCGCGGCGGTCAGCCAGCCCGCGAGGTCTTCTTGCGGCTGGAGCTGAACGCCCAGCGTAGCGCACAGCGTTTGCCATTCCTCAGTAAGCGCTTGCTCCTCCTGCAACAACGACTGCGCCTCGCTTTCATCCCGCTGTAATTGTTGCGTTAAGGCATCTAACTGTCCTCGCAGCGCCGCGCCTTCTTCCGCCAGCGTTTTGACCTCTTTTTCCAGCGCGTCGCGGCGGGTTTGATTCGCGCTCAGTTCCAGCGCCTGATAGGCGGCGATGGCGGGGTGCGTCGTCGAGCCGCAAAGCGGACACGGCTGGCCGGACTGTAAGTGCGCCCGCTGGCTTTCCAGATCTTTGATGCGCGCCTCCTGCTCGCAAATAGTGCGAACGTCCGCAAGCTCCTGCGCTTTAGTCTTATAACTCAAACGCTTATCCGACAGACGTTGGGTGTATTGCGCCTGCTCCTGATGATGACGCGCGATAGCTGCCTGTAGCTGCGCCTGACGCTTTTGTTTCGGGAGAATTTGCCCCTGAAGCGCGGCGAGACGATGGCGTAGCGGACGCTGCCGGGTATGCAATGCTCTGGCTTCCGCCAGCGCCTGTGGCGTGAGGTCGAGCGTGAGCGGCGGTAGCGCATCACGCTGACGCGTATCGCTCAGCAACTGCTGTTGCCATTGGCTCAGTTGCGTCCGATCGTGGGATTGTTGTGTTAATAATGCTCGCCACCCCGCCAGTTCGCTGCGCCAGACGCGGATGCCGTCGTGTTCCGCCAGCCATGTCTTCAACCGCTGCCCTGTGGCGTTCAGTTGCGTGAATTGTCGATGCGCGCAGGCGCGGATACGCTGGCGCAGGCGATACGCGCTTTGTAAGCGAGCATTCACTTCATCACTGTGCTGGCGAACACGCTCAACGGCGCGGGTTTGTTCCTGAATGCGCTCCCAATGCGGACGCAACTGGCGAGCAGGTTGCGCCAGAGTCAGCGCCGCGAGCTGCGGCTGCGCTTTTTCTCGCGCCTCTTGCGCTGCGTACAGCGCCTGCTGCCGGGCGTGTAATTCAGTGTGGATCTCGTTTTTTCGGGTCAGCCAGTGAAGGTGCTGCTGCTGTCCCTGCTGGTCGGCCAGCAGGCGTTTCTCTTCGTCAGTAAGCGCCTGCAAACTGGCTTCCAGTTGCTGTAACTGTTCGTCCGCCAATAGGGCGACGCCGCTGGCCTGCACTTGTAACTTTTCCAGTTCGAGACGGGCTGATTTATGTTTTTCAAATACCTGTGCGGAGATCTGCCCGTAAATCTCAGTGCCGGTGAGCTCCTCCAGAAGCTCTGCGCGCTCTTTCGCTTTGGCATTAAGAAAGGCGGCGAACTGCCCCTGCGATAACAACATCGAACGGGTGAAGCGCCCGTAGTCCAGCCCGGTCAACGTGGCGATCATCTCCAGTTTATCCTTTACCTTATCGGCAAAGATCTTTCCGTCTGAACACCGCGCCAGCTCCACGCGTGGGGCCTGGAGATTGCCGTCAGGCTGATTTCGGGCTCGGTTCTGGCTCCAGAACGCGCGCCAGGCTTCGCCTTTTACCTCGAACTCCACTTCGGCCAGACATTCCGCCGTATCGCGCGTCATCAAATCGTTTTGCGATTGCGATACCGTATTCAGGCGCGGCGTTTCGTGGTACAGCGCCAGGCAGATGGCGTCAAGCAAGGTGGTTTTTCCCGCGCCGGTCGGGCCGGTAATGGCGAATAACCCGTTACTGGCAAACGGTTCGGCGGTAAAGTCGACCTTCCATTCTCCTTTCAGCGAGTTCAGGTTTTTCAGACGCAAACTGAGAATTTTCATGCCTCGTGCTCCTCATTCAACGCGTAGAGCGTGCTGGAAAAGAGCTGATTCAGGCGCTCGCGCTGCGGGGTATCTAACGCTTCCAGCGCCAGACGCCGCGCAAAAACCTCTTCCACGCTAAGCTCGCTTAATGTTTCCCGCCGCTCGTTCGCCAGCGAGCGCTCACGCTGTTCGCGGCTACGGCGCACCAGTAATACCTCTACGGGGAGTGACTCCGTTAATGTCTGTATTCTGCGTTGGATATCGTGCAGATAATCATCGGTGGTGATTTCAATATCCAGCCAGACGGGGGGCGATTGCTCCACGCCGCGCCACTGCTCAAGCTGTTCGGTAATTGATGCCAGGTCGCCTTTTAAAACCGCCAACGGTTGAGTCACGGGGACAGCCAGACTTTCGGTGCTTTGCCATTTCCCCTGGTCGAAGGTCACCAGATGCACGCATTTGCTTTTGCCGCACTCATCAAAGCTGAGGGCGATGGGCGAGCCGCAATAGCGGATATGCTCTGTGCCGCCGACACATTGCGCGCGGTGAATGTGTCCCAATGCGATATAATCCGCGGGGGGGAAATGCTGCGCCGGAAAGGCATCCAGCGTACCGATATAAATGTCGCGAACCGCATCGCTTTTGCTGGCGCCGACGGTGGTTAAATGTCCCGTCGCGATAACCGGCAGCTTTCGTTCGCCGCGTAGCTGGCACGCTTCCTGATACTGCTGTTGATAATAATCGGCAATCGCATGAAGAAGTTGCTGCTGTTTCTCGCTGCCGGATAATCCCGCCTGACTGGTAATAATGTCGCGCGGGCGCAAAAAGGGAATGGGGCACAGTACGGCGCCCGGAGACCCGTCGCGACGATGAAGTAGCCGCGGCGCATAGCCCGCGCTGGCGATCACGGTTGTATTGAGAAACGCCAGAATGTCGCGCGATTCGTTTAGCGTGGCGACGGAATCATGATTACCGGCCAGCACCACCAGATGACAGCCCGTTTGCTGTAAATTAACGACGAAACGGTTATAAAGTTCTCGGGCATAGCTTGGCGGCGAACCGGTATCAAAAATATCGCCAGCGACAATAATGGCATCCACCTGATGGGCCTGCGCGGTCTCCAGCAGCCAGTCCAGAAAAGCCTGATGCTCCGCGGCGCGGCTTTTACTGTAGAAGTTTTGTCCCAGATGCCAGTCAGAGGTGTGGAGGATGCGCATAATTGTTCCATGCAAAAAAAGCGTGAACGGGATTATACACGTCATCCCCTCCATTTTTGGGCGCAATTTACCGCCGGTACACGGTAATGCACGGTTTCACCGGTGTCATAAATCATCAACATGCTGTCAATGCCGCCTTTTTTTCATAAATCTGTCATAAATCTGACGCATAATGGCGCGGCATTGATAACTAACGACTAACAGGGCAAATTATGGCGAGACGTATTCTGGTCGTAGAAGATGAGGCGCCGATCCGTGAAATGGTGTGCTTCGTGCTCGAACAAAATGGCTTTCAGCCCGTAGAAGCCGAAGATTATGACAGTGCGGTGAATAAACTTAATGAACCCTGGCCGGATCTCATCCTTCTTGACTGGATGTTGCCCGGCGGGTCAGGGTTACAGTTTATTAAACATCTCAAACGTGAGGCCATGACCCGGGATATTCCTGTGGTTATGCTGACCGCGAGAGGTGAGGAAGAAGATCGTGTGCGCGGGCTGGAAACCGGCGCTGACGATTACATTACCAAGCCGTTTTCCCCCAAGGAGTTGGTGGCGCGCATTAAAGCCGTTATGCGGCGTATCTCGCCGATGGCGGTCGAAGAGGTGATCGAGATGCAGGGACTGAGCCTTGATCCCGGCTCTCACCGCGTGATGACCGGCGACAGCCCGCTGGATATGGGGCCGACCGAATTTAAATTACTCCATTTCTTTATGACGCACCCGGAACGGGTTTACAGCCGCGAACAGCTACTCAATCATGTCTGGGGCACCAATGTGTACGTTGAAGACCGGACGGTCGACGTGCATATTCGCCGTTTGCGTAAGGCGCTGGAGCACAGCGGCCACGACCGGATGGTGCAAACGGTACGCGGGACAGGGTATCGTTTTTCGACCCGCTTTTAATGCCTTTTCCGCCAGTAGAACACAGGTTTCTGGCGGAGAAGGCTTTCCATTCTTGAGGGAGTATGACGCGTGCTGGAACGGCTGTCATGGAAAAGGCTGGTGCTGGAGCTGGTGCTCTGTTGCATCCCCGCGCTTATCCTTAGCGCTTTTTTTGGTTATCTGCCGTGGTTTTTACTGGCGGCGGTGACGGGACTGCTTGTCTGGCATTTCTGGAATTTATTACGTCTTTCCTGGTGGCTTTGGGTCGACAGAAGTATGACGCCGCCGCCGGGACGGGGAAGTTGGGAACCGCTGTTATACGGTTTACACCAGATGCAGTTGCGAAATAAGAAGCGTCGTCGCGAGCTGGGGAACTTGATTAAACGTTTTCGCAGCGGCGCGGAGTCGCTGCCTGATGCCGTGGTACTGACCACAGAAGAGGGCGGCATTTTTTGGTGTAACGGTTTGGCGCAACAGATACTGGGGCTACGCTGGCCGGATGACAACGGGCAGAATATTCTCAATCTACTGCGTTATCCGGAGTTTACCCAGTATTTAAAAACGCGTGATTTCACCCGTCCGCTTCATTTGGTGCTCAATACCGGGCGGCACCTGGAGATCCGCGTCATGCCTTATACCGATAAACAACTCCTGATGGTGGCGCGCGATGTGACGCAAATGCATCAGCTTGAAGGCGCCAGACGTAACTTTTTCGCCAACGTTAGCCATGAATTGCGTACGCCCTTGACAGTATTGCAAGGCTATCTGGAAATGATGCAGGAACAGGCGCTGGAGGGGGCGACGCGAGAGAAAGCGCTGCATACGATGCGCGAGCAAACGTATCGTATGGAAGGGCTGGTAAAACAACTGCTTACGCTGTCTAAAATTGAGGCGGCCCCGGCGCTGTTATTAAATGAAAAAGTGGATGTACCGATGATGCTGCGGGTCGTGGAGCGTGAAGCGCAGACGCTCAGCCAGCAGAAACATACCTTTACGTTTGAGGTCGACGATAGTCTTAGCGTTCTGGGCAATGAAGAGCAGCTACGTAGCGCGATCTCAAACCTGGTGTATAACGCAGTAAACCATACGCCGGCGGGAACGCATATTACGGTGAGCTGGCGACGTGTCGCGCATGGCGCTGAGTTTTGCATTCAAGATAACGGTCCGGGGATTGCTGCCGAGCATATTCCTCGTCTGACCGAACGCTTCTACCGTGTCGATAAAGCGCGTTCGCGGCAAACGGGCGGCAGCGGCCTGGGATTGGCGATTGTGAAACATGCGTTGAATCACCATGAAAGCCGCCTTGAAATCGACAGTTCGCCTGGCAAAGGAACGCGATTTAGCTTTGTGCTGCCGGAACGTTTAATTGCCAAAAATAGCGATTAATTGCCTTTCGTAAGTATAACTTTCCATAAGCCAGCGGATGCTGGCTTATTTTCTTTGCAGTTAAGACGGGCTCGTTGAAACATTCAACGTTTGGTGATTTTTTGTTCGCATGATTAGCCATAACTTTTTCATGAGAATGGTGTTTTATTCTGGTTGTAAATTTCATATCGCTATATTCATCTGGTTTTTAGATCCCACCTTGCTTTAAAACGTTATAAGCGTTTAAATTGCGCTTCAGGTGCTGTCATTACGACTGCATTTGCGCGGTAAATCGAAAAACAATTCTTCGCCGCATCGGTCCGGGAGCTTTTCCCGCTGAAATTGATAAAAAACGCCGCTTTATAATCCTCCGGGAAAGGCAAAAATTTTAATGTTTACAACATCACCATCCACAGGCAGTAAGACTTTATGACCCATCAGTTAAAATCGCGCGATATCATCGCCCTGGGCTTTATGACATTTGCGCTGTTCGTTGGCGCAGGCAATATTATCTTTCCTCCTATGGTCGGTTTGCAGGCGGGTGAACACGTCTGGACAGCCGCTATTGGCTTTCTGATTACCGCCGTAGGGCTACCGGTTCTTACTGTTGTGGCGCTGGCGAAAGTCGGCGGCGGCGTAGACAGCCTCAGTACGCCGATTGGTAAAGTGGCGGGACTCCTGCTGGCGACCGTTTGCTATCTGGCCGTCGGGCCGTTATTTGCGACGCCGCGTACCGCGACGGTGTCGTTTGAGGTCGGTATCGCTCCGTTGACCGGCGATTCTGCAATGCCGTTGCTGATTTACAGCGTGGTCTATTTCGCTATCGTTATTCTGGTTTCCCTCTATCCGGGTAAGCTGCTGGATACGGTGGGGAATTTCCTGGCGCCGTTGAAAATTATTGCGCTGGTCATCCTGTCCGTCGCGGCTATCGTTTGGCCTGCCGGTCCAATCAGCAACGCCCTGGACGCTTATCAGAATGCGGCCTTTTCTAACGGGTTTGTGAACGGCTATCTGACGATGGATACGCTGGGCGCAATGGTGTTTGGTATCGTTATTGTGAACGCGGCGCGTTCTCGCGGCGTTACCGAAGCGCGCCTGTTGACGCGTTACACGGTCTGGGCCGGCCTGATGGCGGGCGTGGGGCTGACGCTGCTTTACCTTGCCTTGTTCCGCTTAGGTTCTGATAGCGCGACGCTGGTCGATCAGTCAGCGAACGGCGCGGCGATTCTTCATGCCTACGTTCAGCATACCTTTGGCGGCGCGGGAAGCTTCCTGCTGGCGGCGCTGATCTTTATCGCGTGTCTGGTGACGGCGGTGGGGCTGACCTGCGCCTGCGCTGAGTTTTTCGCGCAGTATATTCCGCTGTCTTACCGCACGCTGGTCTTTATTCTCGGCGGCTTCTCTATGGTGGTGTCAAACCTCGGACTGAGCCATCTGATTCAAATCTCCATTCCGGTGCTGACGGCTATCTATCCGCCATGTATCGCACTGGTTGTATTAAGTTTTACCCGCTCATGGTGGCATAATTCCACCCGTATCATCGCGCCGGCCATGTTTATCAGTCTGCTTTTTGGTATCCTTGACGGCATCAAAGCATCTGCTTTTGGCGATATGCTGCCAGCCTGGAGTCAGCGTTTGCCGCTGGCGGAACAGGGACTGGCGTGGTTGATGCCAACGGTGGTGATGGTGATCCTGGCGATTATCTGGGATCGCGCGGCGGGTCGGCAGGTGACCTCCAGCGCCCACTAAAATCGCTGACATATGTGTACACCACGGGGCTTAACGCCCCGTGGTTTTTTATTGTGTTGATAGGTCAGAAATTGATGGAAAGCAATAATAAGCTAAAGCGTGGGCTGAGCACCCGGCACATTCGCTTTATGGCATTAGGTTCGGCAATCGGCACCGGCCTGTTTTACGGCTCGGCGGACGCCATCAAAATGGCGGGGCCGAGCGTGCTGTTGGCCTATATTATTGGCGGGGTCGCGGCATATATCATTATGCGCGCATTGGGGGAAATGTCCGTTCACAACCCTGCCGCCAGCTCATTTTCGCGCTATGCGCAGGAAAACCTCGGCCCGCTTGCGGGCTACATTACCGGCTGGACCTACTGTTTTGAGATCCTGATCGTCGCCATTGCTGACGTGACCGCGTTCGGCATTTACATGGGGGTCTGGTTCCCCGCCGTGCCGCACTGGATTTGGGTGCTTAGCGTGGTGCTGATCATTTGCGCCATCAACCTGATGAGCGTCAAGGTGTTCGGCGAGCTGGAGTTTTGGTTCTCCTTCTTCAAAGTCGCCACCATTATTATCATGATTGTCGCGGGTATCGGCATCATTGTGTGGGGAATTGGCAACGGCGGGCAGCCCACCGGCATTCATAACCTGTGGAGCAACGGCGGCTTCTTCAGCAATGGCTGGCTGGGAATGATCATGTCGCTGCAAATGGTGATGTTCGCTTACGGCGGGATTGAGATTATCGGTATCACCGCCGGGGAAGCGAAAGACCCGGAGAAATCCATTCCGCGCGCCATTAACTCAGTACCGATGCGTATCCTGGTATTTTATGTCGGCACGCTGTTCGTCATTATGTCTATCTATCCGTGGAATCAGGTCGGCACAAACGGCAGTCCATTTGTGCTGACGTTCCAGCATATGGGGATTACCTTTGCCGCCAGCATTCTGAACTTTGTGGTATTGACCGCCTCGCTTTCCGCTATCAACTCCGATGTGTTTGGCGTAGGCCGTATGCTGCATGGTATGGCGGAGCAGGGGAGCGCGCCGAAAATCTTTGCCAAAACGTCACGCCGTGGTATTCCGTGGGTCACTGTACTGGTGATGACGATTGCGCTGCTGTTTGCGGTTTACCTGAACTACATCATGCCGGAAAACGTCTTCCTGGTGATTGCTTCGCTGGCGACGTTTGCGACGGTATGGGTATGGATTATGATCCTGCTGTCGCAAATCGCCTTCCGTCGTCGTTTACCGCCGGAAGAGGTAAAAGCGCTGAAATTTAAGGTGCCGGGCGGTGTCGTAACGACGATAGCGGGTCTGATTTTCCTGGTCTTCATTATTGCGCTTATCGGCTACCATCCGGATACCCGCATCTCACTGTATGTGGGCTTCGCCTGGATAGTTCTGCTGTTGATTGGCTGGATATTTAAACGCCGTCGCGACCGTCAATTGGCGCAGGCGTAGTCGTTTTTCTCTGCCTTATCCGGTCTGCAGGCAACGGTAGACCGGATAAGCGGAGCCGCTTCTCCTCCTGGAGCCTCCTCCCCTAATAAACCCCTGGATGATGAGTTATCCTTTAAATCTCTGTGGCAAGGTGGCCCCATTTTCAGTAGAGGGGATACGAGATGTTGAATGCCTGGCACTTACCGGTTGCCCCATTTGTGAAGCAACATAACGATAAATTAACCATTACGCTGTGGCTGAGCGGAGAAAATCCGCCGTCTCGCGTGACGTTGCGCTCAGAATTCGATAATGAAGAAATCTCACTGGCGATGCGCAAACAGCGCCGCCAGCCGCAGCCGGGCGTGACGGCGTGGCGAGCGACGCTCAATATCGCGTTAGGGCAACCCCGTCGCCGTTACAGCTTTAAATTGCTTTGGCATGACCGCCAGCTTTGGTTTACGCCACAGGGATTTAGCCGTTTTCCGCCTGCGCGTCTGGAACAATTTGCGGTTGATGTGCCGGATAGCGGCCCGCAGTGGGTCGCCGATCAAATTTTTTATCAGATCTTCCCGGATCGTTTTGCCCGCAGCCAGTCTCGTGAAGCCGGGCAGGATAAGGTGTATTACCACCATGCTGCCGGTCACGACATCGTGCGTAAAGAGTGGGATGAACCGCTCACCCCCCAGGCGGGCGGTTCCACCTTTTACGGCGGCTGTCTGAATGGCATTTGTGAGAAGCTGCCGTATCTGAAAAAACTGGGCGTCACAGCGCTATATCTGAATCCGGTATTTACCGCGCCGAGCGTCCATAAGTACGATACGGAAGATTATCGCCATGTCGATCCGCAATTTGGCGGCGATCGGGCGCTGCTACGCCTGCGGCGTGAAACCCAGGCGCAGGGCATGAGGCTGGTGCTGGATGGCGTGTTTAATCATAGTGGCGACTCGCATGCGTGGTTTGACAGGCATAACCGCAGCACTGGCGGCGCGTGCCATCACCCGGACTCGCCGTGGCGCGACTGGTACTCCTTTTCACCACAAGGCGTGGCGCTGGACTGGCTGGGTTATCCGAGCCTGCCGAAACTCGATTATCAATCAGAAACGCTGGTCGATGAGATCTATCGCGGTGAGGACAGTATCGTTCGTCACTGGCTAAAGGCTCCGTGGAATATGGACGGCTGGCGGCTGGATGTCGTACATATGCTGGGCGAGGCGGGCGGGGCGCGTCATAATTTGCAGCACGTCGCCGGTATTACCCGGGCGGCAAAAGAGGCGCAGCCCGAAGCCTATATTGTGGGGGAACATTTCGGCGATGCGCGGCAGTGGCTACAGGCCGATGCGGAAGATGCCGCCATGAATTATCGCGGCTTCACCTTCCCGCTATGGGGATTTCTCGCCAATACTGATATCGCTTACGAACCACAGCATATTGATGCCCGGACCTGTATCGCGTGGATGGATAACTACCGCGCCGGGCTGTCACATCAGCAACAACTGCGCATGTTTAATCAACTCGACAGCCATGATACTGCGCGCTTTAAAACTCTGCTGGGTAAAGACGCGGCGCGCCTGCCGCTGGCGGTGGTCTGGCTGTTTACCTGGCCCGGCGTGCCATGTATTTATTACGGCGATGAAGTCGGCGTGGACGGCGCAAATGACCCCATGTGCCGCAAACCGTTCCCATGGGATGAACGCAAGCAGGACGGCAACTTGCTGGCGCTGTACCAGCGTATGGCGAAACTGCGCCAGAGCAGTCTGGCGCTGCGTCGTGGCGGATGCCAGGCGCTGTATGCCGAAGGTGACGTAGTGGTATTCGTGCGAGTTTATCAGCAGCAGCGGGCGCTGGTGGCTATTAACCGGGGCGAGGCCTGTGAAGTGGCGCTGGAAGCGTTGCCGTTGCTGAACGTGGCCGGATGGCAATGTAAAACGGGAAGCGGTGACATCCGTGAGGGAAGACTTAGTTTACCCGCGATTTCCGCGACGGTATGGATGAATCGTTGAGGCGAGGTGGTTCGTAACACCTTACGCATAAAAAAGGCTCGCATTCGCGAGCCTTTTATCAATGCACTGACTTACAGGCTGGAAATGTTCTCAGCCAGGTATTTAGCCACGCCATCCGGAGAGGCGTTCATGCCTTCTTTGCCTTTTTCCCACTGCGCCGGGCAGACATCACCGTGCTCTTCGTGGAACTGCAGCGCGTCGACCATACGCAGCATTTCGTCGATATTACGACCCAGCGGCAGATCGTTTACGACCTGGTGGCGAACAATACCGTTAGCGTCAATCAGGAAAGAGCCGCGCAGCGCAACGCCTTCGTCCGGGTGTTCGATACCGTAAGCTTTCTGAATTTCACGCTTCACGTCGGCGACCATTGCGTATTTCACCGGGCCAATGCCGCCTTTATCGACAGGGGTGTTACGCCATGCGTTGTGAACGAACTCAGAGTCGAAAGAAACGCCGACCACTTCAACGCCGCGCTTCTGGAATTCTTCATAACGTTTATCAAAGGCGATCAGCTCAGACGGGCAAACAAAAGTGAAGTCCATCGGCCAGAAGAACAGAACGGTCGTTTTACCATTGGTGTGCTGTTTGAAGTTGAATTTATCAACAATCTCACCGCTACCCAGTACCGCCGCAGCGGTGAAATCCGGGGCCTGACGAGTAACCAGTACCATAATAATTCTCCTGCAATATTAAGGGTTTTAGAACGCAACGCGGGCAGTATAGGGAGGGCGAAGCGACAAAACAATGCGGTCTTGACAATCAATGAGACAGCTTTTGCCTATCGATCGGGTCATTATAAATCGTAATGATGACCCTTTTATGACAGCGAACGATCTTTCTGCCAACGGCGGATCTGACGCACGCCCTCGCTATCAGGCCGTCACAGCGCTTTGCGGGCGGCCTGTGCCATCATACGCGGATAAAAATGCCAGAAGCGCTCTTCTAACGCGTCGTAGTGCGCGTCCAGATCGTACCAGGAATCACGCAAGGCATCCAGCCGGGGACGGCGATTCGCCATGCCATTCAGCACGTTTTGAATGAAATCCATATCGCGATACCGCTCTAACCATTTTTCTGACCAAAGATAATCATTCAGGTTGACAAAGCGCGGCGGGGAGTCGGGCAGAATCGTCGCGACCTGCGCATGGGCGTAGCCGACAAACGCCTGAAGTGGAAAATCAGGGGAGATTTGCGTCCAGTGGCGCGATAAAAAATGATCCCACATGACGTCCAGCGTAATGGGCGCCACGCGCCGCGTTTCATGGCGGAACCACTCTCGCGCCTCACGAACTTCCGGCAGGTTGTCGGTCATGACGTCAATACGCCGATGCATATAAATACCCTCTACCACGTCAGGAGGATAATGTGTTGCCGGGTTACCGCGGACAAAATCGGCCAGAAGATTACCGGAAAGCGAGCTGTCGGCAAGGTGCGCCAGATGCAGGTGAGCAAGAAAATTCATTATTGATTCTCTGTCCAAAAAGCGGGTAACGGTTGCAGCGGGAACGCCCCGGCACTAGACTACCCGCCTCTTATTTTAGTCTGAGTCAGAGTCATGCGCGTTACCGATTTTTCCTTTGAACTACCCGAATCCCTGATTGCCCACTACCCACAGCCGGAACGCAGTCGCTGCCGTTTGCTGTCATTAGAGGGGCCGACGGGCGCGCTGACGCACGGTACTTTCACCGATCTGCTCGATAAGCTCAACCCTGGCGATTTGCTGGTCTTCAATAATACCCGCGTGATCCCGGCGCGGCTCTTTGGCCGTAAAGCCAGCGGCGGCAAGATAGAAGTGCTGGTCGAACGTATGCTCGATGATAAACGCATCCTGGCGCATATTCGCGCTTCTAAAGCGCCAAAACCGGGCACGGAACTGCTACTGGGCGACGACGAAAGTATTCACGCGACCATGACCGCGCGTCACGGCGCTCTGTTTGAAGTTGAGTTTAATGACCCGCGTCCGGTGCTGGATATTCTCAACGCCATCGGCCATATGCCGTTACCGCCGTACATCGACCGTCCGGACGAGGACGCCGACCGCGAACTGTACCAGACGGTCTACAGTAAAAAACCGGGCGCCGTCGCCGCGCCGACCGCGGGGCTGCACTTTGATGAGCCGCTGCTGGCGGCGCTTCGTGAGAAAGGTGTCGAAATGGCGTTTGTTACGCTACACGTAGGCGCGGGCACTTTCCAGCCGGTGCGTGTCGATACCATTGAAGATCACATCATGCACTCCGAATATGCTGAGGTGCCGCAAGAGGTGGTCGACGCGGTGCTGGCGGCGAAAGCGCGCGGCAACCGCGTGATTGCGGTCGGCACCACCTCGGTACGCTCGCTGGAAAGCGCGGCGCAGGCGGCAAAAAGCGATTTGATAGAGCCGTTCTTCGGCGATACGCAAATCTTTATTTATCCAGGTTATCAATACAAAGTGATTGATGCGCTGATCACCAACTTCCATCTGCCGGAATCGACGTTGATTATGCTGGTTTCCGCATTTGCCGGTTATCAACACACCATGAATGCCTATAAGACTGCGGTAGAACAAAAATATCGCTTTTTTAGCTACGGGGACGCGATGTTTATCACGTACAATCCGCAGGCTATTTCTGAGCGTCCGTAAGAAGGCTATCTCACTTGCCATTTTGACGCCGGGCAGTGCTCGCCATCCTCACGTACTGCGTGTACGCTCCGGTGGCTGTGCGCTGGTCGACCCCAAACTGGCTGCGCCGATGACGCCTTCGGGAATTTATTAGCTATGGAATCATTCCGTAGCGAGTCGTTAAACGTCGGACTGTTTTTCTGACGCAGGAGTGATAATGAAATTTGAGTTAGATACCACCGATGGTCGCGCGCGTCGCGGTCGTCTGGTGTTTGATCGTGGCGTAGTGGAAACGCCTGCTTTTATGCCTGTGGGTACTTACGGTACCGTGAAAGGCATGACGCCGGAAGAAGTGGAAGCGACCGGCGCGCAGATTATTCTCGGCAACACTTTCCACCTGTGGCTGCGTCCGGGTCAGGAGATCATGAAGCTGCATGGCGATCTGCACGATTTTATGCAGTGGAAAGGGCCGATTCTCACCGATTCCGGCGGCTTCCAGGTCTTCAGCCTCGGCGATATTCGTAAGATTACCGAGCAAGGCGTGCACTTCCGTAACCCGATCAACGGTGATCCGATTTTCCTCGATCCGGAAAAGTCGATGGAGATCCAGTACGATCTCGGTTCCGATATCGTGATGATCTTTGATGAATGTACGCCGTACCCGGCAGACTGGGACTATGCGAAACGCTCGATGGAGATGTCGTTGCGTTGGGCGAAGCGTAGCCGCGACCGTTTTGATAGCCTTGGCAATAAGAATGCGCTTTTTGGCATCATTCAGGGCAGCGTTTACGAAGATTTACGCGATATCTCGGTGAAAGGTCTGGTAGAGATTGGCTTTGATGGCTACGCTGTCGGCGGTTTGGCTGTCGGTGAGCCGAAAGCAGATATGCACCGCATTCTGGAGCACGTTTGCCCGCAGATCCCGGCTGACAAACCGCGTTACCTGATGGGCGTGGGTAAACCGGAAGATCTGGTGGAAGGGGTGCGTCGCGGTATTGATATGTTTGACTGTGTCATGCCAACGCGAAATGCCCGTAATGGTCATCTGTTTGTGACCGACGGCGTGGTGAAGATTCGTAATGCAAAGCATAAAAGCGACACCAGCCCGCTTGACGCCGAGTGCGATTGCTACACCTGTCGCAATTATTCACGCGCTTACTTGCATCATCTCGACCGTTGCAACGAAATATTAGGTGCGCGTCTCAATACCATTCATAACTTGCGTTACTACCAGCGTTTGATGGCGGGTTTACGCAAGGCTATTGAAGAGGGTAAATTAGAGAGCTTCGTAACCGAGTTTTACCAACGTCAGGGGCGACCCGTTCCACCTTTGAACGTTGATTAATTTTAATAATGAGGGAATTTGAATGAGCTTTTTTATTTCTGATGCGGTAGCGGCAACAGGTGCTCCAGCGCAGGGCAGCCCGATGTCTCTGATTTTAATGCTGGTGGTGTTTGGTCTGATTTTCTATTTCATGATCCTGCGCCCGCAGCAGAAGCGCACCAAAGAGCACAAAAAGCTGATGGACTCCATTGCGAAAGGTGATGAAGTTCTGACGAATGGCGGTCTGGTCGGTCGAGTGACCAAAGTAGCGGAAGCCGGCTACATTGCCATCGCGCTGAATGACACCACGGAAGTGGTTATCAAACGTGACTTCGTAGCTGCCGTTCTGCCGAAAGGCACCATGAAGGCGCTGTAATATTTCGTTTTCCCAAAGGGAACTGCCGTGTTAAACCGTTATCCTTTGTGGAAGTACATCATGCTGGTCGTCGTGATTATCGTCGGCCTGCTTTACGCACTTCCCAACCTGTATGGTGAGGATCCGGCTGTTCAAATCACTGGCGTGCGCGGCGTCGCCGCCAGTGAGCAAACGCTGATCCAGGTCCAGAAAACGTTACAAGAAGAAAAAATTCCCGCTAAGTCTGTGGCACTGGAAGAGGGCGCTATTCTTGCGCGCTTCGACACCACCGATACCCAGCTACGCGCCCGTGAAGCGCTGATGAGCGTGCTGGGGGATAAATATGTCGTGGCGCTTAACCTTGCGCCGGCTACGCCGCGCTGGTTGGCGGCTATTCACGCCGATCCGATGAAGCTCGGTCTTGATCTGCGCGGCGGCGTTCACTTCCTGATGGAAGTGGATATGGATACCGCGTTAGGTAAACTCCAGGAACAAAATATCGATAGCCTGCGCAGCGATCTGCGTGAAAAAGGCATTCCTTATACCACCGTTCGTAAAGAAAATAATTATGGGTTGAGCATCACGTTCCGTGACAGCAAAGCGCGTGATGAGGCGATCGCCTATCTGACGCCGCGTCATCGTGACCTGGTGATTTCCAGCCAGGGCGGTAATCAACTTCGCGCGGTAATGACCGATGCGCGCCTGAGCGAAGCGCGCGAATACGCCGTTCAGCAGAACATTAATATTCTGCGTAACCGTGTTAACCAACTGGGCGTCGCGGAGCCTGTCGTACAACGCCAGGGCGCAGACCGTATTGTGGTTGAGCTGCCGGGTATCCAGGATACCGCTCGCGCGAAAGAAATTCTCGGCGCGACCGCGACGCTGGAATTCCGTCTGGTGAATACCAACGTTGACCAGGCCGCCGCTGCCGCCGGGCGCGTACCGGGCGATTCCGAAGTGAAACAGACCCGCGAAGGTCAGCCGGTGGTATTGTACAAACGCGTGATCCTCACCGGCGACCATATCACCGACTCGACGTCCAGCCAGGATGAATATAACCAACCGCAGGTTAACATCTCGCTGGATAGCGCAGGCGGCAATATCATGTCTAACTTCACTAAGGACAATATCGGCAAACCGATGGCAACCCTGTTTGTGGAGTATAAAGACAGCGGTAAGAAAGACGCTAACGGTCGCGCCGTACTGGTGAAACAGGAAGAGGTGATTAACATTGCCAACATCCAGTCTCGGCTGGGTAACAGCTTCCGTATTACCGGTATCAGCAACCCGAACGAAGCGCGTCAGCTCTCGTTGCTGCTGCGTGCGGGCGCCCTGATTGCGCCGATTCAGATCGTTGAAGAGCGCACCATTGGCCCGACTCTGGGTATGCAGAACATCAAGCAGGGCCTGGAAGCCTGTCTGGCCGGTCTGGTGGTCTCCATCCTGTTCATGATCTTCTTCTATAAGAAGTTTGGTCTGATTGCGACCAGCGCGTTAGTGGCTAACCTGGTGTTGATTGTCGGTATCATGTCGCTGTTGCCGGGGGCAACGCTCAGTATGCCGGGGATTGCGGGTATCGTGTTAACCCTTGCGGTGGCGGTCGACGCCAACGTTCTGATTAACGAACGTATCAAAGAAGAGTTGAGTAATGGCCGCACGGTACAGCAGGCGATAAACGAAGGCTATGCCGGCGCGTTCAGTTCCATCTTCGATGCGAACATCACGACGCTGATTAAAGTCATCATTCTGTATGCTGTCGGTACCGGGGCAATTAAAGGGTTCGCGATTACGACCGGTATCGGTGTGGCGACGTCGATGTTTACCGCGATTATCGGTACGCGTGCTATCGTAAACCTGCTATATGGCGGCAAGCGCGTCACTAAGCTGTCAATCTGAGGAGTGCGATGTGGCACAGGAATACACTGTTGAACAACTAAACCACGGCCGTAAAGTCTATGACTTTATGCGCTGGGACTTCTGGGCATTCGGCATCTCCGGGCTGTTGCTGATCGCGGCCATTGTCATTATGGGTGTACGCGGGTTTAACTGGGGGCTGGATTTCACCGGTGGTACGGTAATTGAAATCACGCTGGAAAAACCGGCTGAAATGGACGTGATGCGCGAAGCGCTGCAAAAAGCGGGCTATGAAGAGCCGCAGTTGCAGAACTTTGGCAGCAGTCACGACATTATGGTGCGTATGCCGCCAACCGAAGGTGAAACCGGCGGTCAGGTACTGGGTAGCAAAGTGGTGACGATCATTAATGAAGCCACCAACCAGAACGCGGCCGTGAAGCGTATTGAATTCGTGGGGCCAAGCGTGGGCGCCGATCTGGCGCAAACCGGCGCTATGGCGCTGCTGGTGGCGTTGATCTCTATCCTCGTTTATGTCGGTTTCCGCTTTGAGTGGCGACTGGCGGCAGGGGTGGTCATCGCGCTGGCGCACGACGTAATCATTACGCTGGGGATACTGTCGCTTTTCCATATCGAGATTGACCTGACCATTGTGGCATCGTTGATGTCGGTGATCGGTTACTCGCTGAACGACAGTATCGTGGTCTCTGACCGTATTCGTGAAAACTTCCGCAAAATCCGTCGCGGGACGCCTTACGAAATCTTTAACGTGTCGCTGACCCAGACGCTACACCGTACGTTGATTACCTCCGGTACGACGTTAGTGGTAATTCTGATGCTGTACCTCTTCGGCGGTCCGGTACTGGAAGGCTTCTCGCTGACCATGCTGATTGGCGTTTCTATCGGTACCGCTTCGTCTATCTACGTGGCATCGGCGCTGGCGCTCAAATTGGGCATGAAGCGAGAGCACATGCTGCAACAGAAAGTCGAGAAAGAAGGGGCGGATCAGCCGTCCATTCTGCCGTAAGAACGTATTTAAGCGTTGTTTGAGTCCCGGTCATGCGACCGGGATTTTTTTTGTTTATGTACCATGACGATAAACATTACTGACAGTATGCTGTCAGGAGCCCTGTCATACACTCCTCATGAATTTACCCACACAGGCAGGAGGATGTATGAAAAACATCATTAACTGGTTTGAAATTCCGGTCACTGATATGGCGCGTGCAATCACCTTTTATGAGCAAGTGATACAGATATCGTTACGCCGTGAAAATATGGACGGGACGGATTTGGCCGTATTCCCGTATGCTGAGCCAGCACCCGGCGGAGCGTTGATAAAACATGATGATGTCGCTCCAGTTGCGCAGGGAGTCGTTATTTACCTGCATACCGCGGATTTGTTAGCCACAATTGAACGTATCGTTCTCGCTGGCGGCAAGTGTGTTCTGGAACCGATAGAGCCCGGAGATGATATTGGAACTATTGCTTTGTTTATTGACAGCGAAGGCAATCGAATAGGTTTGCATCAACCCGCGTGATATTCGCTAAAATAAGAGAGTCAATATGACCCGACGCGCTGACCGTTTGTTTCAGATCGTGCAAATTTTGCGGGGTAGACGACTGACGACGGCAGCGCTGTTGGCACAGCGGCTTGCGGTTTCTGAACGGACGATTTATCGCGATATTCGCGATCTGTCGTTATCCGGTGTGCCTGTCGAAGGTGAAGCGGGGAGCGGATACCGTTTAATGGCGGGTTTTGATCTGCCGCCCTTGATGCTTACCCATCGTGAATCGGAAGCACTGATGGTGGCTATACGGTTATTGAAAACCTGGGGCGGCGATTCGCTATCGCGCGAGCTTGAATCCGCCCAGGAAAAAGTGTTGGCCATTTTGCCGGAAGAGAGCCGCCGTAAAGCGGAGCAGACACGGATTTACGCTCCGGATTTGGGTACATCTCCACATTCGCGCAGCGCGTTTGATCTTATCCATCAGGCCGTTTCGGCGCAGCAGGTGTTGGCGCTACATTATCGTGATGAAGCGGGGCATCTCTCTTCGCGGGATATACAACCGCTGGGATTGTTTTTCTGGGGAGAGCACTGGCTGCTGGTTGCCTGGTGTGAGAGACGGGAAGACTATCGGTGTTTTCGCCTCGATCGCTGTTTACAAATTACTCCGCTTAACCGGCGATTTCGTGAAACAATCGACCGTTCTTTGCGTGATTTTTTGCGAAAAGTCGAGCACGAAAAAATGCCGTAAGATGTGATAGCGATACCTCTAACGCTTGTAAAACGGGTTGATTGGTCATCAGTTTGCCTGAAATAGCCTTGCTTACCTGGATATATAAGTTGCACAGAATCATTGCTAAAAGCCCGGCTTCGCGGGAAACTGCGCATAACCCTTTGTATTATTCAGGTACCTGTTAATTATGGCTATCATCCCAAAAAACTACGCGCGCCTGGAAAGCGGCTATCGTGAAAAAGCGCTGAAGCTGTTTCCGTGGGTGTGCGGACGTTGTTCCCGTGAGTTTGTGTATTCAAATCTGCGTGAGCTGACGGTGCATCATATCGATCATGACCACACCAATAACCCGGAAGACGGCAGCAACTGGGAGCTATTGTGCCTCTACTGCCACGATCATGAGCATTCTAAATATACCGAAGCCGATCAGTACGGTTCGACGGTCATTGCCGGGGAAGATGCGCAAAAAGATGTCGGCGAGGCGACTTATAACCCGTTTGCCGATCTGAAAGCGATGATGAACAAAAAGAAATAAGCAGACTGCTGACAAAGCTGTTGGTGCTGTTGAATGTTAGGTTACGCTTCGCTCCACCCAACGGAATCCGCAATATAAATGAATTATTGGTTTTCGTAGGTCGGATGCAATCCGACATTTTTTCAGCCCCGGAGTTTGTCGTCAGCCCCCAAACGTCCTGTAACGCATACATTGTCACTGGAGTCCCGATCGCAAGGTTGGGATTTTTTTGTTTTTAAGTCCTGCCGATACTGGCGAGCAGAGTAGAATCAGCGGTAAGCCGGGGCAACCCGGTGAGGCGCAATGTTGCGGGGGCTTGATCCCCGGTGGCCTTGTCGCTGGAAAGAGAAAACCCCCGCACATTGTTCGGTATTCACCGGCAACATTACGGGGGCTAACTTGACTCCAGACAAGTTGAGGATAGCCGCGAACCGTTGCCATTGCAACAAAGGCGGCAATATGACGCTCACAGAGTTGAGCATTACTATCTGGCACGATCTGGCGGCACCAACGCTGGTCGGGATTGCGACAGGTCTGTTTTTAGGCTGGTGGCATCGCCGGAAGTAATGTGAAGTGGGCGCGACTCGCCGCCGCATGGCAGCATGCGCCCGAAACGGGCCAGAGGACGACCTCTGGCCTTTTTTGCAGGTTTAGAAGTTATAACCCACGACCAGGTAGCCGCCCCAGCCGGTAGATTTCGCGCTGAAATCGCCGTCGCCCCAGTTCAGTTTTGCGCCATTCTGCCACTGTCCGCCGTTATGGAAGTAACGCGCAACGACCGAGTAGTGCCAGTGATCGTAGTTCAGCGCCAGGATATGGCTAGAAGCGATGGAGTTGCTGGTACGGTTCGGATCGTCGCCTAAATCAGATCCCCAGTCAAAGTTGGTAAAGCCGATATAGCTCAGTTTACCGCCCCACAGATCGGTGATGGGGACGAAGTATTTCACTTTGAAACGGTAGCCGTCCCATTCGTTTTCATTGGACGCGCCGTAGTTTTGCCACTGATATTTCGCATACACGTTCAGCGACAGGCCCATCGGCAGGCCGGTGTCGATATCGGTCCCCAGACCCATATACCATGTGCTCTGGCGGCTGGCTTTGTTATCGCCCATATCGTAGATGTAGTTGTTGGCGAAATACCACTCTTTAAACGGGCCGAAGCTCAGGTCTGCGCCGGTCAGCTTATCAATCGAGAAACGCGGTTCGATTTCCATGAACAGCGGAGAACCGTCGGACCAGATACCTTTATCGTTGCCGTTACCCCAATCAAAGGTTTTGGGAATATCGATATAGCCGTAGAAATCAAACCAGTCTTTTTTGGCAAATGCTTCATATTCCAGATAGACGTCGTTGTTCAATTTCGGCGAGAAACGGGTATGGTAGCTGCCTACCACGTTTACGCTCTGGTGCCACCAGTCGGACAAATACTGCGGCTGATCATTTTCTGCTGCGTTAGCAGTAAAAGATGAGGTGAGCGCCAGCGCTGCGCTGACTGCGAGTAAAGTTTTTTTCATATGTATGCCACTGTTTGAAATCCCTTACGGGAGTGAAAAGAACGCAATTTGCGTTTCTAAATATTTCGTGTTTCTGCGGAGCCTATTATAAAAATCATTGCTCACAAAAATATGTCTTGTTTCACATATCTATCATTTACGTAATCGATTGCGTTCACGTTTGCGCATTTTAGACGCGGCGACAGTACTATCTTTCATGAATATTACCAATTCATGTCATAAATGACGGAAATGTCAGTAGGGCAACAAAAGTCGCGCGGGGGATGTTGCGGAACGCACAAAACGCTCCGCCAGAACGTTTATTGATTAACAGGCTGAATATCATGGATGCGAATGAAGCCTAACTGCGCCGGTGTGATCCCCTTCAACGGTAACGAAATATTGACATCACTGGGCGCCAGCAAACTGGCAGGGGCATTTACCAGAAGGCTCTGTGCATTCACCTCCTGATAGTTCTCCGTAGTGCCCTGAATTTGCCCGTACTCTACGGTAGCGCTGAATGCCGGCAGCGGATCGCGGGACTCGCCCTGAATGCGTAACGTTGCGTGAGCGCCGTCTGCGACAGGCGTAATCTCCAGCAACGTCATACGTAGCGTACCGATCTGACTCTCCAGCCGGGCAGGCGTATTGGCGCCAGGCAACAAATAGACGCCGCGGGTTGACTCCGCATTCAGCTTATTTTGTTGGGTAATTTTTACCGTTTCCTGATTCAGTTGGGTCATCTCTTTATTCAGGGTGCTAATGCTTTGATGCATCTGGCGAACTTCGCTCTGCGGCGCGCAGGCGGTCAGGCTCAAGAGACTTCCCACCAGGAGAATTCTTAGGTAACGTCTTGTCATGTCGATCATTTCCTTCATGGTTCGATAGCGTAATGGTAGTGCGCTATACGCACAAAGGCACCGATCCTTTATCTCAAAAGCGCTCCGCCTTTGTTGTCGCGCCAGTTCAGGGTAAAATAGCATTTCCTAAATCATCTGGTCAGGACGCCGTATGCATTGCCCATTTTGTTTCGCCGTAGATACCAAAGTCATTGACTCTCGTCTTGTAGGCGAGGGCTCGTCCGTGCGCCGCCGTCGGCAGTGCCTGGTGTGTAATGAACGCTTTACGACCTTTGAAGTGGCTGAACTGGTCATGCCGCGCGTGATAAAAAGCAACGATGTGCGCGAACCCTTTAATGAGGATAAGCTGCGTAGCGGCATGTTGAGAGCGCTGGAAAAAAGACCCGTCAGCGCAGATGATGTTGAAATGGCATTGAACCATATTAAGTCACAATTACGTGCCACTGGGGAGCGTGAAGTTCCCAGCAAGATGATTGGCAACCTGGTCATGGAGCAGCTGAAAAAACTCGATAAAGTCGCGTATATTCGCTTTGCCTCCGTCTATCGCAGTTTCGAAGATATCAAAGACTTTGGCGAAGAAATCGCTCGCCTACAGGACTAAGCCATGCAGGATGAGTTTTACATGGCGCGAGCGCTCAAACTGGCGCAGCGTGGACGTTTCACCACTCACCCGAACCCTAATGTCGGCTGTGTCATTGTTAACAATGGCGACATCGTCGGCGAAGGTTATCACCATCGCGCCGGAGAGCCGCACGCCGAGGTTCATGCGCTGCGGATGGCGGGCGCAAAAGCCAAAGGCGCAACCGCCTATGTCACGCTTGAACCCTGTAGCCATCATGGGCGAACGCCGCCATGTTGCGATGCGCTGATTGCGGCCGGCGTCGCGCGCGTGGTCGCCGCGATGCAGGACCCGAACCCACAGGTCGCCGGGCGTGGGCTGTATCGCCTGCAACAGGCGGGTATTGCGGTCAGCCACGGGTTAATGATGAGTGAAGCGGAGGCGCTCAATAAAGGCTTCCTCAAGCGGATGCGTACCGGATTCCCTTATCTTCAGCTTAAACTGGGCGCCTCCGTGGATGGACGGACGGCGATGGCCAGCGGCGAAAGCCAGTGGATCACCTCGCCGCAGGCCCGGCGCGACGTTCAGCGCTTGCGTGCGCAAAGCCACGCTATCTTAACCAGTAGCGCGACGGTATTGGCTGACGATCCGGCCTTGACGGTGCGTTGGGCGGAGTTAGATGCCTCTACGCAGGCGTCTTACCCGCAGGAAAATCTGCGCCAGCCGGTGCGAATTGTTATCGACAGCCAAAACCGGGTAACGCCTGCGCATCGTATTGTGCAGCAGCCTGGCGAAACGTGGATTGCGCGTACCCAGGAAGATAGCCGCGCGTGGCCCGATGCGGTTCGTACTATCAGCGTGCCGGCGCACAACGGACATTTGGATCTGGTTGTACTGATGATGCAGTTAGGCAGGCAGCAGATTAATAGCATATGGGTTGAAGCCGGACCGGGACTGGCAGGCGCGTTGCTGCAAGCTGGGCTGGTGGATGAACTGATTGTCTATGTCGCGCCTAAATTGTTGGGAACCCAGGCGCGGGGATTATGCGAATTGCCGGGGCTTGAGAAGCTCGCCGACGCGCCGCAATTTACCTTCAGCGAAATACGTCATGTCGGCCCGGATGTTTGCCTGCATATGGTGAGCGCATGAGTTCTCCCGTCGAAAGGGGAGCAGCGCTCAAATTATTATGATAAAATCCGCCCCCCTGCGGGGCCAAATGAACCCTGGAAGAGAGAATATGAACATTATTAAAGCTAACGTTGCAGCCCCTGACGCTCGTGTCGCCATCACTATTGCGCGTTTCAATCAGTTTATCAACGACAGCCTGCTGGATGGCGCGGTTGATGCCCTGACGCGTATTGGTCAGGTAAAAGATGATAATATTACCGTAGTGTGGGTGCCTGGCGCCTATGAACTGCCGCTGGCGACCGAAGCGCTGGCGAAAAGCGGTAAATACGACGCCGTGGTTGCGCTGGGAACCGTGATTCGCGGGGGGACTGCGCACTTTGAATATGTGGCAGGCGGCGCCAGCAATGGCCTGGCAAGCGTTGCCCAGGACAGCGGCGTGCCGGTAGCCTTTGGTGTTCTGACCACCGAGAGTATTGAACAAGCCATCGAACGTGCTGGTACAAAAGCCGGTAATAAAGGCGCAGAAGCTGCGCTGACCGCGCTTGAAATGATTAATGTATTGAAAGCCATTAAGGCCTGATTTTTTGTAAGGGGAATTCCGTGAAACCTGCTGCTCGTCGCCGCGCCCGTGAGTGTGCCGTCCAGGCGCTTTACTCCTGGCAGTTGTCCCAGAACGACATCGCTGATGTTGAATACCAGTTCCTGGCGGAACAGGACGTAAAAGACGTCGACGTTCTCTATTTCCGTGAACTGCTATCCGGGGTGGCGACTAACAGCGCGTACCTGGATGGTTTAATGAAACCGTATCTGTCCCGTTTGCTTGAAGAGCTGGGACAGGTTGAAAAAGCCGTGCTGCGTATTGCGTTGTTTGAGCTGTCAAAACGCAGCGATGTGCCTTATAAAGTGGCCATCAACGAAGCGATTGAACTGGCGAAAACCTTTGGCGCTGAAGACAGCCACAAATTCGTCAACGGCGTACTGGATAAAGCAGCTCCGGTGATTCGTCCCAACAAAAAGTGATTCACAGGCCGGAAAGATAGCGGGCGATCGATACCCGCCGTCTCCGGCCTTTTCTTTTTTTCTGCTGAGGCATAACGTATGGCATGTGGCGAGTTTTCCCTGATTGCCCGTTATTTTGACCGTGTAAGAAGCTCTCGTCTTGATGTTGAAACCGGTATTGGCGACGATTGCGCGCTCCTGAATATTCCTGAAAAGCAGACCCTGGCGATCAGTACCGATACGCTGGTGGCGGGCATCCATTTCTTACCCGATATCGATCCTGCCGATCTGGCGTATAAAGCGCTGGCGGTGAATTTAAGCGATCTGGCGGCGATGGGCGCCGATCCGGCATGGTTAACGCTGGCGCTCACGCTTCCTGACGTCGATGAGGCGTGGCTTGCCGCGTTCAGCGACAGCCTGTTTGAACAACTGGATTACTACGACATGCAGCTCATTGGCGGCGATACCACGCGCGGCCCGCTGTCGATGACGCTAGGTATTCATGGCCTTGTGCCAGTCGGTCGGGCGTTGAAACGTTCTGGCGCAAAACCGGGCGACTGGATTTATGTTACTGGCACGTTGGGCGATAGCGCTGCCGGGCTGGCGATTCTACGGGGTGATTTTCGCGTGGGAAGCTGGGGGGATGCCGACTATCTGGTCAAACGCCATCTGCGCCCGACGCCGCGTATTTTACAAGGGCAGGCGCTACGCGATCTCGCCAGTTCAGCGATCGATCTTTCCGACGGTTTGATCTCCGATCTTGGTCACATTCTGCAAGCCAGCAACTGCGGCGCGCGAATCGATTTGGAGGCGCTGCCTGACTCCGAAGAACTGTGGGGACATGCCAATGATCCCGAACAAAAGCTTCGCTGGATGTTATCCGGCGGCGAAGATTATGAACTGTGCTTTACCGTCCCGGAGCTGAACCGTGGCGCGCTGGATGTCGCGCTTGGTCATCTGGGCGTGCCGTTTACCTGTATCGGGCAAATGACGGCGGATATCGAAGGGATCGCCTTTGTGCGTGACGGAGAACCTGTCACTTTTGACTGGAAAGGATATGACCATTTTGCCACGCCATAAAGATGTTGCGAAAAGTCGCCTGAATTTGCGCAATCCGTGGCACCTGCTCGCTACCGGCTTTGGCAGCGGGCTGAGCCCCGTGGTGCCGGGCACGATGGGCTCGCTGGCGGCGATCCCCTTCTGGTATTTGATGACGTTTCTGCCGTGGCAGCTTTATTCGCTGGTCGTGATGTTTGGGATCTGCATTGGCGTTTATCTTTGCCATCAGACGGCGAAAGATATGGGCGTACACGACCACGGCAGTATTGTCTGGGATGAATTTATCGGTATGTGGATAACGCTAATGGCGTTGCCGACGACGGACTGGCAGTGGGTGGCTGCCGGGTTCGTTATTTTCCGCATTCTGGATATGTGGAAACCCTGGCCGATCCGTTGGTTTGATCGCAACGTGCACGGCGGCATGGGGATTATGATCGATGATATCGTCGCCGGGGTGATATCCGCTGGCATACTGTATTTTATCGGTCATCACTGGCCGCTCGGTATTATTTAAAGGGTTTGCCGGATGGCGGCATAAACGCCTTATCCGGCCTGCCCCTGAACAATATGTCGATTTCGCAGGCCCGATAAGCGCCGCGCCATCGGGCAATGGCAGATTATTTAAATCCCACTACCGGATGCTGTTTGTACGGCGTTTCGAGTTCGGCAATCTGCTCCGGTTTGAGCGTTAAATCAACGGCATTCAGCAACTCATCTAACTGTTCTTCACGCGAAGCGCCGATAATCGGCGCGGCGACGCCTCGTTTGCTGAGCAGCCAGGCCAGCGCAACCTGCGCCCGCGTTGCGCCAAGCGCCTCGCTGACGCCAGCCAGCTGTTCCGCTATTTGCGCATCATTTTTATCGCTTTCATCGTATAAATTTTTACCCACGTCATCCGAGGCCAGCCGGGCCGTGGTTTCTCCCCAGGGGCGAGTTAAGCGCCCGCGCGCCAGCGGACTCCACGGAATCACGGCGACCCCTTCCTGCCAGCACAGCGGTAGCATCTCACGCTCTTCCTCACGGTAGATCAGGTTATAGTGATCCTGCATAGTGACAAACGGCGCCCAGCCGTGTTGTTTTTGTAGCGCCAGCGCTTGGGCAAATTGTGAGGCGTGCATTGAGGAAGCGCCGATATAGCGGGCTTTACCCGCCTTCACCACGTCGTTTAGCGCTTCCAGAGTTTCTTCTATCGGCGTGGTGTAATCCCAGCGGTGGATTTGCAGGATATCGACATACTCCATTCCCAGACGGGTGAGGCTATCGTCAATAGAGCGCAGGATTTGCGCGCGGGACAATCCTTCCGGCAGATCGCCGACGCGATGGAAGACTTTCGTCGCTACCACCACTTCGTCGCGCCGGGCGAAATCACGCAGCGCACGACCAACAATCTCTTCGCTGCTGCCGTCGGAGTAGCTGTTGGCGGTATCAAAAAAGTTAATGCCGCCCTCAAGGGCGCGCTTGATGATGGGACGGCTGCTCTCTTCGGGAAGCGTCCAGGCGTGATTGCCGCGACTTGGCTCGCCGAATGTCATGCAGCCCAGACAAAGGCGGGACACCCGAAGATCTGTATTTCCTAACGTGTTGTATTGCATGACTCCGCTCCTGTTATACCCGTCACTCTTCAAGCATAGCAGGAGCAAAGAGGGGATTATGCCAGCCAGGCCTTGATTTTGGCTTCAATGCCTGCAGCGTCGAGCCCCAGTTCCGCGCGGGCTTCTTCCTGCGTTCCTTGCGGGATAAAGAAATCCGGAAGACCGATATTCAGCACAGGTACAGGTTTACGATGGGCCATTAGCACTTCGTTTACGCCGCTGCCAGCGCCGCCCATAATGGCGTTTTCTTCCAGCGTCACCAGCGCGTCATGCTGCGCGGCCATCTCCAGAATTAACGTGTCGTCCAGCGGTTTAACAAAGCGCATGTCGACCAGCGTGGCGTTCAACGCTTCGGCGACTTTCGCCGCCTCTGGTATTAAGGTGCCAAAGTTCAGAATCGCCAGTTTTTCGCCATGACGCTTCACAACGCCTTTACCAATAGGCAGTTTTTCCAGCGGGGTTAGCGCCACGCCCTGCGCATTACCGCGTGGATAACGTACTGCCGTCGGGCCGTCGTTATAGTGATACCCGGTAAATAACATCTGGCGACATTCGTTCTCGTCGCTTGGCGTCATGATCACCATATCCGGGATGCAGCGCAGATAGGAGAGATCGAACGCGCCCTGGTGCGTTTGCCCATCCGCGCCAACGATACCGGCGCGATCGATGGCGAACATGACCGGCAGTTTCTGGATAGCGACGTCATGGATGACCTGATCGTAGGCGCGTTGCAGGAAAGTAGAGTAGATCGCCACGACGGGCTTATAGCCGCCAATCGCCAGACCTGCGGCGAAGGTGACGGCATGTTGCTCGGCGATGGCGACGTCAAAATAGCGATCCGGGAATTTACGTGAAAATTCCACCATGCCGGAACCTTCGCGCATTGCCGGGGTGATCGCCATCAGCTTGCTGTCTTTGGCGGCGGTTTCACACAGCCAGTCACCGAAGATTTTTGAATAACCTGGCAGACCGCCGCTGCTTTTCGGCAAACATCCGCTGGAAGGATCAAATTTAGGCACCGCATGGAAAGTGATCGGATCTTTTTCCGCGGGCTCATAACCGCGGCCTTTCTTGGTCATGATATGCAGGAACTGCGGGCCTTTCAGGTCACGCATGTTCTTCAATGTGCTGATAAGCCCCATGACATCGTGACCATCGACCGGCCCGATGTAGTTAAAGCCCAGCTCTTCGAACAGTGTTCCCGGCACAACCATGCCTTTAATATGTTCTTCGGTACGCTTGAGCAGCTCTTTAATTGGCGGTACGCCGGAGAAGACTTTTTTTCCGCCTTCGCGCAGAGAAGAGTAAAGCTTACCGGAAAGTAGCTGCGCCAGATGGTTGTTGAGCGCGCCGACGTTTTCCGAAATCGACATTTCATTGTCGTTCAGAATGACCAGCATGTCGGGTCGGATATCGCCTGCGTGATTCATTGCTTCAAACGCCATACCGGCGGTGATGGCGCCGTCGCCAATCACACAGACGGTGCGGCGATCTTTGCCTTCTTTCTCCGCCGCCACGGCAATACCGATACCGGCGCTGATGGAGGTGGAGGAATGCCCAACGCTCAGCACATCGTATTCGCTTTCTCCGCGCCACGGGAACGGGTGCAGACCGCCTTTCTGGCGAATGGTGCCGATTTTGTCGCGACGACCGGTAAGGATTTTATGTGGATAAGCCTGGTGACCAACATCCCAGATTAGCTGGTCAAACGGGGTGTTGTAGACATAATGCAGCGCCACGGTAAGTTCTACCGTGCCCAGCCCGGAAGCGAAGTGCCCGCTGGAACGGCTTACGCTGTCGAGTAAGTAGCGGCGTAGCTCGTCGCAGAGTTTCGGCAGACTCTCTTTCGGTAACAGTCGTAACTCCTGGGTGGAGTCGACCAATGCCAGGGTAGGGTATTTGGCTATATCAAAACTCATCGCAAGCTCATTGGATATGGGGTTTATTTATCACGCTGGATTATGTAGTTCGCTAGCGCTTCCAGTGCCGAGGTGTCCAGTGATTGCGCGGCCAGCTGATGTAACGACTGACGGGCGTCCTCTATCAGGTCCCGGGCTTTATTCCGGGCTTGCTCAAGACCCAGAAGTGCAGGGTAGGTACTTTTGCCAAGCTGCTGGTCTGCGCCCTGACGTTTACCTAACGTTGCAGTATCGCCCACCACATCCAGAATGTCATCCTGAACCTGGAAGGCAAGGCCGATACTCTCTGCATAGCGGTCAAGTATCGGCAGAGTATTCCGTCCTTTATCGCCCGCGCTCAACGCGCCAAGTCTAACGGCGGCGCGAATGAGCGCGCCGGTCTTATGGCGATGAATGCGTTCCAGCGCGTCCAGAGTGATCCGCTGGCCTTCTGCCGCCAGATCCAATGCCTGACCGCCGCACATACCGGCGATGCCGCTGGCGTTCGCCAGTTCGGCGATCATCGCGATACGATCGCGATCGGTGACTTCCGGCATCGGCGCGTCGCTGATAATGGCAAACGCCAGCGTTTGCAACGCGTCTCCCGCCAGGATTGCGTTGGCTTCGCCAAATTTAATATGGCAAGTCGGCAGGCCGCGACGCAAATCGTCATCGTCCATTGCTGGCAGGTCGTCATGGATCAGCGAATAGGCATGAATGCATTCGACCGCCGCAGCTGGCGCATCCAGCGTTGCCGTACTGACGCCAAACATTTGACCGGTGGCGTAAACCAGAAATGGCCGCAGGCGTTTACCGCCTAATAATGCGCCATACTGCATGGCTTCGACCACGGGAGTGTTCTGAAAGGGCAGTGGCGCGATAAAACGGCTCAGCGCCTGATTCGCTTGCGTTACGCAAGCCTGTAGCTGCTGCGTAAAGTCCATTTACTCATTATCCGCGATAAAAGGCTCAGGTGAAGCCTCTTCATTATCAGACAGCAAAATTTGCACGCGCTGTTCCGCCTGCTGCAGTTTTGCCTGCCCCTGACGCGCCAGTTGTACGCCGCGCTCGAATTCATTCAGCGCGTCTTCCAGCGGCAAATCGCCGCTTTCCAGGCGGGTAACAATATGTTCCAGCTCGCTCAGCGCAGTTTCAAAGCTGGCGGGCGCCTCATTTTTCTTCGGCATGATGACTGTTTGACTCTCTGTAATGGCAGCACAAGTCTATGGTAACGGACTCACACTGATAAGCAAATAACGCGCAATGGTAAGGGGAAATGCGCAAGATGTCCGTGATAGTGATATACTTCCGCGCCTGGATGCAGCCGTAGGTATGGGCTGCTGTACTATTTCTCCACGACAAGCCTTAGATTGCTTGCTAAAGAACCATTGCCGCCATGAAGTTTATCATTAAATTGTTCCCGGAAATCACTATCAAAAGCCAATCTGTGCGTTTGCGCTTTATAAAAATTTTAACCGGGAACATCCGTAACGTTTTAAAGCACTACGATGAGACCCTCGCGGTTGTCCGTCACTGGGATAACATTGAAGTTCGCGCCAAAGATGAAAACCAGCGTCTGGCGATTCGCGACGCGCTGACCCGCATTCCGGGGATTCACCATATTCTTGAAGTCGAAGATGTGCCGTTCACCGATATGCACGACATTTTCGAGAAAGCGTTGGCGCAGTATCGCGAACAGCTTGAAGGCAAAACCTTCTGCGTGCGCGTAAAACGTCGCGGTAAGCATGAGTTTAGCTCCATTGAAGTGGAGCGCTATGTTGGCGGCGGATTAAATCAGCATATTGAATCGGCGCGCGTGAAGCTCACTAACCCGGATGTGACGGTGCATCTGGAAGTGGAAGATGATCGCCTGCTGCTGATCAAAGGGCGTTATGAAGGTATTGGCGGTTTCCCGATTGGCACCCAGGAAGATGTGCTGTCGCTGATCTCCGGCGGTTTTGACTCCGGCGTCTCCAGCTATATGCTGATGCGTCGCGGCTGTCGCGTACACTACTGCTTCTTTAACCTTGGCGGCGCGGCGCATGAAATCGGCGTTCGCCAGGTGGCGCATTACCTGTGGAACCGCTTTGGCAGCTCCCATCGCGTGCGTTTTGTGGCGATTAACTTTGAACCAGTGGTCGGCGAGATTCTGGAGAAAGTCGACGACGGCCAGATGGGCGTGGTGCTCAAACGTATGATGGTACGCGCGGCGTCGAAAGTGGCGGAACGTTACGGCGTACAGGCGCTGGTGACCGGCGAAGCGCTGGGCCAGGTGTCCAGCCAGACGCTAACCAACTTGCGCTTGATCGATAACGTGTCTGACACGCTGATCCTGCGCCCGCTGATCTCTTACGATAAAGAGCACATTATCAACCTGGCGCGCCAGATTGGTACGGAAGATTTTGCCCGTACGATGCCGGAATACTGTGGCGTGATTTCAAAAAGTCCGACGGTGAAAGCCATTAAAGCGAAAATTGAAGCCGAAGAAGAAAATTTCGACTTCAGTATTCTCGATAAGGTGGTAGAAGAAGCGAACAACGTCGATATTCGTGAAATCGCCCAGCAGACCCAGCAGGAGGTGGTGGAAGTAGAAACCGTGAGCGGTTTCGGCCCGAACGACGTGATTCTGGATATCCGTTCTGTGGATGAGCAGGATGACAAGCCGCTGAAAGTGGAAGGTGTGGACGTCGTTTCGCTGCCGTTCTACAAGCTGAGCACTAAATTTGGCGACCTCGATCAGAGCAAAACCTGGCTGCTGTGGTGCGAACGCGGGGTAATGAGCCGCCTGCAGGCGCTCTATCTGCGCGAGCAGGGCTTTGAAAACGTGAAAGTGTATCGTCCGTAATTCCTTTGCCGGGTGGCGGCTATGTCCTACCCGGCCTACCGTTTTATTTCTGCCCCAACCGTTTTGCAATGCGCTCCAGCCTCATCATCAGCAGCAGCGTAATGGCCACCAGCACAATAGTCAGCGCCGCGCCGTCGGCAATATTTCCACGGTCGGTCAGGCTAAAGATAGCTACCGGCAGCGTCGTCCAGCCCGGTGGATAAATCATCATCGTCGCGCCCAACTCCCCCATGGAGAGCGATAAACTCAGCGCCAGCGCTGACACCATCCACGGCATCAATAACGGCAACGTCACGTGACGCAGACGATACCAGGGCGATGCCCCCAGACTCGACGCGACGTTTTCAATATCGGCGGAAATGCGCGCCAGTCCGGTCGACACGTTACTGAAGGTAAAGGCGGAAATCAGCACAAAGTGCGCTGTCAGCACAATCCATAGGGTGCCGTTCATTTGCAATGGCCCCTGGCTGAAAGCAACCAGAATGCCCAGACCCACGGACACTGACGGAATCGCACTCGGCAGATAGAACACCATACTTAACCACTTCTGCGTTTTCACCCCATATTGACGCAGCGCCAGCGCCGCCCAAACGCCGCAAAGCAGCGCAAACAGGCTGGCGCAAAAGCCAATCGTGAGGCTGGCAAGTAGGGCATCCCATGCCGCACCGTGCAGAGCGTTAACAAAGTGGTTCAGCGTGAAGCCACTCGGCAGAATACCGTTCCACTGCTGGCTAAGGCTGGACATCAGAATCACCGCCAGCGGCAGGAAAAAGAACACGATAAACAGTACGCTAGCCACAACGCCCGCCGCTGCGCGTCCTTTAGGTGACCAAATTAGCATGGCTAGCTCCTTACGCCGGTACGCGATGCCGCCAGGCGATAGAGGGAGAACAGCCCCAGCGACAAGACAATGTTAATCAACGCAATCATGCAGGCGACCGTATAGTCGGACTCCAGAATCGCTTTGCTGTAAACCATCATCGGCAGGGTGTTAACCCCTTTCGCGCCAATAAACAGTACGATGCCGAACTCGTTAGTGGTCAACAGTAGGCACAGGCTGCCACCAGCCATCAGCGCCGGTAGCGCCGCCGGGAAAATCACCTGCCCAATCACCCGTAACGGGTGCGCCCCCAGAATACTGGCTGCCTCTAGCTGGCTTTTATCAATTTGCCGCAGCGCGGCCATCAGTGGCCGCATCACCAGCGGAGTGAACACCGTGATCTCCGCCAGAATGACGCCCTGCATCGAGTAGAGAAAATCCACCGGCGGTAGCTCAAAGGCAAACAGGCTCATCAGCGCACCGTTGAGCAGACCCGCTGACCCATAAATAAAGGTGAACGCCAGCGTAATCAGGAAGGTCGGCAGCGCAATAAAAGTATCGACGACCCGACCAATCAACTCGCTGCCGGGGAAAGGAATAAACACCAGAATCAGCGACATCACGCTGCCCAGCAGCAGGCAACCGGCGGTGGCGAAAAAGGCGATTTGCAACGTGTTCAGCAACGCGCCGACAAAGCGTTTCGAGTCGACCACCTGCCGGAAGGTCTCGAGCCCGATCTCGCCATTGGCACCGCGTAGCGCCTGTTCAACGATGAGCGACAGAGGCCAGAAAAACAGCGTCGCCAGCACCAGCAACGGGAGCAGCAGCCACAGCAGTGGGCGTAGGTTAAGCGCCGGTTTTTCCAGAGGTAAAATGAGTGACATGGTTATACCTCAATCAGGACCGCATCATCCGGTTCGAACCACAGCGCCAGCTTGTCGCCCACGCGCGGCAGCGGATTGACATGCGTCAACACCATCCGCACCGTTTCGCCAGCAACGTCACACAGCAGATGGGTTAAATCGCCCTGCCAGTGCACCGATTGCAGTGTGGCGTTGAAGCGGTTGCTGTAGGCCGAACGCGGCGTCAGGCTGAGGTGCTGAGGACGAATGCACAGCAGTTTGTTGTAACCGTGGTGGCTGCCCCGGCTGAACGCGCGAATCACCGCACCGCCGCAGCTGACGTCCACCAGCCCCGGAGCCTCCGTTATCCCCAGCGCGATGGCGGAGAGAATATTGGCGCGACCTAAGAATTCGGCGGCAAAACGATTGGGCGGATGCTGATATAGCGCGCGGGTTTCGCCGTGAGCAATCAGCGAGCCATCCTTCATAATGCCGATTTTATCGGCCAGAGTGAGCGCTTCCGTTTGATCGTGGGTGACGTAGAGAATAGTGAGTTCCGGCAGCTCACGGTGAAGACGGGCGATTTCTTCCACCATATTATGACGAATCTGTGCGTCCAGCGCTGACAGTGGTTCATCCAGCAACAGCACGCGCGGGCGCACGGCAATCGCGCGGGCGATGGCCACGCGTTGCTGCTGGCCGCCGGAAAGTTGATGCGGATAACGGGCGGCGTAATCACTCATGCCAACCGTTTTCAGCGCCTGCGTTACACGCTCATTAATTAGCGCCTTTGGCTGCTTCTGCGCACGCAGGCCAAAAGCGACGTTGTCTTCCACTTTCAGATGCGGGAACAAGGCGTAGTTCTGCACCACCATCGCCAACCCGCGTTTATAGGGTGGCAGATGGGTGACGTCCGTATCGCCAATCAGAATACGACCGCCTGCAGGTTGCACAAAGCCCGCAACCGCACGCAGCACCGTCGTTTTTCCAGATCCTGATGGGCCAATCAGCGCCAGCACTTCGCCAGGTTCAATCGTCAAAGAGAGCGGTTTAAGCACCACGTTGCCGTGATACGCAACGCGCAGCGAGTCGAGGACTATCCCCGATGTCCCCTGCGATGCAGGGGCGTGAACGGCGGTCGTTTTCATCAGCATCAGGCTTACTCGCTTTCGGTCACTTTGTGCCAACGGCTAATATCTGCCGACAGCGAAACGGCTACGTCATCCCAATTTGGCTGCCAGCTCTGCACGCCTTCCAACGCGGCAGTGGCGGCCTTGTAATGTTCGTCGCTCGGCGTCACGTCGCTGCGTACCGGCATTCCCCAGGAGAGTTCGCTGACGCGAGTCTGCGCTTCTTTACTCAGCAGGAAGTTAATCAGCTTTTTACCATTTTCACTCTGCGGCGCCCCCTAGACCAGGCCAATGACATAAGGGATGGCCAGCGCGCTGCGCTCGCCTTTGTCGTTGGCCGGCCAGAAGATTTTCACGTTCGGGTTACGTTCCATCTGCGCGAGGTTCATTTGCAGGTCGCCGTTAGCGACGTAGATTTCACCTTTATTAACCAGCGCGGTTAGCTTGCCGGTAGAGGCAGATGGCCCGACGTTATTGGCCTGCAGCTTGCCGAGATACGCAAAACCGGCATCTTTACTGCCGAAGCTGTGGAAAGCCTGCAGCATCACCGCCGTGCCGTCAGCGGCCTGACCTGGCGTGGAATACTGGAGTTTATTTTTGAATTTACCGTCAAGCAGATCCTGCCAGCTCGCCGGGGCAGTTTTCAGCAGCTTGCTGTTGTAGATAAAGCTCAGATAGTTCTTTACCAGCGGCGAATAAAGGTTGTTGGCATCGGGGATAGCCGATGCGGCGTCGGTGTTAAAGTTCGCCAGCAGCTTTTCGGCGGCGGCGCGCTGAATGAATGGCGGCGCGGTTACCAGCACGTCGGCCTGTGGATTCGTGCGCTCTTTTGCCAGACGTTCCACTACCACGCCACCACCGCCTTCAACATAGCGTACGGTAATGCCGGTCGCTTTGGTGAACGCGTCAAACTGCACCTGGTACCAGCTGTTATCGCCATCGTGCAGCCCGTCGATGGAGTACACCGTGACCACCGATTCCGCCCATGACGGGGCGCTGGCGAGAGCGAAGACAGACAGCAGAGCAAGTCGGGAAAGTTTCATCGTAATAGCCTCATAGCGTACGTTGCATTTTCTGGCCTATACCAGGTTTGCTTTTTACGCTAAACGGCTTATATGACAAAACGATGAAAGAGAAATAAATCAGTCCACGCCGGAGGATGCTGCGCTTATCCGGATAGCCGTGAGACGATACGATTGACAGGCCGGATAAGGCCCGCAGCCAACATCCGGCGCACCCGCTAGTGGGTATCTACCTCAATGCGCAGGCTGTCGTGACGCCAGTATTCGATATCCAGATCCAGCACTCGCCCGTGTTGATCGTAGTTCAGACGGCGCAGCAACAGCGCCGGGCGCCCTTCCATAACGCCCAGCGCCTGTGCGGCCTGCGCAGGCATGGCGGTGGGGTAGAACGACAGATGCATGCTGGTATAGACGAGGTTGTAGTGCGACTCGTATACCTCGGTCAGGCTGCCGTTGAGATCGTACTGCAGCAGCTCAGGCACGCGGGCGGGCAAACAATGGTTTTCGCAGTAGCACACGGCGCGGCCATCGGCGTAACGCAGACGGGTCAGCAGATAGATTTGATCAAACGGCTGGAGCTGGAGGGGCTCCATGACCTCGACAGGCACGGTGGTTAACACGCCGCTCAGTAGCGCGGTTTTTGGCTCCCGCCCCTGCTCGCGGCAAAGCTTATGGAAGTTGGTGTTCTGGGTCGGATCCAGCCACAGGCGTTCCGGCGTAACGAACCAACCGCGACGATCGGCGCGCCAGATAAGCCCACTGGACTCCAGCTGCGCCAGGCTTTCGCGAATAGTAATGCGCGTGGTGTTGAAGATCGCGCACAGTTCGCGTTCAGAGGGCAGTTTATCACCGCTTTTCAACGCACCGCTCTGAATACGCGCCTGAAGCTGTGCCTTGATCAACAGGTACTGCGGGATATCGCCCGGGATAGATTTCATGCTTACTCGCTTCCGTTTTGCCTGCCGCCATTATACAAGCAGAGATGAATTTTTTGTTGCAGCGCGATTTTCTCTTTGACCCGTCGCGGCAAAGATCGTCATGATAAATGCAATCTGGTATAGACCAAAGGTAAATAACATGACTTCGCGTAACTATCTGCTGCTGACTCCTGGCCCGCTCACCACCTCTCGTACCGTGAAAGAAGCGATGTTGTTCGATAGCTGTACCTGGGATGATGATTACAATATCGGCGTGGTGGAACAGATCCGCCAGCAGCTAATCGCACTGGCAACGGCCTCCGAAGGCTACACCTCCGTACTGCTGCAAGGCAGCGGCAGCTATGCTGTGGAAGCCGTACTGGGCAGCGCATTGGGGCCGCAGGATAAGGTGCTGATCGTCAGCAACGGTGCATACGGCGCACGAATGGTCGAGATGGCCGGCCTTATGGGTATCGCCCATCACGCTTACGACTGCGGCGAAGTTGCGCGCCCGGACGTGCAGGCGATCGACGCGATCCTCAACGCCGACCCGACGATCAGCCATATCGCCATGGTGCATAGCGAAACGACCACCGGGATGCTCAACCCCATTGATGAGGTGGGCGCTCTGGCGCATCGCTATGGCAAAACCTACATCGTTGACGCCATGAGCAGCTTCGGCGGCATCCCCATGGATATTGCAACATTACACATCGACTATCTGATCAGCTCCGCCAATAAATGCATTCAGGGCGTGCCGGGTTTTGCCTTCGTGATTGCCCGCGAGCAAAAACTGGCCGCGTGCAAAGGGCGTTCCCGCTCGCTGTCGTTAGATCTCTACGCCCAGTGGCGCTGCATGGAGGATAACCACGGCAAATGGCGTTTTACTTCGCCCACTCATACCGTCCTGGCGTTTGCCCAGGCGCTGAAAGAGCTGGCGAAAGAAGGTGGCGTAGCGGCACGTCATCAACGCTATCAGCAAAATCAGCGCAGCCTGGTGGCCGGAATGCGGGCGCTGGGCTTGAACACGCTGCTGGATGACGAACTTCATTCGCCCATTATCACCGCCTTTTATTCACCGGAAGACCCGCAGTATCGCTTTAGCGAATTTTATCGCCGCCTCAAAGAGCGGGGCTTTGTGATCTATCCAGGCAAAGTGTCGCAAAGCGACTGCTTTCGCATCGGCAACATTGGCGAAGTATATGCCGCCGATATCACTGCCCTGCTGACCGCCATTCGTACCGCCATGTACTGGACGAAATAAGGAACCATGATGAACCGTATTCACGCTGTTATTCTCGACTGGGCGGGCACCACCGTCGATTTTGGCTCCTTCGCGCCGACGCAAATTTTCGTCGAGGCGTTCCGTCAGGCATTTGATGTGGAGATCACCCTCGCCGAAGCACGCGTGCCAATGGGGCTGGGTAAATGGCAACACATTGAAGCGCTGGGAAAATTACCTGCTGTTGACGCGCGCTGGCAGGCAAAGTTTGGCCGCTCCATGAGCGCAGCAGATATTGATGCCATCTACGCTGCCTTCATGCCGTTACAGATTGCTAAAGTTGTCGATTTTTCTTCTCCTATTGCCGGAGTTATCGACACGATCGCGGCGCTACGAGCCGAGGGCATTAAGATAGGCTCCTGCTCCGGTTACCCACGAGCGGTGATGGAGCGCCTGGTTCCCGCCGCTGCCGAGCATGGCTATCGTCCGGATCATTGGGTGGCAACGGACGACCTGGCCGCGGGTGGTCGCCCGGGGCCGTGGATGGCGCTGCAAAACGTGATTGCGCTGGGCATTGATGCGGTCGCGCACTGTGTGAAGGTAGATGATGCCGCGCCGGGCATTAGCGAGGGGCTTAACGCGGGGATGTGGACGGTGGGGCTGGCGGTATCGGGTAACGAATTCGGCGCAACATGGGACGCCTATCAGACAATGTCGAAAGAGGACGTTGCGGTCCGCCGCGAGCACGCGGCCAGCAAGCTGTACGCCGCCGGGGCGCATTACGTGGTGGATTCACTGGCGGATTTACCTGGGGTGATTGCGCATATTAATGCGCGTCTGGCGCAGGGCGAACGCCCGTAAAATAACTGCCGGATGGCGCTGTCGCTTATTCGGCCTACAGACTGTACCGTTTTGTAGGCCGGATAAGGTGTTTACGCCGCCATCCGGCAATCATTCTTATTCGTAGTAGTTATAAATCCCCGCCGCCATCACCAGTTGCGAAGCCACTTCATGCGCTTTTTCACGACCAGCCAACAGGTCGATGATTTTCAAACCAAAATCGATAGCGGTACCCGGTCCCTGGCTGGTTAATAATTTTACCCGCGCATCCCACACCACACGCTTATCCAGCCACTGTTCGGCGGGGATCTTATCTTTCAGCGCCGGAAAACCGGTCATATTGCCGATAGGGAAGATATCGTGCGGCACGAGCACTGTGGCGGCTGCGGCGCAAATGGCTGCGACAATGCGCCCGGAGCGGTGAAACTGTTTTACGGTTTCGACCAGCAGCGGGCTGTCGCGAAAGCACTCGGCGCCTTTAATTCCGCCGGGCAACACGATGATGTCATAATCGCCGTCGGCAACTTCAACCAGCGGCGCATCCGCCAGTAGCTTTACACCGCGCGAGCAGACAATCGTCAGGTTGCCATCGCTGGCGACGCTGGCGGTAGTGACGTGGATTCCGCCGCGAACCAGCAGATCGATAGTGGTGACCGCTTCGGTCTCTTCACTACCAGGGGCGAGGCATACCAGTGCCTGAGCGTTCATACTCACTCTCCTTTCGCTTTACCATTTCAAACAGGCGGCTATTTTCCGGAACGGCGAGACCGTGCACACGGGCGCGCTTGAGTAAATAACCGGTGATGTAGTCAATTTCGGTATGGCGCATGGCACGCACGTCCTGCAACATGGATGAGATGTTTTCTGCCGTACTGTCAATCACTTGCTCAACATAATAGCGTAAATCGTCTGCCGATGTGTGGTAGCCTTCACGTTCAATCACGGCGGCGACCTCTTCGCAAATTGCGTTGATTTCATCAGGATGATGGCGCAGCTCGCCGTTCGGGCAGTTCCAAAGCGCGGTGAGCGGGTTGATAACACAGTTGACCGCCAGTTTGCGCCACATCTCTGCGCGGATATTGTTATGCCAGGCGACATCGGGCAGTGCCCCCTGCAGGATATCGGCGAGATAACTGTAATCGCCGTCTTGCTCGCGTGCCGGGCCAATATGCGTAGTACCGTTAGCGACATGAATAATGATATTACCGTCGCGGCGCGCAGCATGGGTGATAGTCCCCATCAACATCGGCTGTTGGATATTTTGCAGTTCTTCTATGGTTCCCATTCCATTATGAATGAGCAGGATAGGCGACGTCACCGGTAGGGTTGACGCCAGGGTTCGTACTGCGTCGGAAACCTGCCACGCTTTCAGCGTGACTAACAACAGTTCGCTCTTCGCCAAAAAATCCGGATCGTTTGCCGTCAGTGATTCGTTGAAAAAGGAACCATCGGTATCGATCAGATTTACGCTGCAATAAGGTTGTGGCACCCGTAGCCAGCCCTGTACGTCATGTCCATGTTTGCACAGTGCCGAAAGCCAAAGTTGTCCTAAGGCTCCGCATCCCAGTACAGTAATTTTCATTGTTCCTCCTCACCTGCAACAGCGCCAGGTGTTATGGCGCTAATTATAGCGTCATCAGCTAAGCTTCTCGTTAAGCCTCGTTGCAGGTATTATGCAACGCAACGAAAATGAAGGGAGAAGAAAAGATGCCATCTTTCGATATTGTTTCTGAAGTTGATCTGCAGGAAGCGCGTAACGGCGTGGATAACGCGGTTCGCGAGGTTGAGTCTCGTTTTGACTTTCGTGGCGTAGAGGCGACTATTGAACTGAACGATGCCAATAAAACCATCAAGGTGCTGAGCGAGTCTGATTTCCAGGTCAATCAGTTGCTCGATATTCTGCGCGCCAAGCTGCTTAAACGCGGTATTGAAGGCGCTTCGCTGGATGTACCGGACGAGTTCGTGCATAGCGGTAAAACCTGGTATGTGGAAGCGAAGCTGAAGCAGGGCATTGAAAGCGCCGTGCAGAAGAAAATCGTCAAGCTGATTAAAGACAGCAAACTGAAGGTGCAGGCGCAAATTCAGGGGGAAGAGATTCGCGTGACGGGAAAATCACGTGACGATCTGCAATCGGTAATGGCGCTGGTACGCGGCGGCGATTTAGGCCAGCCGTTCCAGTTCAAAAACTTCCGCGATTAAGTTGTTATGCCGGATAGAGCCTCGCCGCCATCCGGCAATGCAGTATTCATCCTTTGCTGATAAGCTGTTCAACTTCAAAGCGATTGGTCACTTTGCTGTCGATTTTGACGTAAGCGGAATGCTCTTCCGCCACGATCAGCGCTTCGCTTACGCCTTTCATTGCCAACAGTCGCTGTTTTAGTCTGTCGTCAGCAACGATATCCGCTGGAATTTCCACGCGCAGGCTGCTGACATAGGGCGGCTCTTTCATGGTACTTGCCACCGCCAGCCATACCATCGCCAGTACGGCCCCGGCAAGGAAAACGGTTTGCCCATCAAACGTGCCGTCTATCCAGCCGCCCAGCGAGCCGCCAAGCGCCACGCCAAGAAATTGACTGGTAGAATAGACGCCCATCGCCGTTCCTTTATACCCCGCGGGCGACTCTTTGCTAATAAGCGAAGGCAGCAGCGCCTCCATCAGATTAAAGGCGAGGAAAAAGAGTTGTACGCCAATCACCAGCTCCCAGAAATGTTGGCCCGCTCCCCACAACACGATTTCTGCGACGACAATGAGCCCCACGCAGAACAGGAATACCTGCTTCATCCGCCGTTTGACTTCAGCATAGATAATAAAAGGCACGACGGCGGCAAAGGCGATCACCATGGTTGCCAGATACACCTTCCAGTGTTCGGCGGCAGGGAAACCGGCATCGGCAAGCTGGCCGGGCAGGGCGACAAAGGTGGACATCAATAAAATATGCAGACACATAATGCCGAAATTGAGCTTGAGCAGCCTCGGCTCCGCCAGCACTTTACTGAAGCTGCCTTTGACCATCCCGGATTCGCGATTCAGCACATGGTTAGTACTGTTGGGAACCACCCAGATCGTCAGAAGAATGCCCAGAGTGGCGAGGGCGGCGATCATCCAGAACAACGCGTTCAATCCCAGACTATGGGTAACGATCGGCCCTAATACCATCGCAATCGCGAAGGTGATACCAAAGCTGACGCCGATAAACGCCATCGCTTTGGTGCGGTTTTGCTCGCGGGTGAGGTCAGACAGGAGCGCCATGACGGCGGCGGCAATAGCGCCGGACCCTTGTAGCGCTCGCCCCAGAATAATGCCCCAGATTGAGTGGGAGAGCGCGGCAATGACGCTACCCGCGACAAATACCGCCAGTCCGCCGACAATCAGCGGTTTACGGCCAATGCGGTCGGACAGCAGCCCAAAGGGAATTTGAAAGATAGCCTGCGCCAGCCCGTAAATGCCGATCGCAATGCCGATTAATGCTTCGCTGGCGCCCTGTAGCGCCATACCGTATGTGGTCAGTACTGGTAGAACCATAAACATGCCCAGCATACGCAACGAAAAGACGGTCCCTAAACCCCATGTGGCGCGCAGCTCCCCTGGCGTCATTTTATAATCGTTCATTGCCACCTCTGTATAAAAGCTGGGAGTAGTGTAGTGCGGGGAGTGTGCCGGGTAAATAGAGGGTTAATTAGCAAATATTATGTTTTTGAAACAGTTGAGCTAAAAAAGAGATAAATTGTTAACACGATAGGGGCGATCGGGAGAGTCAGCATAGCCTTGTGCTCATTCATATTCCGATCTCCTTGAGCTGTAGTGGCTATCTGAGCCGTATCAGTATAGTGTAGCGGTTAGCCACGGCCTTCAGGCGGTGTGCGCTGTTGCTCCATGTTGCAATAGCAGAACTCGTCAAGCCAGACTGTCAGCGAACCGCGCTGCCTGAGTGTGGCTGGCCGGTGGGTGATTTTAAACTTTTGCTTTGCCATAGGAACCCGATTCTGAAACGATGGCAATGATCAGATCCGCCCATCTTCTGAAAATTTGATTTATTCAACAACGCCGAGACTGATAGCAAACTTTCTGCGTGATGGCGCGCGTTTATCAGGCAGAAGATTCGTCAGCAGTCGCATTTATTATATTATTCAAGGAGTGAATTTGTTATGGAAATTAAATATTTATCATTATGTATTTTAGCGGGTATTTTATTTGTTAGCCAGGTGAATGCTTCAGAGAACAACGGTAAAGATGATGTAAAATATGCTGCGCTTACCCAGAAGGATCTTGATGCTTTGCCTGTGGAAAAAAGAGCTTCGGTTCTGGATGAACTGGGGTTTATCCATGAATACGGTATTGGTGTACCGATGAATCGCGAACGGGCGTTGCAGTATTACAAGCAGGCCTGTGAACTTGGCGGTAACTATGGTTGCTATAATGTGAAGTATGCTTATCAGTATGGCGACGGAGTGGCGAAAGATAGTGCTCAGGCCAATAAGTATGCTAAAAAAATGAATCTGGATAATTTATTGATTGAGCAAGAGTATATCGATAAGTTTTCGCAAGAAATTTACGCGGCAAAAGTATTGGCCGATACGGATAAATCGCAGCGACCAGAATTTATTAATGCACTATTTAATCTTCTAAATAATAGGCCAGAGAGCGATGCGCTTTTTTTTAGTCGTATCGGATTTAATCAGGAAAAAACGTTCCGCCTTGCTACGCTATGGGTGCAGGACGGCGATCCACAAATGGATTATCAACTGGGGTTACTCACCCTTAATGATTTCTCTGATCATTATGTGGATGAGCCTTATAAGGCCAGGCCGGCCTCGTTGAAATGGTTTCGCGCCGCCGCGGAAAAAGGCGTCGTTGAGGCCCAATCTCTCTTGGGGGGTATTTATTCGGGGGGAGAGGGCGATGAGTGGGGGATTAAGCCAGACATTCAGGAAGCACAAAAATGGTATGGACAGGCGGCTGAGCAGGGTGACAGCGATGCACAGATTGCGCTAGGTAAAATCTATTATTCTGGCGCAACAGGGCGCACTGATTACGCTAAAGCGCTGGCATTATTTACGCAGGTTGAAAATGATGGTACTAATTCGCGCTCAACGATGCCGTTGAGTTGGATGTATTATAACGGTTTAGGTACTGCACCTGATTGTGATAAAGCCTGGTCGTATTACAAGAAAGCATCTCGATATGTAGGTAAGAAGGTTGAGGAAAAAATATTTTTAAGTAAATGCGCAGCGGATATTCAGGGTCGAAAAAACAACGCGGATGCTTTACCCAAAGTAACCCTAAAAAAAGAAAGTATTTTCTCTCGCGGGATAACGGCTAAGCCGAAAGAATGCGCACTAATTTTTCAGATTGGCACAGATAAAATCCGTAACATGGCGAATTTGCATATTACGCTTGAGCTGAAAAATGATGATGGAATGGCAACTGAGGAAACGTTAATGATTCCGCCATTCGGTTTGAATACTCTGGGGATAGATATGCAAAATCATGATGTTGATCCTCTCGTTACCCCATACGATCTCCCGCTGTATACGCAAGCTTTTTGTCACGGGATCGGCGATATCCATTTTACGCTGAAATCCGCTACGGCAACGATTAACGGTAAGAATGTCGATTTACTGAAAGCTGACAGTGTGCGCTTTTTAGATAAAGAATAAGGGAATGAAAAATGATAAAACGGAAATGGAATCTTTTGCTTCTGCTTGGGCTTTCTTTCGCATCGGTATGCCAGGCAGGTGATGATATTGACGCGTTGTATAGCCGTATTGCGCAGAAAGATATTCAGGCGCTAAATGAGCTAAAAGCGTTAGCCAAAGATAATAACGCCCAAGCGCTGGCAGAGCTGGGCTTTATTTATGAGTACGGCGTTACTGTGCCGAAAGATACGATACAGGCTATCAAGTATTATGAGCAGGCTTGTCATGTTGAAGAACCCTATGGCTGCTACAACGCTCGTTATTTTTATCTGCATGGCCTGGGGGTGATGCAGGATGACGTTTTGGCAAAAGAGCTTGCGGATAAAACCAGTAAAGCAGACACCGATACTGATGCGCAGACGGTGACGCGCCTGATAGCCGACGAAATAGATACGGCAAAGCAAGCCGCGGAAAGCGATATTACTCAGCGTTCCCGGTTTATTGAAACATTACGCCAGTATGCCAGCGGCGGGAGCGCGATGGCCGCGCTCATCACGCGCCTGGGTTATTCAAAGGAGGATATCCTGCACCTTGCGGAGCTGTGGGCGCAGGAGAGAGACCCTGAACTTAACTTTATCGTTGGTAGCCTCTATGACTCTGGTTTTGTTGAGGTCGACGATAAAGAGGCGCGTTCGTTGCAATGGTTCCGCAAGGCTGCTGAATTGGGCCAGGCTGATGCGCAGAATATACTCGGTTACTTCTACTTGAATGGAAAACGAGTGATTAAGCGCGATCTGCAGAAGGGGGTGCAGTGGTACGAGTTGGCGGCTGCGCAGGGTAATGCCGATGCGCTCATAAATCTTGGTGAGATCTATTACTCCGGGACGCAGGTTCCGCTTGATTACGCTCGGGCATTTGAATTCTTTGAACGGGCGGCGAAGATGGGCAAGTCTCGCGCTTTAAACTATCTTGCCTGGATGTATACCAACGGTCAGTTTGTCGACACGGATTGCCGGAAGGCAGCGGAGTTGTTTGCTCAGGGGCGAACAAGTTTTGCAGACGATCCCCATTTTCAGGTGACCTGCGAAAAAGACCGACAGGCCCGCGCTGAAGCTGTGGCAATGCGTGAAAAGAATTTGCCGAAGTTAACCTTCAATCGTGATCGTGTTTTCGGTGCGAGCCAGGGCAGCGGCTATGCATGCGAGCTGGAGTTTGTCGTCAAAACGGACAGAATCAGCAGTATAGAGAATTTACGCGTCTCACTGGCGCTGAAAAATAAGGCCGGGGCGATGTCACAGCAGGTTATCGCATTTGAGCCTTTTGGGCTAAATACGCAGAACCGCAATTTACAAGGGTATAAGTCTGATACGCTCCGTGAATCGACATTACAACCTGTCTATCAGCCGGAATTTTGCGATGTTGATAGCTATAGCGTGACTGCTGTGACGGGAATGGTTAACGGTAAAGAGATGGATATGCTTAAGGCAGGCGTTTTTCTGTAACTGCGAGCGAAAATAATGGCGTATCAAGCGATACGCCATCAAAAGTCTTACCAGACGTAAGTCAGCAGATTCTGCGAATTCGGCACCATAAAATCAACGGACATCATGATACTCAGCGCGGTAATCGCAATGATAGAGAAGCCGAACAGCTTGCGCGCCCAGACCTTATCATCTTCCACTTTGTAACCGCGTAGCGCCATGCCGAGCCACCAAACGCTGACCGCCGCGGCGACCACCAGGTATTTGTAACCGGCATAACCGCCCAACGTGAGCATTAGCGTTGCAACGGCAAACGCAATGATGTACAGCGTGATGTGGTTTTTAGCGACTGAGATTCCTTTTACCACCGGCAGAACCGGGATATTGGCCGCCTGATAGTCCTTAAAGCGGAAAATGGCGATGGCGTAAGAGTGCGGCATCTGCCAGAGGCTGAAAATAGCCAACAGAATCGCCGCGCCGCTGTCAAAGTCGCCCGTTACGGCGCAGTAGCCAATCACCGGCGGCGCTGCGCCGGAGAGAGAACCAATCAGCGTGCCGTAAACGGAGTGACGCTTCATGTACAAGCTGTACACGCCAACGTAGACCACGAAGCCCATTACCCCCAGCCAGCAGGCCAGAGGATTGGCGCCAAACCACAGCAGCATAAAGCCAGCAATACCCAGCAGGGTGGCGTATACCAGCGAGACGCCAGGAGAAATCAGGCCTTTGACCAGCACCCGATTCTTGGTCCTTTCCATCTTCCTGTCGATATCCCTGTCGATGTAGTTGTTAAATACACAACCCGACGCCACAACCAGTGACACCCCGACCAGCGTATAAATGAACAGGGGATAGTCAATGCTGCCCTTTGAGGCCAACAGAAATCCCCCGATCACCGAGATCAGGTTGCCAAAGATGATGCCTGGTTTCGTTACTTGCAGGTATTGCTTAAACATCATACTCGCCGCTCTTAGTGCATCATCATGTTGTAGTTGAGGTTCCACATAATCCAGATGGAGCCCACAACCAGGATGGCGATGATCAGCACGGTAAAGATGAAGGCCGTCATGTTCCAGCCTTCATCAGATTTGGTGTTCATGTGCAGGAAACACACCAGATGCACCAAAATCTGCACCACTGCCATTGCCAGGATAGATCCCAGAATAACGGCCGGAGAGGCAGCGCCAGTCATCACCATCCAGAATGGAATAACCGTCAGGATGACCGACAGGATAAAGCCGGTCATGTACGTTTTTACGCTGCCGTGGGATGCGCCGCCGCTCTCGGTAGAATGACTCATTACATCGCCCCCATCAGATAAACAACAGTGAATACGCAAATCCAAATCACATCCAGGAAGTGCCAGAACAGGCTCAGGCACATGATACGGGTACGGTTAGTGCTGGTCAGACCGCGACGGGCAACTTGCACCATCAGCACCGCCATCCAGATCAAACCGGAAGTGACGTGCAGACCGTGCGTGCCGACCAGCGCGAAGAACGCAGACAGGAAGCCGCTGCGATCCGGGCCCATACCGTTAACAATCAGGTGATGGAATTCATAGAGTTCCATCCCGATAAATCCGGCACCGAACAAGAAGGTCAACGCCAGCCAGGAGATAACCTGGCTCTTGTTGTTCTTGTGCATGGCGATCGCCGCCATGCCGTAGGTAATGGAGCTAAATAACAGCAGGAAGGTTTCAACCAGAACGAACGGCAGTTCGAAAATGTCCTTACCTGTCGGGCCGCCAGCGGTGCCGTTCACCAGAACGGCATAGGTAGCAAACAGAATAGAGAACAGAATACAGTCGCTCATCAGGTAGACCCAAAATCCGAAGATTTTGTTCTGGCCTGCGTCATGGTGCCCGTGTTCGTGCGCGTGGGCAGTCGCGTGCGTTAAAGTATCAGTTGCCATTTTTCAGCCCTGCCTTAGTAATCTCATCGAAATGCTGGTTTTCCAGTTTTTCGACTTCCGGGACCGGCACGTAGTAATCCACATCTTCATCAAAGCTTTTTACAATCCAGCTGATGATCATGCCTGCGAAACCCACTATCGCCAGCCACCAGATATGCCAGATCATGGCGAAGCCAAATACCGTCGCGAAGGCGGCGATAACAATACCGGCACCGCTATTTTTCGGCATATGAATCTCTTCATACTGTCCAGGCTGTTGGTACGCTTCGCCTTTTTCTTTCATTTCCCAGAAGGCGTCACGTTCGTGAACGTGCGGCACAACGGCAAAGTTATAGAACGGCGGCGGAGACGAGGTTGACCACTCCAGCGTACGGCCACCCCATGGGTCGCCGGTCAGATCGCGGTTCTGATCGCGGTCGCGAATAGAAACGAAGATCTGAATCAGTTGGCACAGGATACCCAGCGCAATCAGCGCGGCGCCGGCGGCGGCAACCATCAGCATCGTATGGAACTGCGGATCAATTTGCTGGCTGAGGCGACGGGTCATGCCCATGAAGCCCAGTACGTACAGCGGCATAAAGGCTACAAAGAAACCGATAATCCAGAACCAGAAGGCGCGTTTACCCCAGGTTTCGTTCAGCTTGAAGCCAAACGCCTTCGGCCACCAGTAGGTCATACCCGCGAAGCAGCCAAACACCACGCCGCCGATGATCACGTTATGGAAGTGCGCAATCAGGAACAGACTGTTGTGCAGGACGAAGTCCGCGCCCGGTACCGCCAGCAGAACGCCGGTCATACCGCCGACCGAGAAGGTCACGATAAAGCCGATGGTCCACATCATTGCGGAATGGAAGACGATACGGCCCTGATACATGGTGAACAACCAGTTGAAGATCTTCACCCCGGTCGGGATGGCGATAATCATGGTGGTGATACCGAAGAAGGCGTTAACGTTCGCGCCTGCGCCCATCGTGAAGAAGTGGTGCAGCCAAACGATAAACGACAGTACGGTAATACAGACGGTCGCCCAAACCAGCGAGGTATAGCCGAACAGACGTTTACGCGAGAAGGTCGCTGCGATTTCGGAGAATACCCCGAAGACCGGCAGAATCAGAATGTACACTTCCGGATGGCCCCAGGCCCAAATCAGGTTGATGTACATCATCATGTTGCCGCCCATATCGTTGGTAAAGAAATGGGTGCCCAGATAGCGATCCAGGGTCAGCAACGCGACGGTAACCGTCAGAATCGGGAAAGAGGCGATGATCAGTACGTTGGCGCACAAAGAGGCCCAGGTAAAGACCGGCATCTTGAACATCGTCATACCCGGCGCACGCATCTTCAGGATCGTCACGAAGAAGTTGATACCGGTTAACGTCGTACCAATACCCGAGAGTTGCAACGCCCATATCCAGTAATCGACCCCGACGCTGGGACTGTACTCTATTCCCGATAGCGGCGGATAAGCCAGCCACCCTGTCTGCGCGAATTCACCCACGCCCAGCGAGAGGTTAACCAGAATAACGCCGACAACGGTGAACCAGAAGCTCAGGTTGTTCAGGAAAGGGAAAGCAACGTCGCGCGCGCCGATCTGCAGCGGAACCACCAGGTTCATCAGACCGATAACGAAGGGCATCGCCACGAAGAAGATCATGATTACGCCGTGAGCGGTAAAGATCTGATCGTAGTGGTGCGGCGGTAGAAAACCCGCTTCGCCTGCGGAGGCAAGCGCCTGCTGGCTACGCATCATGATGGCATCGGCGAAGCCACGTAACAGCATCACAATCGCGACGATGATATACATGATGCCGAGGCGTTTATGGTCAACCGACGTTAACCACTCTTTCCATAGGTAGGTCCACTTACCGAAGTAAGTAATCGCTGCCAGTATCGCCAGTCCCCCGACGATAATTGCAGCGATCGTTACCATGACGATAGGTTCATGGAACGGTACTGCATCCAGTGATAATTTTCCGAACATCTTATCTTCCTCAACCCTTGGAGTTGGCGGATTCCGCGTGGCTCATGTCCATACCTTCCATTCCTTCATGCGAGCTGTGCTCACCTTCAGGTTGGGTCATGTCCATGCTCTTACCGTGGTCCATGAATTTGTTAATAACGTCCTTGAACAAATCTGGTTTCACGCTGGAGAAATATTCCACCTTGTTGTACTCGCTTGGCATAGCCACTTTCTCGAACGCCGCCATATCATTCATGGTGTTCGGAGACTGCTTCGCTTTTGCGACCCATTGGTCGAATTCTGCGCGGTCTTTGGTGGCGATAGCTTTAAACTTCATACCAGAGAAGCCCGGGCCGCTATAGCTGGCGGAGATGCCATCGTAGGTTCCGGGTTCGTTGGCGATCAGATGCAAACGTGTTTGCATACCGGCCATGGCATAAATCTGGCTACCCAGACGCGGGATAAAGAAGGAGTTCATCACGGAGTTGGAGGTCACTTTGAAATAAACCGGCGTGTTCGCCGGGAAGGCGATCTCGTTGACGGTGGCGATACCCTGCTCCGGATAGATGAAGAACCATTTCCAGTCCATGGAAACCACTTCGATGGTGATCGGTTTTTCGTCATGCGCCAGCGGCTTGCTTGGTTCAAGCGCGTGCGTGGTTTTCCAGGTCAGTACGGCAAGGAAAATGATGATTAAGATAGGCACCGTCCAGACCACGGCTTCCACTTTATTGGAGTGTGACCAGTTCGGGCTATACTTCGCATCCTTATTACTCGCACGATACTTCCAGGCGAAACCAACAGCCATCAAGATGGCGGGAATAACGACGATCAACATCAGGCCAAATGCCGTCAGTATCAGCGAACGTTGCTCCAGTCCAATCTGTCCTTTGGGATCCAGCAGCGCAGAATTACAGCCACTGAGTAATGCAGTGCCTGCAATTAATGACAACCATCCCAAACTTTTATTGTATTTCCTGAGTCTCATTTAACGACCTCAATTCCACGGGACCTGGTGGCGTTTAAAGTGTAGGGGCATTTTACGGTAAGGTTACATTACTGTAAACATGATTGGTTCTGTGTTACCAAGTTCTGCCGCGCATGTCACATATGTTGCCAAGTATGTCGAAATAACTTTAAGACACTGTTGAAACTTTGCGTTATAACGGATGAGGTCTGTAAGTGGGATGTTGAGGGATAATTGGTATAACCAATGTAAAAATAAAACAATTACTTAACAATTTATTATCAATAAAAGGACAATCAACGGCAGAAATTTAAATTTAATCGGCTGAATCGTGTAAAGAAAATAGGTAGCGTAGAAATTACCAATAATTTCCAAAATTCTGTTGCGCACAAAAAGACAAATATATTTTTTATCAATTGATGGTTATTTAGCCGTTATAATTCCGGGTCGTTATTACAACGGCAAATAATGTTTTAGAGCAGGCGTGTTTTTCGTAGCGCCAGGTAGTCCAGCAACCCGCCAAAGACAATGCCGCACACGGCAACCGCTACCGCAGTTTCAAGCAATCCGGACAGGAATGAGAAGTTAGTGTAATCCAACGCGTTCATGGTCAGCAGGAGTACCCAGACCGCCAGCAAAGCGACGCCCGCGAGCAGGATTGAAAGCGCGAAATTGTAGGCGCCACGGTATTGCGTGCGGGGAATGAAACGCTCGTTCTGCCAGCTATATTCCAGCGTTTGCCGACAGACCAGCAACAGTAACAGCCCGGGAACGGCGGCAACAACCGAGAAGAGGTAGAATGTCGGCCAGCCGTGCGCTTCAACGAACCAGCCCGCTACGGGACCAACATAAACGCGGCCTACTGCGGAGAGGGCCGACAGTAGGGCAAACTGTGTTGCGGAAAACGACTTATTACATAGCGTCATTAATAAGGCGACAAAGGCGGCAGTACCCATCCCGCCGCACAGATTTTCGAAAAAGACCGCCGCGCCCATGCTGAACATGTTTTTATCGGTAATGGAGAGCAACCAGTAACCGGCGTTGGACGCGCCTTGCAAAATGCCGAAAATCAGCAGCGCGCGAAACAGCGAAAGACGCTGCATTAATATGCCGCCGTATAACGCGCCGACGATCGTTGCCAGCAGGCCCAGCGTTTTATTGACCACGCCGACTTCGCCGGCGTCAAAGCCGACGCCGCGAATCAAAAAGGTGGTGGTCAGGCTCATAGCGAAGGCATCACCTAGTTTATAAAGCACAATGAGCAGTAAAATCAGCCAGGCGTTGTTACGGCCAAAGAAATCGCGTAGCGGCGCGACGACGGCCTGTTCCAGCGATTTCGGGGACGGGATAGTATCGGTCGGTTCCGGCGCCAGTAAGGTGGCGATAATGCAGGGGATCAGCAATGCCGCCATCAGCCAGTACATGCCCTGCCAGCCGAGCCAGCGATCGGCCAGCCATAGCGCCAGTCCGCCGGAAACCAGCATCCCCAACCGGTAGCCAAGCACGCTGATTGCCGCGCCAGCGCCGCGTTCTTCTGCGGGTAAAACATCGGTTTTCCAGGCGTCGAACACGATATCCTGCGAGGCGGAGCAAAAAGCAATCACCACCGCCAGCGCCGCCATCCAGCGTAGCTGCGTGCCGGGTTCAAGAAAGCCCATCGCCGCAATCGCCGCCAGTAACAACAGTTGGGTGGCGAGTAACCAACCGCGACGACGACCTAAAAAAGGCGGCGTGTAGCGGTCCATCAGCGGGGACCAGAGAAACTTAAACACATAGGCCTGACCAACCAGCGAGAAGAAGCCAATCGTTTTAAGATCGATATTCTCGACGGTCATCCACGCCTGTAGCGTACCGGAAGTGAGCGCCAGCGGGAGACCGGAGGCAAAACCCAATATCAGCAGAATGGCTGAGCGCGGTTGCTGGAAAATACGTAAATATTGACTTGACATAGGCATCTACAGACCCGGCTTCTGCCGGGTCTTGTTGTTGCTATTAACGGGCGTTTTGCTTGATAAAATCGTGAATACTGGTGTCCTGAGACATATCAGCAATGGTATCGGTCAGAACGCTATTCACTGCGTCGGCAATATTCTGGTTAGAGGCCTGGAACGCCCCTTCAATAGAGTAGTTGGCGCGATAGTTTTTGGTCATCTTGCTGCCATTTGCCGCGGTCGCAATAATCGCGATATCCGCTTTGGTCGCGATGTTGTAGCGCACGCTGCCCTGGGAAACATCAGCATACAGTTGGTTAACAATAATCTGCAGATTAACCGCGCCGTTAGGCCCGATCATATAGCCCCGCGCCGTCATCTGTTTTTCCAGGACTTCTTGTAACAGGAAGCGTAAATCGCGGGAGGCGGTTAACGTTACCAGCTGGTTGTTACGCGTGACTTTCGCTAACGCCTGATCCTGGCGTTGGTCCGCGCCGGTAATGCTAACGGTGACGCCCATCAGGCTCGGGTCCTGCTGTGGCAAGGTGATCTTCGGCGCGACGTCAATGGTCGTCGGCGGTGTGGCGCATCCTGCCAGCATAAACAGAGCGACTAACGGAAAGAGAAGTTTTTTTAACATATTCAGGCTCTCAATGACGCTTAAAACGTGATAGGTAAAAATTCCCGCCATCATAACACCGCTAACGGCGAGGGGAAGTGGTCAACGCAGGTAAATTCGTCGTAATGTCCGATTTGGTATTGATAACGGCGCGAGCGGGGATTTTGAGCGCTAAAAGAATGATTAAGGCAGTAAACTTCATACGTTTGGCTGAAATAATCAGACGAAAGCTAAATTTTTGTTGTCATGCTGTAATGGAAACGGTAAAAGCGGCTAGTATTTAAAGGGATGGGTGACATCACAGCGTTGTCGGAGGAGATTTTCATGATGATACGTGAGCAAATAGAAGAAAAATTAAGGACAGCGTTCGACCCCGTGTTTCTCGAAGTTGTGGATGAAAGCTATCGTCACAATGTTCCTGCAGGATCGGAAAGCCATTTTAAGGTCGTGCTGGTGAGCGATCGCTTTACAGGCGAACGTTTTCTTAATCGTCATCGGATGATTTACGGTACGTTAACGGCGGAACTTTCCACAACCGTACATGCGCTGGCACTGCATACTTATACCCTCAAAGAGTGGGAAGGGTTGCAGGATACTATCTTCGCGTCGCCTCCTTGTCGCGGCGCGGGAAGCATCGCGTAGCAAAACGGATTTGCAACTACCTCCGCTTTTCCAGTATGTTGCTACAGAATTATGTGAAAACGGCCTGCGGGCCGTTTTGTTTTGTCTGAATTTTGAGCGTGTCGTACAGTATTCAGACAAAAATTAGCCGAGAATTGTGAAAACCGCCGCAGCATCGCACAATCACCGTTCTCGACTCACAAAAGTGATGCCGCTATAATGCGCCGTCTTATATATGAACGTCTTCGGGATGATTCTGACGACAGGGAATGTGATTGATTATGAGAACATCCCGGTTCCGCGAAGCAAATAGCACGTGCTTGCGGAGTAGAGTTGACCGAGCACTGTGATTTTTTGAGGTAACAAGATGCAAGTTTCAGTTGAAACCACTCAGGGCCTTGGCCGCCGTGTAACGATTACAATCGCTGCTGACAGCATCGAGACCGCTGTAAAAAGCGAGCTGGTCAACGTAGCGAAAAAAGTACGTATTGACGGCTTCCGTAAAGGCAAAGTACCGATGAATATCGTCGCTCAGCGTTATGGCGCTTCTGTTCGCCAGGACGTGCTGGGCGATCTGATGAGCCGCAACTTCGTTGACGCGATCATCAAAGAAAAAATTAACCCGGCAGGCGCGCCGAACTATGTTCCGGGCGAATACAAAGTGGGTGAAGACTTCACTTACTCCGTCGAGTTTGAAGTCTATCCGGAAGTTGAGCTGACCGGCCTCGAGTCCATCGAAGTTGAAAAGCCGGTTGTTGAAGTCACCGACGCTGACGTTGATGTGATGCTGGACACCCTGCGTAAGCAGCAGGCGACCTGGAAAGAAAAAGACGGTGCTGCTGATGCGGAAGACCGCGTGACCATCGACTTCACCGGCTCTGTAGACGGCGAAGAGTTCGAAGGCGGCAAAGCGACCGATTTCGTTCTGGCGATGGGCCAGGGTCGTATGATTCCGGGCTTTGAAGACGGCGTTAAAGGCCACAAAGCTGGCGAAGAGTTCACTATCGATGTGACCTTCCCGGAAGAGTACCATGCTGAAAACCTGAAAGGTAAAGCGGCTAAGTTCGTTATCAACCTGAAGAAAGTTGAAGAACGCGAACTGCCGGAACTGACCGAAGAATTCATCAAACGTTTCGGCGTTGAAGATGGTTCCGTAGCCGGTCTGCGCGCTGAAGTACGTAAAAACATGGAACGCGAGCTGAAAGGCGCGGTGCGTAACCGCGTTAAGTCTCAGGCGATCGAAGGTCTGGTAAAAGCTAACGACATCGACGTACCGGCTGCGCTGATCGACAGCGAAATCGACGTTCTGCGTCGTCAGGCTGCGCAGCGTTTTGGTGGTAACGAGAAACAGGCTCTGGAGCTGCCGCGCGAACTGTTTGAAGAACAGGCTAAGCGTCGTGTAGTTGTCGGTCTGCTGCTCGGCGAAGTCATTCGTACCAACGAGCTGAAAGCGGACGAAGAACGCGTTAAAGGCCTGATCGAAGAGATGGCGTCTGCTTACGAAGATCCGAAAGAAGTGATTGAGTTCTACAGCAAAAATAAAGAGCTGATGGACAATATGCGTAACGTCGCTCTGGAAGAACAGGCTGTTGAAGCGGTTCTGGCAAAAGCGAAAGTGTCTGAAAAAGCCACTTCCTTCAATGAGCTGATGAACCAGCAGGCGTAATTTTTCGCGTTAAAAGCACGAAATTTGCACAAAAACCCGTCACCTTTCAGTGACGGGTTTTTTTTGTCACGCATTTTGCATGGTAAGGGTGCGAAAACCGCGTTTCAGTGTTAGCGTTAGAGCAAAAGATTGTTATGCTTGAATTATGGCGATGCCGTACCCATTACAGAGGGACTGGCTGATAATCCGTCCATCAGGTTACAATCAGTACAGCAGATTTTTTCAATTTTTATCCAGGAGACGGAAATGTCATACAGCGGAGAACGAGATAATTTGGCCCCTCATATGGCGCTGGTGCCGATGGTCATTGAACAGACCTCACGCGGTGAGCGCTCTTTTGATATCTATTCTCGTCTACTTAAGGAACGCGTCATATTTCTGACCGGCCAGGTCGAAGACCATATGGCTAACCTGATCGTGGCGCAGATGCTGTTCCTGGAAGCGGAAAACCCGGAAAAAGATATCTATCTGTACATTAATTCTCCTGGCGGCGTAATTACTGCGGGGATGTCCATCTATGACACCATGCAGTTTATTAAGCCAGACGTCAGCACCATTTGTATGGGACAGGCGGCCTCTATGGGGGCGTTTCTGCTGACTGCCGGGGCGAAAGGCAAACGTTTCTGCTTGCCGAACTCTCGCGTCATGATCCACCAGCCGCTGGGCGGCTACCAGGGCCAGGCGACGGATATTGAAATTCACGCCCGCGAAATTTTGAAAGTAAAAGGGCGCATGAATGAACTTATGGCGCATCATACGGGTCAATCTCTTGAGCAGATTGAACGTGATACTGAGCGCGATCGCTTCCTCTCCGCGCCTGAAGCGGTAGAGTACGGTTTGGTTGACTCAATTTTGACCCATCGTAATTGATGCCCTGGACGCAAGTGTGCCGCTATACACTTCATCCTTCACGCTACCTCGGTGTTGGCTGCCAGCGCGCCTCCCAGTGACTTACTTATGTAAGCGCCTGCGGAGTCGACGAGTTGCCGCCTTGATGTAGCTCGAATGATTTTGTGTATATACTAATGAAGGGCGGCACAACGCTGATTAGCGGCTTGCGCCTGAGAATGGCATTTGCGTCGTCGTGTGCGGCACAAAGAACAAAGAAGAGGTTTTGACTCATGACAGATAAACGCAAAGATGGCTCGGGCAAATTGTTGTACTGCTCTTTTTGCGGCAAAAGCCAGCATGAAGTGCGCAAGCTGATTGCCGGTCCATCCGTGTATATCTGCGACGAATGCGTCGATTTATGTAACGACATTATTCGCGAAGAAATTAAAGAAGTTGCTCCGCACCGTGAACGTAGTGCGCTGCCGACGCCGCATGAAATTCGTACCCACCTGGACGATTACGTTATCGGCCAGGAGCAGGCGAAAAAAGTGCTGGCGGTGGCGGTCTATAACCACTACAAGCGTCTGCGTAACGGCGATACCAGCAATGGCGTCGAGTTAGGCAAAAGCAACATTCTGCTGATTGGACCGACCGGTTCCGGTAAAACGCTGCTGGCGGAAACGCTGGCGCGCTTGCTGGATGTGCCGTTCACTATGGCGGATGCGACCACGCTGACCGAAGCGGGTTACGTGGGGGAAGACGTCGAGAATATCATTCAGAAACTGTTGCAGAAATGCGACTACGACGTGCAAAAAGCGCAGCGTGGGATTGTCTACATTGATGAAATCGATAAGATTTCGCGTAAATCAGACAATCCGTCCATTACCCGCGATGTTTCCGGCGAAGGCGTACAGCAGGCGTTGCTGAAACTGATCGAAGGCACCGTCGCCGCGGTTCCACCGCAGGGCGGTCGCAAACATCCGCAGCAGGAGTTCTTACAGGTAGATACCTCTAAGATTCTGTTTATCTGCGGCGGCGCGTTTGCCGGTCTGGATAAAGTGATCGCTAACCGTGTTGAAACCGGCTCCGGCATTGGTTTTGGCGCGACGGTGAAAGCGAAGTCCGACAAAGCCAGCGAAGGCGAGCTGTTGTCGCAGGTTGAACCGGAAGATTTGATCAAATTTGGTCTGATTCCTGAGTTTATCGGTCGTCTGCCAGTGGTAGCGACGCTGAACGAACTCAGCGAAGAAGCGCTGATTCAAATCCTGAAAGAGCCGAAAAATGCGCTGACCAAGCAGTATCAGGCGCTGTTTAACCTGGAAGGCGTCGATCTGGAATTCCGTGACGAAGCGCTGGACGCTATCGCCAGGAAAGCAATGGCGCGTAAAACCGGTGCCCGTGGTCTGCGTTCTATCGTCGAAGCGGCGCTGCTGGATACCATGTACGATTTGCCATCTATGGAAGACGTCGAAAAAGTGGTGATCGACGAGTCCGTTATTGCCGGTCAGAGTAAGCCGTTGCTGATTTACGGCAAACCGGAAGCGCAGGCTTCTGGCGAATAATTAAACATTCATACAATCAGTTAGCCAAAAAAGGGGGGATTTTATCTCCCCTTTCGTTTTTCCTGTAAACACGCCGTTGAATGTGTGGGAAACATCCCCATATACTGACGTACATGTTATAGGTGGTATGGAGCACAGCTATACTATCTGATTACCTGGCGGACACTAAACTAAGAGAGAGCTCTATGAATCCTGAGCGTTCTGAACGCATTGAAATCCCCGTATTGCCCTTGCGCGATGTGGTGGTTTATCCGCACATGGTCATACCCTTATTTGTAGGGCGGGAAAAATCTATCCGTTGTCTGGAAGCGGCTATGGACCATGATAAAAAAATCATGCTGGTCGCCCAGAAGGAAGCATCGACGGATGAGCCGGGTGTAAACGATCTTTTCACCGTCGGGACCGTGGCCTCTATTTTGCAGATGCTGAAACTGCCTGACGGCACCGTAAAAGTGCTGGTCGAGGGGTTACAGCGCGCGCGTATTTCCGCGCTGTCTGACAACGGCGAACATTTCTCCGCGAAGGCGGAGTACCTTGATTCGCCAGCCATTGATGAGCGTGAACAAGAAGTGCTGGTGCGTACCGCTATCAGCCAGTTCGAAGGCTACATCAAGCTGAACAAAAAAATTCCGCCGGAAGTGCTGACGTCACTCAATAGCATTGACGACCCTGCACGTCTGGCTGACACCATCGCCGCGCATATGCCGCTGAAACTGGCGGATAAACAGTCCGTACTGGAGATGTCCGACGTTAACGAACGTCTGGAATATCTGATGGCGATGATGGAATCTGAAATCGATCTGCTGCAGGTTGAGAAACGCATTCGCAACCGCGTGAAAAAGCAGATGGAGAAATCCCAGCGCGAGTACTATCTGAACGAGCAAATGAAAGCGATTCAGAAAGAACTTGGCGAGATGGACGACGCGCCGGACGAAAATGAAGCGCTGAAGCGTAAGATCGACGCGGCGAAAATGCCGAAAGAGGCGAAAGAGAAAGCGGAAGCGGAACTGCAGAAGCTGAAAATGATGTCTCCGATGTCGGCGGAAGCGACCGTGGTGCGCGGCTACATCGACTGGATGGTGCAGGTGCCGTGGAATGCGCGTAGCAAGGTCAAAAAAGACCTGCGTCAGGCGCAGGAAATCCTCGATACTGACCATTATGGTCTGGAGCGCGTGAAAGACCGCATCCTTGAGTATCTCGCGGTTCAAAGCCGTGTAAATAAAATCAAGGGGCCGATCCTGTGTCTGGTGGGGCCGCCGGGGGTAGGTAAAACCTCGTTGGGCCAGTCCATCGCTAAAGCAACAGGGCGTAAATACATCCGTATGGCGCTGGGCGGCGTGCGTGATGAAGCGGAAATCCGCGGTCATCGCCGGACTTACATTGGCTCTATGCCGGGTAAACTGATCCAAAAAATGGCCAAAGTGGGGGTTAAAAACCCACTGTTCCTGCTCGATGAGATCGACAAAATGTCTTCTGACATGCGCGGCGATCCGGCTTCCGCACTGCTGGAAGTGCTGGATCCGGAGCAGAACGTGGCGTTCAGCGATCATTACCTGGAAGTGGATTACGATCTCAGCGATGTGATGTTCGTCGCCACTTCCAACTCCATGAACATTCCGGCGCCGCTGCTGGATCGTATGGAAGTGATCCGTCTGTCCGGTTATACCGAAGACGAGAAGCTGAATATTGCTAAACGTCACCTGTTGCCGAAGCAGATCGAGCGTAACGCGCTGAAGAAAGGCGAACTGACGGTCGACGATAGCGCGATTATCGGTATTATCCGCTATTACACGCGTGAAGCGGGCGTGCGTAGTCTGGAGCGTGAAATCTCCAAACTGTGCCGTAAAGCGGTTAAACAACTGTTGCTCGATAAGTCGTTAAAACATATCGAAATTAACGGCGATAATCTGCACGACTACCTCGGTGTGCAGCGCTTTGATTATGGCCGCGCGGATAGCGAAAACCGCGTAGGTCAGGTGACGGGGCTGGCGTGGACGGAAGTGGGCGGCGATCTGTTGACCATCGAAACCGCCTGCGTCCCGGGCAAAGGCAAGTTGACCTACACCGGCTCGCTCGGTGAAGTGATGCAGGAATCCATTCAGGCGGCGCTGACCGTGGTGCGTGCGCGCGCGGAAAAACTGGGTATTAATCCGGACTTTTACGAAAAACGCGATATCCACGTTCACGTGCCGGAAGGCGCAACGCCGAAAGACGGTCCAAGCGCCGGTATCGCGATGTGTACCGCGCTGGTTTCCTGCCTGACCGGTAATCCGGTGCGCGCAGATGTGGCAATGACCGGTGAGATCACGCTGCGTGGTCAGGTGTTGCCGATCGGCGGCCTGAAAGAAAAACTGTTGGCGGCGCATCGCGGCGGGATTAAAACGGTCTTAATTCCGTTCGAAAATAAACGTGACCTGGAGGAAATTCCGGACAACGTGATTGCCGATCTGGATATTCATCCTGTGAAGCGCATTGAGGAAGTTCTGACGCTTGCTCTGCAAAACGAACCGTCTGGAATGCAGGTTGTAACCGCAAAATAGTGACCTCGCGCAAATAGCGCTAATAAAAACAGGGCTGGCAGGCTATTTCGGACTTGCCAGCCTTTTTTTGTATAGCTAATTTAGATGGTTGATTGGGTCTGCCACCATTAACGGGTGTTGTAAGGGCGTGGCAGGCCTGATATAACTGCTGCGCGGTCGTACTTCGAAGGATTCAGGTGCGATATAAATTATAAAGAGGAAGAGAAGAGTGAATAAATCTCAACTGATCGAAAAAATTGCTGCAGGGGCTGATATCTCTAAGGCTGCGGCTGGACGTGCGTTAGATGCGATTATTGCTTCTGTTACCGAATCTCTGAAAGAAGGGGATGACGTTGCACTGGTAGGCTTTGGTACTTTTGCTGTTAAAGAGCGTGCTGCCCGTACTGGTCGCAACCCGCAAACAGGTAAAGAGATCACCATCGCCGCTGCCAAAGTGCCGAGTTTCCGTGCAGGTAAAGCGCTGAAAGACGCGGTAAACTAAGCGTGATCCCCTCGGGGGATGTGACAAAGTACAAGGGCGCATCAACTGATGTGCCTTTTTTATTGGCGATTCGGGACTTTCTGTGCGTTGCGGGCTGACAATTGCCCTCGTTTCTTGTCACAATAGGCTTTTGTGCGCCGCGTTCAGAAAATGCGATGCGCGTGAAGTCTCTATACGCAAATCATTCAGGTTGCGTCGACGCGGCTACTGAGCGAATCACTCAGTAGCCAGCAGAGAAGCCGCCTGAAAGATAAAGTGTAAAGTCACCTACAGCGGAGTGTGGTTACACCATGATGGACAGCTTACGCACGGCTGCAAACAGTCTCGTGCTCAAGATTATTTTCGTTATCATTATCGTGTCGTTCATTTTGACCGGCGTTAGTGGTTACCTGATTGGCGGAAGCAATAACTACGCCGCAAAAGTGAATGGCCAGGAAATCAGCCGGGCACAGTTTGAGAATGCGTTTAACAACGAACGTAACCGTATGCAGCAGCAGTTGGGCGACAGGTATTCTGAACTGGCGGCCAACGAAGGTTATATGAAAAGCCTGCGCCAGCAGGTGCTGAATCGTCTGATAGATGAAGCGCTGTTGGATCAATATTCCCGCGAACTGAAACTGGGCATCAGCGATGAGCAGGTAAAGCAGGCGATTTTCGCCACTCCCGCTTTTCAGGTGGACGGTAAGTTTGACAACAACCGCTATAACGCGATTGTGAATCAGATGGGAATGACCGCCGATCAGTACGCTCAGGCGCTGCGTAACCAGCTTACCACTCAGCAACTGATCAACGGCGTGGCCGGTACTGATTTTATGCTGAAAGGGGAAACCGACGAACTGGCGGCATTAGTCTCTCAACAGCGCGTGGTGCGTGAAGCCGTTATTGATGTCAACGCGCTGGCGGCGAAGCAGCAGGTGACCGATCAGGAAGTGTCCAGCTACTACGATCAGAATAAAGTCCGCTTTATGACGCCGGAACAGTTCCGCGTAAGCTATATCAAGCTGGATGCCGCGACGATGCAGGCACCGGTCAGCGATGCGGATATTCAGGCCTATTATGACCAGCATGTAGATCAGTTTACTCAGCCGGAGCGTATTCGTTACAGCATTATCCAGACCAAAACGGAAGATGATGCGAAAGCGGTACTGGATGCGCTGAACAAGGGCGAAGATTTCGCCACGCTGGCGAAAGAGAAATCTACCGATATCATCTCTGCGCGTAATGGCGGCGATATGGGCTGGCTGGAAGAGTCTGCCACGGTGCCGGAACTGAAAAACGCCGGATTAAAAGAAAAAGGACAGATATCTGGCGTGATTAAGTCGTCTGTCGGTTTTCTGGTGGCGCGTCTGGATGATATTCAGCCTGCCAAAGTGAAACCGTTAAGCGAGGTTCGCGATGACATTGCCGCGAAAGTGAAACAAGAAAAAGCGCTGGATGCTTACTATGCGTTGCAGCAGAAGGTGAGCGATGCGGCAAGCAACGACAATGAGTCGTTAGCAGGCGCTGAACAGGTCGCTGGCGTAAAAGCGGTTGAAACCGGCTGGTTTAGCCGTGACACCTTACCGGAAGAGCTGAACTTCAAACCGGTAGCCGATGCTATCTTTAATGGCGGTCTGGTGGGCGAAAACGGTACGCCGGGGCCGAATTCAGACATTATCACCGTGGATGGCGACCGAGCTTTTGTCGTACGCGTGAGCGAACATAAACCTGAAGCCGTGAAGCCGTTGGCAGAAGTGAAGGAACAGGTCACTGCCCTGGTGAAGCATAACAAAGCGGAACAACAGGCGAAGCTGGATGCGGAAAAACTGCTGGTCGAGCTGAAAGCGGGCAAAGGCGCGGAAGCGATGAAAGCGGCGGGTCTGAGTTTTGGCGAGCCTAAAACGTTAAGTCGTACCAGTCAGGATCCGGTGAGTCAGGCGGCCTTTGCGTTAAGCCTTCCGACGAAAGATAAGCCAGTTTATGGCGTGGCGAACGATATGCAGGGTAACGTCGTTCTGCTGGCGTTTGACGAGGTGAAAGCGGGCGCCATGCCGGAAGCGCAGAAAAAAGCGATGGTGCAGGGCATCACGCAGAACAATGCGCAAATTGTCTTTGAGGCGCTGATGAGCAATCTGCGTAAAGAGGCGAAAATCAAAATCGGCGACGCTCTGGAACAGCAGTAATCGTCGAGGCGCTTCGCAAAAAATTGCAAAACGTTGTATCCCACAAAGGCCGCTTTCGCGGCCTTTTCCATTTCTGAGAATTGCCGTTTGTTCGTTTTTCTCCGCCCCGCTATCGTGGCTGCACTGTTAACAAACAAGGAGAAAACAGTATGAAACACGGAATTAAAGCACTGCTTATTACGCTTTCTTTAACCTGCGCGGGCATGGCCCATAGCGCGCTGGCGGCGACGCCTGTCGCAAAAAATGCAGCGGTGGAAACAAAAGCGGATACGCCTTCTTCATCCTCCGCCAAAGCGGCATTACCTGCTAAAGCCAGCGATGATGAAGGTACCAGGGTGAGCATTAATACCGCGTCTGCGGAGGATCTGGCGCGGGTGATGAACGGCGTTGGGCTGAAAAAAGCGCAGGCTATTGTGAGCTATCGGGAGGAGTATGGTCCTTTTAAAACGGTGGATGATTTAAAGCAGGTGCCGGGAATGGGAAGCGCGCTGGTGGAGCGTAATCTGGCAGTTTTAACATTGTAATCACTTGCACAGTGGCAAAAATTTGCCAGACTGTAGAGGTCATACCAGTTATGGCCTCTGTACTTGTCGTTTACTTATAACAACAACGTAAGGTTATTGCGCTATGCAAACACAAATCAAAGTTCGTGGATATCATCTTGATGTTTATCAACATGTTAATAATGCCCGCTATCTGGAGTTTCTGGAAGAGGCCCGTTGGGATGGGCTGGAAAACAGCGACAGCTTTCAGTGGATGACGGCCCGCAATATTGCCTTTGTGGTGGTAAACATCAATATAAATTACCGTCGCCCGGCGGTATTGAGCGATCTACTGACCGTGACCAGCCAGGTACAACAGCTTAACGGTAAAAGCGGCGTATTAAGCCAGACGATTACGCTGGAGCCAGAAGGGCAGGTGGTGGCCGATGCGCTCATCACGTTTGTTTGTATTGATTTAAAAACGCAAAAAGCGCTGCCGCTGGAAGGCGAATTGCGTGAAAAGCTGGAACAGATGGTGCAATAACGCCTCGCTGTCTGATGGCGTTGAACTTGTCCGGCCTGGCGATATTGACCATGGTGCATATCGCCAGGCCGGATAAGGTGCATGCGCCGCCATCCGGCAAAACAATCACCTTAACCCGGTTTTTTGCTTCATTGCCGCCATCACCGCCGCTTTATTCGACAGATAATGATTCAGGCCGTTAGCGCGCAGATTACAGGCCGCGCAATGACCACAGCCATCGCCTTTAATGCCGTTATAGCAGGTCAGCGTCTCTTCGCGAACCAAATCCAGTTGGCCCCAATAATCGGCCAGCGCCCAGGTTTCAGCTTTATCAATCCACATTAAGGGCGTTTCGAAACGGATATCTTTCGCCATGCCCAGATTCACCGCGTGATTCAGCGCTTTGACGAACTCATCGCGACAGTCTGGATAGCCGGAAAAATCGGTCTCGCAAACGCCGGTGATCACCGCTTCGGCTTTGACCTGATAAGCGTAAATCGCCGCCAGCGTCAGAAAGAGAATATTGCGTCCCGGTACGAAAGTATTGGGGATACCGTCAGCGTTCGGTTCATAGTCCGGCACCGGAATGCTATCCCGCGTCAGGCTGCTGACCGCCAGTTCGTTCAGCAAAGTGACATCCAGCACTTTATGCGCGCGTGCGCCAAGTTTTAACGCCAGTGCGCGCGCGACATCAATCTCTGCGCGGTGGCGCTGACCATAATCAAACGTGACACAATGCACTTCATCATACTGATGCCGCGCTTGCGCCAGACAAGTGGTGGAGTCCTGACCTCCACTAAATACAACAACGGCGCGTTTCATAGTTATCCTGATCAATGACGAAAGCCAATATGGTAACGCGTACGGATAATCCCGACCAGCTTCTTCACGGCGAAGGCGGCGGAAGCCAGGCTTCGCTAAATTCAAACCAGCCGCGAGGGGTGAGTCGAACGCCGTTAACGCCCGGTGGGGCGCTGATGCGATAGTGATAATTAAACAGCGGCGTAAGTGTGGCGTCATCCATCAGGTTGGCAAAAACTTGTTGTAGCGCGGCGCGGCGATCTTTTTCATTGGGCTGAATTTGCAGAGCGTCAAGCGTAGCCTGCAGATGGGAAAACGCAGGCGCGTCCAGGACATGCGGCCAGATCTGATCGCAACGTAGCCACTGCTCCAGCGTATATTCCGGCGCTTCGCCGATCAGCCTGTCGCCCATCATCAGATCCGCTTGCGCCAACGCAGGGCAGTTATCCCAGTTTTTGGCATTATGAAAAATCAACGTTAACTCACAGCCGAGCGTCGCCAGGTAATGTCGAAGCTGTTCCGCCATCGTATGCAGCTCTACGGGAAGGTGATACGCCAGGGTAAGTTTTTTCGGCAATGGCGTTTCATCAACGTCCTGCCATTGCGGGATTGTCCAGCCGGGTAGCAGCCCCTGACTTGGCATAATCAAGTTCTCATCTACCGGTAAGGTTTTCAGCAGCGAAGTATGATGGATAATATGTATCAGACGCCGCGCCTGCTGTACGTTGAGCCGTGAGCCCTTTTTGAGGGTTAAATAACAAAAGCCAAGACTGATACCACTACTTACCTGACTCAGCGTCGCCAGCTCTTCCGGTTTGCCGATGGCAATCTGCACCGGATGGCGGCAACTGGTGCCCAGATCCTGGGCAAACAGTTGCGGGGTGATCCAGAATTCAATCGCTTTCAGCAGCGGATGGCTGAGGTGATAATGGTCATGACTTTCCAGACGCACCAGTTCCGGCGTGAACAACGCCAGGCGAAAAGGACCGGTGCCGATAAGCGGCAGGTCAGGATGCGCCAGACCGCTACAATAGCTCGCCAGACGATGCGCCAGCCAGTAATCAGGTCGGTGAAGGAGAAAGGTCAGGCACTGAGGATGCGTTACTTCGATCCGTGCGACGCTAATAAACAATTTGCTTAGCGCCGGTAGGGTAAGCAGCCTTTCCAGGCGTTCGTGTAGCTGCGCGGTATCCACCGCATCGCCATTATGCCAGTGCAGCGTGGAGCGAATATAAAAATCCCAGCGTAAACCGTCGGCGGAAACCTTCCAGTGATGCGCCAAATCCCCGCAAGGATATTGACTGTCGCGGTCGAAGCGCGTTAACCCGGAAAAAACTTGCCCTGCGAGATGCTGTTCCGCGCGTCCTGGCAGAAAACCCGGCTGCAGCGGATCAAGCGGACGATAGTAGGGAATACGCAATGTCGGCGTATCGTTTTGCCATTGGCCGCCCATAAAAGGCTGGAGCATCGCCCGTAACTCGCCCGGCGCCAGCTGCGCCAGTTCCAGTACGTTGAGCTGCTGCCCTTTTTCCAGCGCCTGTTCCATCATGGCGGTGCGGAGCGATTCCGGCGTGACCAGAAACTGGAGCCGTCCACGTTTCCCGCGTCCGGACTGCGCCTCCCATCTTAGCCAACCCGCCTGCTGGGCCTGACGCAGCAGCGTTCGCAGATGGCGCTCGCTACAAAAACAGCGTTCGGCCAGTTCGCTAACGGTGACATGTTGCGTTTCCCCGGCGGAAGGCTGCCAGAGGCGTTGATATTGATTAAGCCGATTCAGTAGCCTCATAGAAACCCGGAACACTTCCTTTTATCTGTTCACTATTACTTCCGTATATCTCAGGTAATACTGAACAACAAGTTAACCGCGTCACAGTGTGGAGAAAGAGATGGCCCGTCTGGCAGCATTTGATATGGATGGCACGTTATTAATGCCCGATCACCATTTGGGTAGAGAAACGATCGCCACGCTGGCGCGTCTGCGCGAACGCGATATCACCCTGACATTCGCTACGGGTCGTCATGTGCTGGAGATGCGGCATATTCTGGGGACGCTTTCACTGGATGCTTATCTTATTACCGGTAACGGGACGCGAATTCACTCGCTGGAAGGCGACGTGCTGCATCGTCAGGATCTCGATCCTCAGGTTGCCGATACGGTGATGCACCATGCCTGGGATACCCGAGCCAGTATGCATGTGTTTAATGACAACGGCTGGTTTACAGGCCAGGAGATCCCCGCGCTACTCCAGGCGCACGTCTACAGCGGCTTTCGTTATCAGGTTATCGATATAAAAAGTATTCCGGCCCATCAGGTGACGAAGATCTGTTTTTGCGGCGATCATGACGATCTGATCCGTTTGCGCATTCAGCTCAATGAGGCGCTGGAAGAACGCGCGCACCTCTGTTTCTCTGCCGTCGACTGCCTGGAAGTGCTACCGCTGGGGTGCAATAAAGGATCGGCGCTGGCGGTATTGAGCAACCATTTAGGGCTTTCACTGGCAGATTGCATGGCGTTTGGCGACGCGATGAACGATCGGGAAATGCTGGGCAGCGTCGGGCGGGGGCTCATTATGGGCAATGCCATGCCGCAGCTTATCGCCGCGCTGCCACACCTTTCGGTTATCGGACATTGTGGTAATCAAGCGGTATCACACTTTTTGACGCATTGGCTGGACAATCCGCATCTACCTTATTCCCCCGAATGAGAGATCTCTTCCAGCAAGCCAGACATTCAGTCTGGCTTTTTTTTGGTTTCTAGTCGCCGGTAAGTAATTTTGCGATGGCCGCTGACCACGGCGTCAAATCGCCGATATGGTCGCTAACCCAGGCCGGATGGTAATAGGTATCCAGATAGCGATCGCCGCTATCGCACAATAACGTCACGATAGCGCCGGTTTCTCCAGCCTCGCGCATCCGGGCCGCAAGCTGCAGCGCTCCCCACATATTCGTGCCGGTAGAGGCGCCGACTTTACGGCCTAGCTGCGTTTCCAGCCAGTGTGCGGTGGCAACGCTGGCGGCGTCCGGCACGCGCAGCATCTCATCCACGACATCCGGAATAAAAGAAGGCTCTACTCGCGGACGACCAATTCCTTCAATTTTACTGCCCACCGGGCTGCGTAATGAAGCGTCGCGATCCTGCCAGTAAGGTAAAAAGACGGAATTTTCCGGATCCACCACCATGAGCTGAGTATCATAGCCCTGGCAGCGAATATAGCGCCCAATCGTCGCAGAGGTTCCGCCCGTTCCGGCGCTCATGACGATAAATCGCGGTACTGGATGGGGTTCGTTGCGCATCTGGCGGAAAATACTGTCGGCAATATTATTGTTGCCCCGCCAGTCGGTAGCTCGTTCTGCGTAGGTAAACTGGTCCATATAGTGACCGTTCAGTTCATGCGCCAGCCGCTCGGAGGCGGCATAAATTTCGCAGGCGCTCTCCACAAAATGACAGTGGCCGCCGTAAAATTGAATCTGTTCGATTTTACGTTTTGCGGTACAGGCGGGCATGACGGCGATGAACGGCAGTCCCAGTAAACGCGCGAACCAGGCTTCGGAAATCGCCGTTGAGCCTGATGACGCTTCAATAATCGGAGTGCCTTCTTTAATCCAGCCATTGCACAACCCATAAAGGAACAGCGAGCGCGCCAGACGATGCTTGAGGCTACCGGTGGGATGCGTGCTTTCGTCTTTCAGGTAAAGCTGGATACCTGGAAATGCCGACAGGGGCAAACGAATAAGATGCGTATCCGCCGAGCGCTGGTGGTCAGCGTTAATTTCATTAATGGCATTTTTAACCCAATTGCTACTCATCATTAATATCCATTTATCATTTTGTGCCAAGAGTAGCGAAAAGTACGGAAAAAATTGTTGCTATTTGACCTTTAAATTACAATGTAAGGAGAAAAATATTCTCTATGGAGTGGGTATGTTAGATAAAATTGACCGTAAACTGCTTTGCTTATTGCAGCAGGACTGTACCCTCTCTTTGCAGGCGCTGGCGGATGCCGTTAATCTGACGACAACGCCTTGCTGGAAGCGGCTTAAACGCCTGGAAGATGACGGTATCCTGCTTGGCAGGGTCGCGCTGCTGGACCCGGAAAAACTGGGGCTGGGATTAACCGCTTTTGTGTTGATAAAAACGCAGCACCACAGCAGTGAATGGTACTGTCGGTTCGTGACCGTCGTCTCTGAGATGCCGGAAGTGCTTGGCTTCTGGCGGATGGCGGGGGAATACGACTATCTGATGCGAGTTCAGGTGGCCGACATGAAGCGGTATGACGACTTCTATAAACGTCTGGTCAATAGCGTCCCAGGACTGTCAGACGTCACCTCCAGTTTTGCGATGGAACAGATTAAGTACACCACCTCTCTGCCCATTGAATAATTCTCCCGGTATTGCCGGAAATCATATCAGGAAATAACGCGTGCGATTATTTGCTCAATTAAGCTGGTACTTTCGCCGGGAATGGCGTCGCTATCTTGGCGCGGTGGCCCTGCTTATGCTTATTGCGATGCTTCAGCTGATCCCGCCCAAAGTGGTGGGGATTGTCGTGGATGGCGTAACCGCACAGCAGTTTACTCCAGGCCGAATAGCGATGTGGATTGGCACCATTGCCCTGATCGCCGTAGTGGTCTATTTGTTGCGCTATGTCTGGCGCGTGCTGCTGTTTGGCGCTTCTTATCAATTAGCCGTCGAACTGCGTGAAGATTATTATCGCCAGCTGAGTCGTCAGCATCCCGAATTTTATCAGCGCCATCGGACGGGCGATCTGATCGCGCGTGCGACGAATGATGTGGATCGCGTCGTATTTGCGGCGGGCGAGGGCGTTCTGACGCTGGTTGACTCGCTGGTAATGGGCTGCGCGGTACTGATTGTCATGTCGACGCAAATTAGCTGGCAGCTAACGCTATTAGCGCTGTTGCCGATGCCGATTATGGCGCTGATGATCAAACGTTACGGCGATCGGCTGCATGATTATTTCAAACTGGCGCAGGCCGCCTTCTCCAGCCTGAACGACCGCACGCAGGAGAGTCTGACCAGCATCCGCATGATCAAAGCGTTTGGTCTGGAGGACCGCCAGTCTTCGCTGTTTGCGGCGGATGCCGAAGATACCGGCAAGAAAAATATGCGCGTGGCGCGTATTGACGCGCGTTTTGATCCAACCATTTACATCGCCATTGGCATGGCGAACCTGCTCGCGATTAGCGGCGGAAGCTGGATGGTGGTTAACGGCAGCCTGACGCTGGGCGAACTCACCAGCTTTATGATGTATCTGGGGTTGATGATTTGGCCGATGCTGGCGCTGGCCTGGATGTTTAATATCGTGGAGCGGGGTAGCGCCGCATACAGCCGCATCCGCGCCATGCTGGCGGAAGCGCCGGTAGTTAAGGATGGCGAAGAGCCGGTCCCGGCGGGGCGTGGCGAACTGACGGCGGCCATTCGTGAGTTTTGCTATCCGCAAACGACGCATCCGGCGCTGGAGAATGTGAACTTTCGTCTTAAACCGGGTCAGATGCTGGGGATATGCGGTCCGACCGGCGCGGGGAAAAGCACAATATTGTCGCTTATCCAGCGCCATTTTGATGTGACGCAGGGAGAGATCCGATTCCATGACATGCCGTTGACGCATCTGCAACTGGATAGCTGGCGTAGCCGACTGGCGGTTGTCAGCCAGACGCCGTTTTTGTTCTCGGACTCTATTGCCAATAATATTGCGCTCGGACGCCCGGAGGCGACTCAGGAGGAGATTGAACAGGTGGCGCGTTTAGCCAGCGTACATGAGGATATTCTCCGCTTGCCTCAGGGCTACGACACGCAGGTAGGTGAACGTGGCGTCATGTTATCGGGAGGGCAAAAACAGCGTATCTCGATTGCCAGAGCGCTACTGTTAAATGCGGAAATTCTGCTTCTCGATGATGCGCTTTCTGCAGTAGATGGCCGCACGGAGCATCAGATTTTGCATAATTTGCGCCAGTGGGGCGAAGGGCGTACGGTTATCATCAGCGCGCATCGTTTATCCGCGCTGACCGACGCCAATGAAATTATCGTTATGCAACATGGTCATGTTGTTCAGCGCGGCGATCACGATCAACTGGCGCAGCAGATTGGCTGGTATCGCGATATGTATCGCTATCAGCAACTGGAGGCCGCGCTGGATGACGCGCCGGAACGCGGCGAGGAGGCGGCGAATGCGTAGTTTTGGACAGCTATGGCCGACGCTGAAACGGTTGCTGGCGTATGGCTCGCCATGGCGAAAACCGCTCTCTGTCGCGGTGATGATGCTGTGGATTGCGGCGGCGGCGGAGGTTAGCGGTCCGCTGCTGATCAGCTATTTCATTGATAACATGGTGGCCCGCCACCATTTACCGTTGGGCAAGGTCGCGGGGCTGGCGGCCGCCTATGTGGGGCTACAGTTTCTGGCGGCGGGTCTGCATTACGCCCAGTCTTTATTATTTAACCGGGCGGCCGTTGGCGTGGTTCAGTCCTTGCGCACGGACGTTATGGATGCCGCCTTGCGTCAGCCGCTAAGCGCCTTCGACACGCAGCCTGTCGGACAATTAATTTCACGCGTGACCAACGATACGGAAGTCATCCGCGATCTGTACGTCACGGTCGTCGCAACGGTATTACGTAGCGCGGCGTTGATCGGCGCCATGCTGGTCGCTATGTTCAGCCTTGACTGGCGGATGGCGCTGGTGGCGATTTTGATTTTTCCGGCGGTATTGACCGTGATGATCATTTATCAGCGCTACAGCACGCCGATTGTACGCCGCGTGCGGGCATACCTGGCGGATATTAACGACGGCTTTAACGAAATCATCAATGGGATGAGCGTAATCCAGCAGTTTCGCCAGCAGGCGCGCTTCGGCGAACGCATGGGCGAGGCCAGCCGCTCGCACTACATGGCGCGGATGCAGACGCTGCGCTTGGACGGCTTTTTATTGCGTCCGCTGCTTAGCCTCTTTTCCGCGCTCATTTTATGCGGTTTGTTGATGCTTTTCAGCTTTACGTCTGCCGGCACGATTGAGGTCGGGGTGCTGTATGCGTTCATTAGCTATTTGTCACGTCTGAACGAGCCGCTCATTGAACTGACCACCCAGCAATCCATGCTACAGCAGGCGGTTGTGGCGGGAGAGCGTGTTTTTGAACTGATGGATCGCCCGCGCCAGCGCTATGGCAGCGACGACAGGCCGTTACAAAGCGGGGCGATTGATATTGATCATCTGTCGTTTGCTTACCGCGACGATAATCTTGTTTTACAGGACATTACGCTATCAGTACCGTCCCGTAGCTTTGTGGCGCTGGTGGGGCACACCGGCAGCGGGAAGAGCACGCTCGCCAGCTTATTAATGGGGTATTACCCCCTGACACAAGGCGAAATTCGGCTGGATGGGCGAGAAATCGCCTCTCTTAATCATCGCGTTTTACGCCAGGGCGTGGCGATGGTTCAACAGGACCCGGTAGTGATGGCGGATACCTTTCTGGCTAATGTGACGCTGGGGCGCGATGTCTCCGAGGCGCAGGTGTGGCAGGCGCTGGAAACGGTACAACTGGCAGATCTGGCGCGCGGCCTGAGCGACGGGCTGCATACGCATCTCGGCGAGCAGGGAAATACGCTGTCCGTCGGGCAAAAACAGCTATTGGCGCTGGCGCGCGTGCTGGTTGACGCCCCGCAAATATTAATTCTTGATGAAGCGACGGCCAGCATCGATTCCGGCACTGAGCAGGCGATACAGCAGGCGCTGGCGGCGATTCGCGAGCGCACCACGCTGGTGGTTATTGCCCATCGGCTATCGACAATCGTGGAGGCGGATACCATTCTGGTTCTCCATCGCGGCCAGGCGGTGGAGCGCGGGACGCATCAACAATTGCTGGCGGCGCAAGGGCGCTACTGGCAAATGTATCAATTACAGTTAGTTGGCGAGGAGTTAGCCGCCAGCGTACACGAAGAACCCGGCCCTGCGGCGTAAGGCTTGGCGCCACAGGGCAAAGCCTCGCCCATCATGCACCGTCGTGGTGCGTTTTTCTTTCCCTGCTTCGATTTTGGGGCGCGTCAATATAAAGACGCGCCGCTAACTGCGCTTTTCCTCGCTCGCCAGCTTCTGGCACATCCTTTGCAATATCCATTCTGAAGAGTCCATGCGCGGCGGCAGCCGTTACCTAATTCTGACTGGAGGGTTCTATGAAGCTGGTTACCGTGATTATCAAACCGTTCAAGCTGGAGGACGTGCGGGAGGCGCTTTCTTCCATTGGCATTCAGGGACTGACCGTCACCGAAGTGAAAGGGTTTGGCCGTCAGAAAGGACACGCCGAACTGTATCGCGGCGCGGAGTACAGCGTGAATTTCCTGCCGAAGGTCAAAATTGATGTGGCTATCGCCGACGACCAACTGGAAGAGGTGATCGATATCATCAGTAAAGCGGCTTACACCGGAAAAATTGGCGACGGCAAAATTTTCGTCGCGGAGCTCATGCGCGTTATTCGGATTCGTACCGGCGAAGCTGACGAAGCAGCGCTGTAAGACCCGCCACAAAGCAACAGGAAATGAAAAAATGAAGATAGCGATGATAAAAACCACACTGGCTTCACTGGCGCTGCTGCCTGGGCTAACGATAGCCGCGCCGGCGGTTGCCGATAAAGCGGATAGTGCTTTTATGATGATTTGCACCGCGCTGGTGCTGTTCATGACGATACCGGGTATCGCGCTGTTTTACGGCGGATTAATTCGCGCCAAGAACGTGCTGTCAATGTTAACGCAAGTGACCGTCACCTTTGCGCTGGTCTGTATTTTATGGGTGGTGTACGGCTATTCGCTGGCTTTTGGCGAAGGGAATCATTTCTTCGGTAATGCTGATGGGGCGATGTTGAAGAATATCGCGTTGACGGCGGTAACGGGTACGATTTATCAGTATATTCATGTCGCATTTCAGGGATCTTTCGCCTGTATTACCGTCGGGCTGATTGTCGGCGCGCTGGCGGAGCGTATTCGTTTTTCGGCGGTACTGATTTTTGTCGTGGTGTGGTTCACGCTCTCTTATATTCCGATTGCGCACATGGTGTGGGGCGGCGGCCTGCTGGCTGCTCACGGCGCGCTGGATTTTGCCGGTGGTACGGTGGTGCATATTAACGCCGCTATCGCCGGGCTGGTGGGGGCTTACTTAATTGGCAAACGCGTCGGCTTTGGGAAAGAAGCATTTAAACCCCATAACCTGCCGATGGTCTTTACCGGTACTGCGATTCTGTATATCGGCTGGTTTGGATTTAACGCGGGTTCTGCTGGTAGCGCAAACGAGATAGCAGCGCTGGCCTTTGTGAACACCGTGGTGGCGACCGCCGCCGCGATTCTGGGGTGGATTATCGGCGAGTGGACGCTACGCGGTAAGCCTTCCCTGCTGGGAGCCTGTTCCGGCGCGATTGCCGGTCTGGTCGGCGTGACGCCAGCCTGTGGCTATGTTGGCGTTGGCGGCGCGCTGGTTATCGGCGTTATTGCGGGTCTGGCGGGATTGTGGGGAGTCACCATGCTTAAACGTCTGCTACGGGTAGATGATCCGTGCGACGTATTTGGCGTTCACGGCGTTTGCGGAATAATCGGCTGTATCCTGACCGGCGTTTTTGCCGCCAGTTCGCTGGGCGGCGTTGGCTTTGTCGACGGCGTTACGATGGGACATCAGGTGATGGTACAGCTGGAAAGTATTGCTATTACGGTCGTCTGGTCCGGCGTTGTCGCGTTTGTTGGTTACAAACTGGCGGATATCCTTGTTGGACTGCGTGTACCGGAAGAGCAGGAGCGCAAGGGGCTGGATGTGAACAGTCACGGCGAGAATGCGTATAACGCGTGATTGCGCAACATGCCTGATGGCGCTGCGCTTATCCAGTTTACCGTAGGCCGGATAAGCGCAGCGTCATCAGGCCATTAACGCCGCATAGCGGCATGTTTTTTAATTGTGATTACGCATTACCCCTTCCTGCACGGTTGAAGCGACCAGCGCGCCATCCTGAGTATAAAACTCGCCGCGAACAAAGCCCCGGGCGCTGGAGGCGGAAGTGCTCTCCACGCTATAAAGTAGCCATTCATTAAAATTGAACGGACGATGGAACCACATAGAGTGATCGATAGTGGCGATCTGAATGCCCTTTTCCAGAAAACCGATGCCGTGAGGCTGAAGCGCGACGGGAAGGAAATTCAGATCCGAGGCGTATCCCAGTAAATATTGATGGACGCGAATGTCATCCGGAACGGTGCCGTTGGCGCGAATCCATACCTGACGCACAGGCGCGGCGACGTGACCTTTCAACGGATTGTGAAATTCGACGGGACGAATTTCCAGCAGGCGATCGCAGAGAAACTTTTCTTTCAGAATCGGCGGCAGTAAATGCGCCAGCGATTGCGCGATTTCCGTTTCTGACGGTAGTCCTTCCGGCCCGACTGCTGTCGGCATGGTTTTTTGATGTTCAAAACCCGGTTCCGGCGCCTGGAATGAGGCGGTCATGTAAAAGATGGGTTTCCCGTTCTGAATTGCGGCAACGCGGCGGGCGCTGAAGCTGTTCCCATCGCGCAGCACTTCTACGTCATAGATAATGGGTTTTTGGCTATCGCCCGGCCGCAGAAAATAACTGTGGAATGAATGCACCAGTCGTGCTTCCGGCACCGTTTCTTTGGCGGCATAGAGTGCCTGGCCCACCACCTGACCGCCAAATACCTGGCGCAGCCCTAAGTCTTCACTTTGGCCCCGAAAGAGTCCTTCTTCAATTTTTTCCAGATTCAATAATGTCAGCAAATTATTCAGTGTCTGACTCATACATACTCTCCAGGTGACAACGATGCCGAAGCGAGGTAGGGCAGAGTATAACGCAATTTTGCAAGTGGTCCGATGGGTACAAAAGTCTGAATAACAGACCAATTCCAGGCAAAAATGAGTGACATGTGCCACACTTAATCACGTTATGTTTCTGTTAACCACTCTTCCGGCGGGGGGAAAGGCCTGCTGGTGCATTGATGATAAGGAGAATTGAATGAAACTCGTGCACATCGTAAGTGGTTTAGCGGTTGCGATATCTCTGGCGGCCTGCGCTGATAAAAGCGCTGATATCCAGACGCCTGCGCCAAACCCTAACATGTCGATTACAGCTAACCAGTCTACTATTCAGCAACCCAATGTTTCCGGTACCGTCTGGATCCGCCAGAAGGTCGCTCTGCCGCCAGATGCGGTGCTGACCGTGACGCTTTCAGATGCTTCGCTGGCTGATGCGCCGTCTAAGGTGCTGTCGCAAAAAGCGGTACGTACCGAAGGTAAACAGGCGCCTTTCAGTTTTGTGTTGCCGTTTAACCCATCAGATATTCAACCTAACGCGCGTATTCTCCTGAGCGCGGCCATCACCGTTGATAATAAGCTGGTATTTATTACCGATAGCGTGAAACCGGTGATTAATAATGGCGGCACTAAAGCGGATCTGACGCTGGTACCGGTACAGCAAACGGCGGTGCCTGTGCAGGCCAGCGGTGGTGCGACGACGACGGTTCCATCGACTTCGCCGACCCAGGTCAATCCGTCTTCTGCCGTTCCTGCGCCTACCCAGTATTAATCCTGCGCCAACCCTCTCCGTTACGGAGAGGGTTAATACACCCAGCGATAGCGTTGTAAATCGATTTGTCCGCTTCCCGACACCACCACGCCTTCCGCCAGTAATGCCTGACGTTGCCGCTGTAGATCCGGCCCGGTAAGTGATATTGCGCCGTGGCGGTTCACCACCCGATGCCATGGTAAAGTGCTGCCTTCCGGCAGACGTTTTAAAACTCCGCCGACCTGACGCGCCGCCCGAGGCGAACCGGCAAGCCGGGCGACATCGCCGTAGGTCGTGACAAACCCTTCCGGGATCGAGGCGACGATTTGCCAGACGCGTTGAGGAAATGTGTCCTGAATATCCATAATAGAATCCTGCGTTAATGCTTCAGGATAATCTGGAATAAGGGGGGAGGAAAGCCCGGATGCGCAAGAAACCAGCATCCGATGCCTGATGGGTTGCAATTGCACGATATAGCAGTGATAATGCGCCTGCGCGTTGGTTCACAACGCTCTCAATGGGGGCTCTGTTGGTTCTCCCGCAACGCTACTCTGTTTACCAGGTCAGGTCCGGAAGGAAGCAGCCAAGGCAGATGACGCGTGTGCTGGGATGTAGCTGGCAGGGCCCCCACCCATTTGTGCCTCTCCACACTGTTCTTTTCTGCTGTGCGACGTTATAGCCGCTGTTCCGCCCAAAGAATAAATGCCGTAGCGGGTAGGGGTTTACTGTATAACCAGCCCTGACCATAATGTACGCCATGCTGGCGTAGCCACTGTTCTTGCCTGGTCGTTTCGATGCCTTCTGCGACCATCTTAAGTTTGAGCGTTTTCGCCATTTCAATAATATGCGGCGTGACGTTTTTATATTCCAGCGCATCGACAAAAGATTTATCAATTTTAAGGACATCCACATCCAGATTTTGTAAGTAGCTGAGGCTGGAATAGCCGGTGCCAAAGTCATCAATATAAATGGAATGACCCGCGTTACGGTATCTGGCGACAATGGGCGCGCTGGTTTTCGGATCGGCGAACTCGCGCTCCGTTAACTCAAGCGCGATTTGCGACGGAGAAATTTGGCTACGGTTCAGCAGCGTGCTTAACAGCGTCGGCAACGTTTCCGACGCCAGATCGGATGCCTCAAGATTGATTGAAATATGTTGTTCGGGATGGGACTTTAACCAACTCCCCATGTCTTCAAAAACGGTTTCGATGATTAGCCGGGTTAGCGGCTCCGTGAGCCCGGTTTGTTCAGCCAGCGCGATAAAAATTTCCGGCGAAAGGAAGGTGCCGTCCGCCTGTTGCCAGCGAGCTAAGGCTTCGGCACCGACAATTTTTCCGCTGCTCAGGGAGACAATAGGCTGATAGTGTACGTTAATTTCGCGATTGTCTATCGCATCCTGGAGACGGTGGCGGGGCGACTGTAGCCGACGCAAAATACGCAGAATAAAGGCCGCGGCCAGCAGACCCGTTACGATGCCCGCCGGTAGCCAGATAAACGCCTGTCGATACCAGCTCCTTTCCAGCGGAGCGGTCGGTGCCCAGCTTACGATAGTAATGCCCATTTCCGGAAAGGGGTGGATAGCATACTGAATGCCTCGGTTTTCCAGCCGCAGGGGCGTCTCATGGTGAATGAGCGGAAGAATAGCGGGGTCAAGGTTACCGCTGCTGGCAACCACAGTATTGCGTTCCCGGCCAATAATAGCGACGTCAATCGGCCATGCGCCAAACGGAATCACATCGATAAAGGACGCCGGGTCGATCATCACGATATAGCTGTCGCTCCCGAGTGCCGCCATATAGCGTTTTATACCCAGATCGTTTTGCGCCGTAAACCTGGCGCGATAACCGTCGCGAGTGATTTTCATGGGCGGAGGGAAAGCGGGAATATGGCTCTCTTTTTCAAGTGAGGAGCAAACGGGAATCGAATTTTTAAGATACAGAACTTCCTGGACATACCGAAAGCTATAAGACACGCGGCGCATGGCGAGTAAATGGGCGCTGCTGCAGGGCTCGCCTTTAAAGGAGGCAATATGCGTTAACGCGGCTTTTGCCTGGTCACTGACCCTTTCTGTACGTAGCGCCACCCGGGACGAGAAGATATCCAGCTCTTCGTTAAACCTTTTTTCAACTTGACGGTGCGCCAGCCACAGGCTCAATCCTATCGGGAAAAGGACAGACAGGATAAGCACTCCCGTTACCAGGCTGACCAGATGTCGTGTTGTCACAGTGATGTCCTTATAAACACAGCGTAGAGAAAGTATATCCGATCGTAAATCGCGCCCTTGAATGATAAAGCTATTTTATCGATTTTACAGATACAGGGGCCAGACTAACGCGTTACGCCACGTTGCTTTTGCCGCCAGGAAGAGATCGTGAATGTTTACCGGTTGAAAAAGGAGCATTGATAGCGTATTTTATTGTTATGTTATAACATAATTGAGAGAGCGCAATGAAACCTGATATTCATCCTGTATACCGCACCGTCGTATTTCACGACACCAGCGCAAATGAATATGTGAAAGTGGGATCAACTATCAAAACTGAACGTGAAATCGAACTGGACGGCGTGACATATCCGTATGTCACTATTGATGTGTCATCAAAATCGCATCCTTTTTATACCGGTAGACAGAAAACGTTTGATAGCGAAAGTAGCGCCGCACGCTTCCAGAAACGTTTCGGTCATTTTATCGGCGCTAAACGGGGGTAAATGAAATGCAGGTGTTAAACTCACTTCGCAATGCAAAACAACGGCATCCGGATTGCCAGATAGTCAAACGCAAAGGACGCTTATACGTGATTTGTAAAACAAATCCGCGTTTTAAGGCGGTTCAGGGGCGTAAAAAAAGACGTTAAAAAACCAACAGTTCAGGGAAAGCAGTGCGTACCAGGGAGGGTGCGCACTTTTTTATTACCGGCTGGCTTCTGCGCGGGCCAGCGTAAAAATATCGTAGAAGGAAAGTTCGCCCTTACGGGCAACCATTTTTTGCAGCTGGACTTTATGTTCATTATCCACCTGTGGAGACTGAAGAATCGTCTCAATGAGCGTGGGGGGAACAAAGCGGGTGTTGTACCATTCGCCGTTGTAACAGACCCGGAGGTCCAGCACATCGATGTCGTTATAGTGATAACGCGGGGCGATGTCGAAAAAGAAGAAGCCATTAAATACGATAAATAACACCACTAACAGCCACACTGACCCCACCAGCGTTTCTGATTGCAGCATGACCGCCAGCGTCGCAAACCAGGCTGCATACATCGCGATAAATAACCCAGGATGCTTGCGGATAAAACTGATACTAAAACGCGGCCTGTTATCGCGTTTTTCACGGATGTTTAAGTCATCAATAGTTTCGCTAAGCAGGCGCTGTATCTCTGTCATCTTTTGCCTTCATGATTTCTGCGACATAGGGGGTAATAACAGCCCATTTTAAAGGGAGGTGTAACGTGAAAAAAGTAACAGATTAACCACGAATTAGCATAACAGTTATCATTTTGACTACAATTTTTTAATGATTCGCGCCGGATTTCCGCCTACCACGACGTCTGGCGGTACGTTTTTTATCACCACAGCGCCTGAAGCGACGACGACGTTATCGCCGATGGTAACGCCCGGATTAACGACGGCTCGTCCGCCTATCCAGACGTTATTTCCGATAGTGACGGGTTTACCTAATTCTTTGCCGCTGTTGCGTTCGACGGCGTCCAGCGGGTGCGTGGCGGTATAGATATGTACCCCTGGCGCGAGCATACAATTATCGCCAATATGAATTGGGCAAACATCAAGCATGACGCAGTCGAAGTTAGCGTAAAAGGAGTGACCAAGAAAAATATTATAGCCGTAGTCGCAACGAAAGGAAGGTTCAATATAGGCGTCTTCGCATCGACCCAACAGGTCGCGTAAAATCGCCTGACGCTTATTTATTTCATCAGGCGTAGTATAATTGTATTGATGGATGAGTTGACGCGCCCGCAGTCGATCCTGGCATAAAGTTTCATCGGTCGGGCAATACAGTGCCCCAGCGATCATTTTTTGTTTTTCGTCACTCATCGCGCGCTCCCCTTGGTGGATATTATCGCAATAGAAGCAATAATAAAGTATTAGAGGGAACGTTCCCTGCTATTGGTATGTGATCTATATCACTGTTCTATAATAGCCCGTTGTGTTATTAGCCTGAACGAGGAGGCAGATAACACCTGTGTGTTCTCTAAAAAAGTAATGTAGCGTGATTAACGAATGAATTTCCATACTGAAGAGGGGATCTTGTCGTAGAGTTTGTTCATCGTCAATTCTGCAAGACGGTGATCCGCAGCTGAGTAAAATACAGCCAGCTCATTGTCGGACAATTCATATTTATTTTTCTCAATGACGCGCTCCAGAGTGTCAATTGTCTGACAGCGCCGTAAACGCATCAAATAATCAGTTTTAGTTAATGGTTTATCAGACATAAATTCTACCTATGATTGTAATAATTTTTAACAAGACAAACTAACAGGATTGGCCCTGGTGGCGTTGACGAAACAACGGAACAGGCGGTTGCCCGATTTACGCCATTTTTGCAAATCCTGCGTATTAATACCATAGCTGCTGAACAACATAAAGGTGTCGTCCAGGTATTCATCTATCTGCGCAATCAATTTATTGTCTTCATTGTACTTAATTTTATAATTAAGCGCGAAAGTTGCAATATGCTCTATCAGCTCATTGAGCTGCAGGTTGACTGCTGAGGTCGGGTCATTAACCCAGCCATGGTTGCTTTCTTCAAGGTTTGCAAGACAGTCATGATACAGGGTTTCGCAAAGAAATTTAAGCTGTGCTATATCATGTCTTTTGGGTGAGTATTCGTCCATAATGCATCCCCTTTTTAGTGGCTTAAACTAACCGAACACCTTCGGGATGGATACAACTAACTAACCTGGTACTTCCCACGTCACCTTATGATTTAACTATAATCTACTCTAAAAAACTTTTCATCGTCATATTACTAAAAATTACAATTGCGTGAAAGCCGTGTGTCGCCATACTTTTTCGAATTTTAACAGTGAACGTCGGTCGCCTAAAAAGAAACCAGTTTTATTGCTCGTATAATCATTGGGTTAACGTTTTTTAGCTTTTCAGGCTAAAACAATAGACTCTGACAGGAGAAAATAGCCAGGAATATTCTTAATATTTCTTAATTAATGGCTGAATTAAGAAATGGCCAACTTTCCTAAGAAAAGCCTTTAACGCAGTAAGGATTATACCTTTTATTAATATGGCAAAAAATAATCAATCTAACAATAAGCGTATTTTATGATTTTTGCGTAAAAAAGGCCGCTTGCGCGGCCTTATCAACAGTGAGCAAATCAGCGATGTTCTGTCGAATGACTATGCTCAATATCTTCGCTTTTACGGCTAAAGCGGCGGCGTACCACCACGAAGAAGACCGGTACGAAGAAAATAGCCAGTACGGTTGCCGTTACCATCCCGCCCAGTACGCCAGTACCTACCGCATTCTGCGCGCCGGAACCCGCGCCGGAACTGATAACCAGCGGCATAACCCCCAGCATGAACGCTAACGAGGTCATCAGAATCGGGCGCAAACGCATCCGGACGGCCTCCAGCGTCGCTTCTACCAGACCTTTCCCTTCTTTATCCATTAAGTCTTTGGCGAATTCGACGATAAGTATCGCGTTCTTCGCCGACAACCCAATGGTTGTGAGCAGGCCCACCTGGAAGTAAACGTCGTTAGTCAGTCCGCGGAAGGTGGCAGCCAGCAGCGCGCCGATAACCCCAAGCGGAACAACCAGCATTACGGAGAACGGGATAGACCAGCTCTCATACAATGCCGCCAGACACAGGAAGACGACGATCAGCGAGATAGCATACAGGGCAGGGGCCTGGTTGCCGGACAACCGCTCCTGGTAGGACATCCCGGTCCAGTCATACCCAATGCCTGACGGCAGCTTGCTGGCCAGTTCTTCCATCATCGCCATCGCTTCACCAGTACTCTTGCCTGGCGCCGCCTGACCCAGAATTTCCATCGAAGGCAGACCGTTATAGCGTTCCAGACGTGGCGAACCATATTCCCAGCGGGAAGAGGAGAATGCGGAGAACGGCACCATCTGACCATCGCTACCACGAACGTACCAGTCGTTAATATCATCCGGCAACATGCGGTATTTCGCTTCGGACATCACGTAAACTTTCTTCACACGACCGCGATCGATAAAGTCGTTTACATAGCTGCCGCCCCATGCTGCGCCCAGCGTGGTATTAATGTCGCTAATAGACACGCCCAGCGCCTGAGCTTTTTCCTGGTCGATATCGATTTTAAACTGCGGCGTATCTTCCAGGCCGTTAGGTCGAACGCCGACCAGCAGATCAGGATATTTCGCCACCTCGCCGAACAACTGATTACGCGCCTGGGTGAGTTTTTCATGACCAAGTCCCGCCTGGTCAATCAACTCGAAGTCAAACCCGGTTGCGGTGCCCAGTTCAACAATCGCCGGCAGGTTAAAGGCGAAGACCATCGCATCTTTAATTTGTGAAAACGCTGCGGTTGCCCGCTGGGTAATCGCTTCAACCTTGTTTTTTTCGCCTGGACGATCGGCCCAGTCTTTCAACGACACGAATGCAATACCGGTATTCTGACCGCGCCCTGCAAAACCGAAGCCGTTGACGGCGAATACCGATTCAACGTTGGCTTTCTCTTTGTTCAGATAGTAATCCGTGACCTCATCCAGCACTTTTTGCGTGCGCTCTTGCGTTGCGCCGGCGGGGAGCTGGACCATTGTCAGGAATACGCCCTGGTCTTCATCCGGCAAGAAAGAGCTTGGCAGACGAACGAACAGATAAGCCATACCGACGACGATAATGAGATAGAGCAGCAGGTAACGCCCGGTGCTGCGCAGAATATTCCCTACGCTATCGGTGTAGTGATGCGTGCTCTTATCAAACAGGCGGTTAAACCAGCCGAAAAAGCCTTTTTTCCCTTCGCCATGATCGCCTTTGGCGACAGGTTTGAGCATCGTCGCGCACAGCGCGGGCGTCAGGATCAGCGCGACCAGCACCGACAGCGCCATCGCCGATACGATGGTGATAGAGAACTGACGATAAATTGCCCCGGTTGAGCCGCCAAAGAAGGCCATCGGAATAAATACCGCCGACAGTACCATCGCGATACCCACCAATGCGCCCTGAATCTGGCCCATGGATTTGCGCGTCGCTTCCTTCGGCGGAAGGCCTTCTTCCGTCATAACACGTTCGACGTTCTCGACCACCACGATGGCGTCATCCACCAGCAAGCCGATGGCGAGCACCATCCCGAACATCGTCAGCGTGTTTATCGAGAAACCGAATGCCGCAAGCACGGCAAAGGTTCCCAACAACACCACCGGAACCGCAATAGTCGGAATCAACGTCGCGCGGAAGTTCTGCAGGAACAGGTACATCACCAGGAACACGAGGATAATCGCTTCGACCAGCGTTTTTACCACTTCATGAATAGAGATCTTCACGAACGGCGTGGTGTCATACGGGTAGACGATTTTCATCCCTGGCGGGAAGAACGGTTCCATTTTTTTCAGTTCGGCGCGAATAGCGGTAGCGGTATCCAGCGCGTTGGCGCCGGTAGCCAGTTTGATGCCAAGACCTGACGCTGGCTGACCGTTAAATTTCGCGATGACGTCGTAGTTTTCGCCGCCAAGCTCAATTTTCGCTACATCCCGCAGACGAACCTGAGAGCCATCCTGATTCACCTTCAGCAGGATTTTGCCAAACTCATCCGTTGAGGTCAGACGCGTTTGGGCAATAATCGATGCGTTAAGCTGCTGGCCTTTAACTGGCGGCGTACCACCGAGCTGACCTGCCGCGACCTGGGCGTTCTGCGCTTTGATCGCGTTAATCACGTCGACCGGCGTCAGTTGGTATTTGGTCAGCTCTGTCGGATTCATCCAGATACGCATCGCATACTGCGAACCAAACAGCTGGACGTCGCCCACCCCAGAGGTACGGCTGATCGGATCTTTCATATTGGCGGCAACGTAATCCGAAATATCCTCCTGGGTCATGGTGCCGTCGGTGTTAATGACGCCCACTACCATCAGGAAGCTACTTGAGGACTTCTCAACGCTCACGCCCTGTTGCTGTACTTCCTGGGGAAGTAACGGCATTGCCAGTTGCAACTTGTTCTGAACCTGAACCTGCGCGATGTCCGCATCGGTGCCGGATTCAAAGGTCAGCGTGATCTGCACGGTCCCCGTGGAGTCACTGTTGGAGGACATATACATCAGGTTATCGATACCGTTCATATTCTGTTCGATAACCTGCGTGACGGTATCCTGTACCGTTTTCGCATCAGCGCCAGGGTAGGTTGCGGAGATCGTCACTGCTGGTGGCGCAATCGTCGGATATTGCGCTACCGGCAATTTGAGGATCGCGAGCCCCCCTGCCAACATGATGATGATGGCGATCACCCACGCAAATATAGGGCGATCGATAAAGAAATTAGGCATGTCTTAACGGCTCCTGTTTAAGTTAAGACCTGGGATGAGCAGGTTGATCACCGCTTGCGGCTTGCTGTTTGTTATCCGCGGTAATTTCCTGCACTTTAACCTGTGCGCCAGGACGTACTTTTTGCAGCCCGCTGACGACTACGCGGTCGCCCGCTTTCAACCCGTCAGTCACCAGCCACTTATCGCCGATCGCCTGGCTTGCGACGATTTGGCGGGTTTCCACTTTGTTATCAGCGCCAACCACCAGCACCGTGGCATCGCCGCGTGGAGTACGGGTAACGCCCTGTTGTGGAACCAGTAATGCCGTCGGTTTTGTCCCTTCCTGCAGACGTGCGCGAACGAACATTCCTGGCAATAAGGTGTGATCCGGGTTAGGGAAGATGGCGCGCAAAGTAATAGACCCGGTGCTTTGGTCAACGGTCACGTCGGAGAACTCAAGCGTACCGGACTGCGGGAATTTGATACCGTCGCTGGTCACCAGGTCGACCTTCGCTTTGCCGTTTTCCTGTTTCAGCGAACCATTTGCCAGCTCCTGCTTCAGGCGCAGGAAGTCATTGCTGGACTGGGTCACATCGACATAAATAGGGTCCAGCTGCTGCACTGTCGCCAGCGCCGACGCCTGACCGTTCTGTACCAGTGCGCCTTCCGTTACGGATGACTTACCAATACGACCGCTAATCGGCGAGGTGACTTTGGTATACGCCAGGTTGATACGTGCGGTTTCAACGGCGGCTTTTGCTGCGACAACAGCGGCAGTCGCTTGTTGTGCGTCAGCCAGCGCCTGATCGTATTCCTGCTTACTGATGTACTGCGTACCCAGCAGCTTTTGATAACGCTTCACCGTCAGTTCAGCGATATTCGCGGCGGCCTGCGCTTTTGCCAGATCGCCCTTAGCGCTGTCGTAAGTCGCCTGGTAGGTCGCAGGATCAATCTGATAGAGAGAGACTCCCGCTTCGATATCACTTCCCTCAACGAAATTACGCTTCAGGATAATGCCGCTTACCTGCGGGCGAACTTCGGCGATACGGTAAGCAACGGTACGACCCGGAAGTTCAGTTGTGATTTGCAGTGGTTCCGTTTTTAGTGTGACAACCCCAACTTCTGGCATCTGCTGGCCGCCTTGCTGGTCCTGTTTGTCGTCACATCCTGTTAGCGCTAAGCTGCCTGAGAGCATCAGAACGACCGCCAGAGGCGTTAACCCTCTGTTTTTGTTCATATGTAAACCTCGAGTGTCCGATTTCAAATTGGTCAATGGTCAAAGGTCCTTAAACCCATTGCTGCGTTTATATTATCGTCGTGCTATGGTACATACATCCATAAATGTATGTAAATCTAACGCCTGTAAATTCACCGACATATGGCACGAAAAACCAAACAACAAGCGCTGGAGACACGACAACACATCCTGGATGTGGCCCTGCGTTTGTTCTCGCAGCAAGGCGTATCGGCAACCTCGCTGGCGGAGATTGCGAACGCTGCTGGCGTGACGCGCGGCGCAATCTATTGGCATTTCAAAAATAAGTCGGATTTATTCAGTGAGATCTGGGAGCTATCAGAATCCAATATTGGTGAGCTTGAGATTGAGTATCAGGCAAAATTCCCCGACGATCCACTATCTGTATTAAGAGAAATTTTAGTTCATATTCTTGAAGCTACTGTAACAGAAGAACGACGCCGCTTATTGATGGAGATTATATTCCATAAATGTGAGTTTGTCGGAGAAATGGTTGTGGTTCAACAGGCGCAACGTAGCCTTTGTCTGGAAAGTTACGATCGGATTGAACAAACGTTAAAACATTGTATTAATGCTAAAATGCTGCCTGAAAATCTGCTGACCCGTCGTGCGGCGATACTGATGCGCAGCTTTATTTCAGGGCTCATGGAAAACTGGTTATTTGCTCCGCAATCGTTTGATTTAAAAAAAGAAGCTCGCGCCTACGTCACGATCCTGCTGGAGATGTATCAATTGTGTCCGACGCTGCGCGCGTCGACGGTCAACGGCTCCCCCTGATAATATTCCAGGAAAACTCCTGGACATTTTCTGTGTCGCTATTCTGTTTGTTACAGGCGTGATATTCTTGCGACTCAATTATTTCCGGTCTGCTTGCCGGTTCAGACACTTCATTCTCATGACTATGTTGCAGCTTTATAAACGTTCACAGCATTTTGTTTTTATTACAATTAGCGTCCTTATTATCCTGCTGTCCTGTCAGTCTCTGGCATTTGCCCGGGGGCAAACGAATGGCGACCTGCCGTCAAAAGCGGATGTGCAAAACCAGCTGGATACGCTGAATAAGCAAAAAGATCTCTCCGCCCAGGATAAGCTCGTCCAGCAAGACCTTATTGATACGTTAGCTACGCTGGATAAAATCGAGCGGGTGAAAGAGGAGACCGTACAGCTACGGCAGAAGGTGGCGCAGGCGCCTGAAAAAATGCGTCAGGCGACGGCTGCGTTGAATGCGCTGAGCGACGTCGATAATGATGATGAAATGCGAAAAACGCTGAGTGCGCTTTCGCTACGTCAGCTTGAGCTGCGCGTGGCGCAGGTACTGGATGATTTGCAAAATTCGCAAAACGATCTTGCCGCTTATAACAGCCAGCTTGTTTCACTACAGACCCAGCCTGAGCGCGTGCAAAACGCCATGTATACCGCCTCACAGCAAATACAGCAAATCCGTAACCGTCTGGACGGCAATAACGTCGGCGAAGCCGCGCTTCGCCCCAGCCAACAGGTGTTATTACAGGCACAACAGGCGCTGCTTAATGCGCAGATCGACCAGCAACGTAAGAGTCTTGAAGGGAATACCGTTTTGCAGGACACCCTGCAAAAACAGCGAGATTACGTGACGGCCAACAGTAATCGTCTTGAACATCAGCTTCAACTTTTACAGGAGGCGGTCAACAGTAAACGACTTACGCTAACGGAAAAAACGGCCCAGGAGGCTATTTCGCCGGACGAAACGGTGCGTATCCAGGCGAACCCGCTGGTAAAACAGGAACTGGATATTAACCATCAACTCAGCCAGCGTCTGATTGTCGCGACCGAAAACGGCAATATGTTGATGCAGCAAAACATTAAAGTAAAAAACTGGCTCGATCGCGCGCTGCAGTCGGAAAGAAATATCAAAGAACAGATTGCCGTCTTAAAAGGCAGCCTGTTGCTGTCGCGTATTCTTTATCAACAGCAGCAAACCCTGCCCTCCGCCGACGAACTCGAAGATATGACCAACCGCATTGCGGATTTGCGTCTGGAGCAGTTTGAAATCAACCAGCAGCGTGATGCCTTATTCCAAAGCGATGCCTTTGTCGACAAGCTGGAGGAGGGGCATACCAGCGAGGTGAATGATGAAGTTCATGATGCGTTGCTTCAGGTGGTGGAGATGCGCCGTGAGCTATTGGATCAGCTAAATAAACAGTTGGGTAACCAGCTGATGATGGCGATTAACCTGCAAGTTAACCAGCAGCAGTTGATGAGCGTCTCGAAAAATCTGAAAGCCATTTTGACGCAGCAGATTTTTTGGGTGAACAGTAACCGCCCTATGGACTGGGACTGGCTTAAAGCGTTCCCCCAAACGTTAAAAGAGCAATTCAGCGCCATGAAAATCACGGTGAACTGGCAAAAAGCCTGGCCCGCGGTATTTATTGCTTTTTTGGCCGGGTTGCCGCTCTTGCTCATCGCCGGTTTAATCCGCTGGCGTCTGAAATGGTTAAAAGCGTATCAACAGAAGCTGGCCGCCGCCGTGGGATCGCTGCGTAACGATAGTCAGCTCAATACGCCAAAAGCTATTCTGATCGATCTTATCCGCGCGCTGCCGGTGTGCCTGATTATCCTCGCGATTGGATTGATCTTGCTGACCATGCAGCTAAATATCAGCGATCTGCTCTGGGCCTTTAGTAAAAAGCTCGCGATGTTCTGGCTGGTCTTTGGGCTGTGCTGGAAGGTGCTGGAAAAAGAGGGCGTGGCGATACGCCATTTTGGTATGCCGGCGCAGTTGACCAGCCACTGGCGTCGCCAGATTGTACGCATTAGCCTCGCATTGCTGCCGCTGCACTTTTGGTCTGTGGTGGCGGAGTTGTCGCCGCTGAATCTGATGGATGACGTGCTGGGGCAGGCGGTTATTTTCCTCAATCTGCTGGTCATAACATTGCTGGTGTGGCCACTGTGCCGGGAAAGCTGGCGCGATAAAGAATCTCACGGCATTCGACTGGTGACCGTGACGATTCTTTCCATTATTCCGGTGGCGTTAATGGTATTAACGGCGACCGGCTATTTCTATACCACCCTGCGCCTGGCGGGGCGCTGGATTGAAACCGTCTATCTGGTCATTATCTGGAACCTGCTTTATCAAACGGTGCTGCGCGGGTTAAGTGTAGCGGCGCGCCGGATTGCCTGGCGACGCGCGCTGGCTCGTCGTCAGAACCTGGTAAAAGAGGGAGCGGAAGGCGCGGAGCCACAGGAAGAACCCACCATCGCGTTGGAGCAAATTAACCAGCAAACATTACGTATCACGATGCTGCTAATGCTTGCCCTGTTTGGCGTTATGTTCTGGGCGATTTGGTCCGATTTGATCACCGTATTCAGCTATCTTGATAGCATCACGCTGTGGCACTACAACGGCTCCGAAGCTGGCGCTGCGGTGGTGAAAAGCGTGACGATGGGCAGCTTGCTATTCGCCATTATTGCCGCGATGGTGGCCTGGGCACTCATCCGCAACTTACCCGGCCTGTTGGAAGTGCTGGTGCTTTCACGTCTGAATATGCGCCAGGGGGCTTCGTATGCGATCACCACGATCCTTAACTACGTCATTATCGCTGTTGGCGCGATGACAGTATTCGGATCGCTCGGCGTCTCGTGGGATAAACTCCAGTGGCTGGCGGCGGCGTTGTCGGTAGGTCTCGGTTTTGGGCTACAGGAGATCTTCGGTAACTTTGTCTCGGGTTTAATCATCCTCTTCGAACGTCCGGTACGCATTGGCGATACGGTAACGATCGGCACCTACTCCGGCACGGTCAGTAAGATTCGTATTCGCGCCACCACTATTACCGATTTTGATCGTAAAGAAGTGATCATTCCGAACAAAGCGTTCGTAACGGAGCGGCTGATTAACTGGTCCCTCTCCGATACCACGACACGTCTGGTGATCCGGCTTGGCGTGGCTTATGGCTCGGATCTGGAGAAAGTGAAAAGAGTCCTGCTACAGGCGGCGATGGAGCATCCGAAGGTGATGCACGATCCGGAACCTGCCGTATTCTTCACCACCTTTGGCGCCAGCACTCTGGATCATGAACTGCGTCTGTACGTGCGTGAATTGCGCGATCGTAGCCATACGGTGGATGAACTGAACCGCGCGATCGATCGACTGTGCCGTGAAAATGATATCAATATCGCCTTTAACCAGCTTGAGGTGCATCTGCATAACGCGAAGGGCGACGAAGTCACTGAAGTGAAGCGCGATCTCAACGGCGGCGATCTGGCGCCTACGGCAAGCTAAAAGGCGGTGGGCTGCGCGCTTTATGAGTGCGCGCGGCGCCGCTAATGCGAAAGCGTAGAAAGCTCTTCCGGCGTAATGCCGGTGACGCTGGCGATGAGCCCAGGTTCCAGCCCGTTGGCAAGCATTTTGCGGGCAATAGCGCGCGCTTCGGCCTCACGGCCTTGTGCTAACCCTTGCTCAAGGCCTTTTTGCAACCCTTCCGTTCGGCCTTTTTCTTCCAGCCATTCCGCTATTGTCATCAGTTGTTCCTTATACTGCGGCGCGCCCTGCGCCAGTTGACGAATTAGCGCCCCGGGTTCTGCGGCGTTTCCTGCTTTCAACATATAGTTGATCAACACACTGAGCTGCGTGTCCGTCAAATGATCCTGCGTTAAAAGCGTGATAAGGGGGTCGAGCAGTTCGCTTAAATCGCGTTGACGAATATGTTTTTGCAGGAGCTCTAACATCGCTATCCGCCGATGCTGCAAAAGCTGATTATCCGGCATTGTCGTCAGGTCGACCAGCGCAAATTCGCGGCTGTATAAGGCCTTCGCCATATCCGGTTTCACAAACATATTATGCCAGTTAAGGCTATAGGGCCACGGGCTTTCCGGACCGTGATAAAAAAGGATTGGCACCACCAGCGGCAAGGTATCATGACCGGCATCCAGATGACGCTGCATGGCGGCAATGGCGTAACGCATCAGGCGAAAAGCCATCAGCCGGTCTGATTTGCTCTGATGTTCAATGAGCGCGTAAACATACCCGGGGCCGTGTTGGGTATGCAGAGAGTAGAGAATATCTGAATAGCGGCTGCGTAAATTGTCTTCAACAAAACTCCCCGACTCCAGCTTCAGTGAATCCAGATCGCAGATTGCAAGAAAGTCTTCTGGCATGTGGAGAGCCAGAAAGTCGCGGGCGACCTCTTTTTGCATCAGCATTTGTCGAAATACCGCATCGTGCGGCGTGGTGGGTAGACGTTCCATGACCCATCCCTTGTTGCCTGACTGTAGCGACCACTCTGTCAGCGACAACGAGGACAAACCAGAGGGCAATTACTCTGTTTGCGAGTCGTCTTCCGTACTTTTTAACTTGTTTTCATAATCTCGCATAACTATTTCCAGCGCGCGTAGCACCGTTCGTGCCGGTAAGCGATTCTCTTCAAGCAGCACAATTAAATCCACGGCCAGTTTGACTTCATCAGGGGCATTTTCAAGCGACATACTTTCTCCAGGATTAACGGGTTAAACGCGCCAGTACGTTTTCTATTTTCTCCAGCGCATGTCGGCAGCGCGCCAGCCGTCCTTCATAGATCTCGACTTCCTTTTGCAGCGTTTGTTGTTCGACAAGGCCGGTCGCCTGCGCCAGACGAATTTTGCGCTCCTGTGTCATCGCCAGTAGTCGACGTTCAAACTCCTGATGCTGTATTCGTCTGCGCTGCCAACGGCCAAGCCCTGGTGCGGCGGTATCCCACTGGCGCAGCGACCAGGCGGCGGTTTCACGCGATATCGCCTCCAGTTGCGAAGCCAGATGTTCCGCCAGCCAGGCGACTTGCGGCAGTTGCTCATGTTTTACCGCCTGACGCAACGCGGCGAGATTGGCGTCAGCCTCTTCCAGATATCCCTGCAACAGAGTACTGCGGGTACGGAAAAGGTGTCGGTCAAAGCGCGCGCTTAACGTCGCATGTTGCGCCAGCGGCGCGCAGCGTTGGCGTAGCGTCGCCAGCCTCTCTTCCAGCGTCTGTAACAGCATAGCGGTTTTCAATTCAACACCCCGATGAAAATAAGACAGGCTGTGCTACAGTAGCCTTCTGTTTGATAACGATTCGCATTATGCAACGTACTATTTTAATCATCATTGGCTGGCTGGCGGTAGTATTAGGGACATTGGGCGTGGTTTTGCCCCTGTTGCCGACTACGCCGTTCATTTTACTGGCGGCCTGGTGTTTCGCCCGCTCGTCGCCGCGTTTCCATGCCTGGTTGTTATACCGCTCATGGTTTGGCGGTTATCTGCGCCACTGGCAGCGCTATCGGGCCATGCCGCCGGGAGCGAAACCGCGAGCGATCGCGTTGATATTGCTGACCTTTAGTATTTCGCTGTGGCTGGTGAATATGATGTGGGTGCGGGTGCTGCTGTTGGTTATTTTGGCCTGCCTGCTGATTTTTATGTGGCGGATACCGGTGATTGATGAAAAGCAACAAAAGCGCTGAAGCACACGAATCGCTGTTGCAATTGTCGTTCACAGCCAGTAAATTCGACCGTTTTCGAGCACAGGCGCAGGCGGTCAAAGAGTAACCGAGCGTTACCCCTGACTGAAAAGTATTGCGCCGTGAGTAACACCGTACTTAGCAGGCATATATCCATGACCGCGACTGCACAGCAGCTTGAGTTTCTCAAAAACAGCATCAAAAGCATTCAGGATTACCCGAAACCGGGCATTCTTTTCCGTGATGTCACCAGCTTACTGGAAGACCCGAAAGCCTACGCGCTCAGTATTGAACTGTTAGTTGAGCGTTATAAAAATGCGGGTATCACCAAAGTGGTCGGCACCGAAGCGCGTGGCTTCCTGTTTGGCGCGCCGGTTGCGCTTGGGCTGGGCGTTGGTTTTGTTCCGGTACGTAAACCGCGCAAATTACCGCGTGAAACTATTGCCGAGACCTATGAATTAGAGTACGGCACCGATCAGCTGGAAATTCATGTCGACGCGATTAAACCTGGCGACAACGTGCTGGTCGTGGACGATCTGCTGGCGACTGGCGGCACCATTGAGGCGACCGTGAAGCTGATCCGTCGTCTGGGCGGGAAAGTCACCGATGCGGCGTTCATCATCAATTTGTTCGATCTGGGCGGCGAGCAGCGTCTGGAAAAGCAGGGGATTACCTGTTATAGCCTGGTGCCGTTTCCGGGGCATTGATTCAGGCTATTCGCACTGCTATTTTAGCCAGAGAGACAACCTCGCTGTATCGGCGAGGTTGTGTTAGCATTACCCTTCTATGAATCCACCTTCCAGCGTTTCAGAGCCTGCCAATGAGTTATCAGGTCTTAGCCAGAAAATGGCGCCCACAAACCTTTGCTGACGTCGTCGGCCAGGAACATGTGCTGACCGCACTGGCGAACGGCTTGTCGTTAGGGCGCATTCATCACGCATATCTTTTTTCCGGCACGCGCGGCGTCGGTAAAACCTCTATCGCCCGACTGCTGGCGAAGGGGCTGAACTGCGAAACCGGCATTACCGCGACGCCGTGCGGCGTTTGCGATAACTGTCGGGAAATTGAGCAAGGGCGTTTTGTCGATCTCATTGAGATTGACGCCGCATCGCGTACCAAAGTCGAAGACACCCGCGACCTGCTGGATAACGTCCAGTACGTGCCTGCGCGCGGTCGCTTTAAAGTCTATCTGATCGATGAAGTCCACATGCTGTCGCGCCACAGCTTTAATGCGCTACTTAAAACGCTTGAAGAGCCGCCAGCGCATGTGAAATTTTTACTGGCGACCACCGATCCGCAGAAGCTGCCGGTGACCATTTTGTCGCGCTGCCTACAGTTTCATCTCAAAGCGCTGGATGTTGAACAGATTCGCCATCAGCTTGAGCATATTCTCAATGAGGAACATATCGCTCACGAACCCCGCGCGTTGCAGTTGTTATCGCGTGCGGCTGACGGCAGCCTGCGCGATGCATTAAGTCTGACTGACCAGGCGATCGCCAGCGGCGACGGGCAGGTTTCGACGCAGGCGGTAAGCGCCATGCTCGGTACGCTGGACGACGACCAGGCTTTGTCATTAGTCGAGGCGGTGGTTGACGCTAACGGCGAACGCGTCATGTCGCTTATCAACGAGGCGGCGGCGCGCGGTATTGAATGGGAAGCGCTGCTGGTCGAAATGCTTAGCCTGCTGCACCGTATTGCGATGGTGCAACTTTCGCCTGCCGCGTTAGGCAGCGATATGGCGGCTATCGAGCAACGGATGCGCGAACTTGCCCGGACGGTGCCTCCCGGCGATCTTCAGCTCTATTATCAGACGTTGTTGATTGGCCGCAAAGAATTGCCCTGGGCGCCGGACCGGCGGATGGGCGTTGAAATGACGTTACTGCGTGCGCTGGCGTTTCACCCGCGTATGCCCTTGCCGGAGCCTGAAACGCCGCGGCAGTCTTTTGCGCCCGTGGCCCCAACGGCGGTAATGACGCCGCCGCAGGTGCAGCAGCAGTCGGCGCCCGCGCCGCAGACATCGCCAGCGCCGCTGCCGGCATCTACCAGTCAGGTGCTGGCGGCGCGCAATCAGCTACAGCGCTCGCAGGGAGTAACCAAAACAAAAAAGAGTGAACCGGCAGCCGCATCCCGCGCGCGGCCGGTGAATAACTCTGCGCTGGAGCGGCTGGCCTCGGTTTCGGAGCGCGTACAGGCGCGCCCGGCGCCGTCTGCGCTGGAAACGGCGCCAGTAAAGAAAGAGGCTTATCGCTGGAAGGCCACCACGCCGGTAGTGCAAACCAAAGAAGTGGTGGCTACGCCAAAAGCGCTTAAGAAAGCTCTGGAGCATGAAAAAACGCCGGAGCTGGCGGCTAAACTGGCGGCGGAAGCGATTGAGCGCGATCCGTGGGCGGCGCAGGTAAGCCAGCTTTCTTTGCCTAAGCTGGTGGAGCAGGTGGCGCTTAATGCCTGGAAGGAGCAGAACGGCAACGCGGTTTGTCTGCATCTGCGCTCGACGCAGCGGCACCTCAATTCCAGCGGCGCGCAGCAAAAGCTGGCGCAAGCGCTCAGCGATCTGACGGGAACGACGGTTGAACTGACCATCGTTGAAGATGATAATCCCGCGGTGCGTACGCCGCTGGAATGGCGTCAGGCCATTTATGAAGAGAAACTCGCGCAAGCGCGTGAGTCAATTATTGCGGATAATAACATTCAGACGCTGCGTCGATTCTTCGACGCCGAGCTGGATGAAGAGAGTATCCGCCCCATTTGATCGTAAGCCCGGCTTGCGATTGTGAACCATCAAGAGAGAGAGCTTATGTTTGGAAAAGGCGGTCTGGGCAATCTGATGAAGCAGGCCCAGCAGATGCAGGAAAAAATGCAGAAAATGCAGGAAGAGATTGCGCAGCTGGAAGTGACCGGCGAATCCGGCGCGGGTCTGGTGAAGGTTACCATCAACGGCGCGCATAACTGCCGCCGCGTGGAAATTGACCCAAGCCTGCTGGAAGATGACAAAGAGATGCTGGAAGATCTGGTCGCTGCGGCCTTTAACGATGCGGCGCGCCGCATTGAAGAGACGCAAAAAGAGAAGATGGCCTCCGTCTCTTCCGGTATGCAACTGCCGCCAGGCTTTAAGATGCCATTCTGATGCAAACCAGTCCGCTGTTAACTCAGCTTATGGAAGCGTTGCGCTGCCTTCCGGGCGTCGGCCCTAAGTCGGCGCAGCGGATGGCGTTTACCCTGTTGCAGCGCGATCGCAGCGGCGGAATGCGCCTGGCGCAGGCGCTGACCCGGGCGATGTCGGAAATCGGCCACTGCGCCGACTGCCGCACCTTTACCGAGCAGGATGTCTGTAATATCTGCTCGAACCCGCGGCGTCAGGAAAACGGCCAGATTTGCGTGGTGGAGAGTCCTGCGGATATCTACGCCATTGAGCAGACCGGGCAATTTTCCGGGCGGTATTTCGTGCTGATGGGCCACCTGTCGCCGCTGGACGGCATCGGGCCGGATGATATCGGTCTCGATCGTCTGGAACAGCGGCTGGCGTCAGAAAAAATCAGCGAGCTGATCCTCGCGACCAACCCGACGGTTGAAGGGGAGGCTACCGCGAACTATATTGCCGAGCTGTGCGCGGAGGCCGGCGTCGAAGCCAGTCGTATCGCCCACGGCGTGCCGGTTGGCGGCGAACTGGAGATGGTCGACGGTACGACGCTGTCCCACTCGCTGGCGGGACGCCATAAGATTATTTTCTGAACAAACGGAGGCGGCATTCGCGGCCTCCGCTTGAAATCACACCCGCTTGTCCCCATCTCACCCTCAACGTATTTTTACCATTAAAAATGGCATTGTTGAGGTCTATCCACATGAAAGGACAAGAAACGCGTGGTTTTCAGTCAGAAGTTAAACAGCTTCTGCACCTGATGATCCATTCTCTTTATTCCAATAAAGAAATCTTCCTGCGTGAACTCATCTCTAACGCCTCAGATGCGGCGGACAAGCTGCGTTTCCGCGCTCTGTCAAACCCGGATCTGTATGAAGGAGATGGCGAGCTGCGTGTGCGCGTCTCTTTCGATAAAGATAAGCGTACGTTGACCATTGCCGATAACGGCGTGGGGATGAATCGTGATGAGGTGATTGACCACTTAGGCACCATTGCCAAGTCCGGCACCAAATCTTTCCTCGAATCAATGGGGTCCGATCAGGCGAAAGATAGCCAGCTCATTGGTCAGTTTGGCGTAGGCTTCTACTCCGCGTTTATTGTGGCCGATAAAGTGACCGTACGTACCCGTGCGGCAGGCGACAAGCCGGAAAATGGCGTGTTCTGGGAATCGGCAGGTGAAGGCGAATACACCGTTGCCGATATCACCAAAAATGACCGTGGTACGGAAATCACCTTACACCTGCGTGAAGGCGAAGATGAATTCCTTGATGACTGGCGCGTACGCTCGATTATCAGCAAATATTCCGATCACATCGCATTGCCGGTAGAGATTGAAAAACGGGAAGAAAAAGACGGCGAAACCGTGATTTCCTGGGAGAAAATCAACAAGGCCCAGGCGTTGTGGACCCGTAACAAGTCGGAAATTAAAGACGACGAGTACAACGAGTTTTACAAGCACATCGCGCATGATTTCACCGATCCGCTGACCTGGAGCCACAACCGCGTGGAAGGTAAGCAGGAGTACACCAGCCTGCTGTATATCCCGTCGCAGGCGCCGTGGGATCTGTGGAACCGCGATCACAAACATGGTCTGAAGCTGTACGTACAGCGCGTGTTCATTATGGACGATGCCGAGCAGTTCATGCCGAACTATCTGCGTTTCGTGCGCGGCCTGATTGATTCTAATGACCTGCCGTTGAACGTCTCCCGTGAAATCCTGCAGGACAGCACGGTAACGCGTAATCTGCGTAGCGCTCTGACCAAACGCGTTCTGCAAATGTTGGAAAAACTGGCGAAAGACGACGCGGAAAAATACCAAACCTTCTGGAAACAGTTCGGTCTGGTGCTGAAAGAAGGCCCGGCGGAAGATCACGCCAACCAGGAAGCTATCGCTAAACTGTTGCGCTTTGCCTCCACCCATACCGACTCTTCCGCCCAGACCGTGTCGCTGGAAGATTACGTCTCCCGGATGAAAGAAGGGCAGGAAAAAATCTACTACATCACCGCAGACAGCTATGCGGCGGCGAAAAACAGCCCGCACCTGGAACTGCTGCGTAAGAAAGGCATCGAAGTGCTGCTGCTCTCCGATCGCATCGACGAGTGGATGATGAACTACCTGACCGAGTTTGACGGTAAAGCATTCCAGTCGGTCGCTAAAGCCGATGAGTCCATCGAAAAACTGGCGGATGAAGTCGACGAAAATACGAAAGAAGCGGAAAAGGCGCTTGAGCCGTTCGTGGAGCGTGTCAAAACCCTGCTGGGCGATCGCGTGAAAGAGGTGCGTCTGACGCATCGTTTAACCGACACGCCGGCGATTGTCACCACCGATGCGGATGAAATGAGCACCCAGATGGCGAAACTGTTCGCCGCGGCCGGTCAGTCCGTGCCGGAAGTGAAATATATCTTTGAGCTCAACCCGGATCATGTGCTGGTCAAACGCACTGCCGATACCGAGGATGAAGCGCAGTTTAAAGAGTGGGTCGAGCTGCTGCTGGATCAGGCGCTGTTCGCTGAACGCGGTACGCTGGAAGATCCGAACCAGTTTATCCGCCGTATGAACCAGTTGCTGGTATCCTGATAACGCTCATCTGATTGCCGGATAGCGACGCGAAGCATCTTATCCGGCCTACGGACGGGTACTGTTTTGTGACTGCCGGATAGCGACGCGAAGCATCTTATCCGGCCTACGGGCGGGTACTGTTTTGTGACTGCCGGATGGCGACGCGAAGCATCTTATCCGGCCTACGGGCGAGTACTGTTTGTAGGCCGGATAAGCGCCAGCGCCATCCGGCATTTTTTATAATACCTTCTCTTTTCTGGATTTCTCTTCGTTAACCGTTTCAGCATCAGGCGGCTTCCTTGAGCGAAATGCGTGATGGTGGTATCGTTTAGCGCTTTTTAAAAAATATCGACAACCTTTGAGGGGATTTTCGTAATGCGTATTATTCTGCTTGGCGCTCCGGGCGCGGGTAAAGGAACTCAGGCTCAGTTCATCATGGAGAAATATGGTATTCCGCAAATCTCCACTGGCGATATGCTGCGCGCCGCAGTGAAATCAGGCTCCGAGTTGGGCAAACAGGCGAAAGATATCATGGACGCCGGTAAACTGGTGACCGATGAACTGGTGATTGCGCTGGTTAAAGAGCGTATCGCCCAGGAAGACTGCCGTAACGGTTTTCTGCTGGACGGTTTCCCGCGCACGATCCCGCAGGCTGACGCGATGAAAGAAGCGGGTATTGTGGTGGATTACGTGCTGGAATTCGACGTACCGGACGAACTGATCGTTGACCGTATTGTGGGTCGTCGCGTGCACGCCGCCTCTGGCCGCGTTTACCACGTTAAGTTTAATCCGCCGAAAGTAGAAGGCAAAGATGACGTCACCGGTGAAGATCTGACCACCCGTAAAGACGATCAGGAAGAGACCGTTCGCAAACGTCTGGTGGAATATCATCAGATGACCGCGCCGCTGATTGGCTACTACCAGAAAGAAGCGGAAGCGGGCAACACCAAATACGCTAAAGTTGACGGTACGCAGGCCGTTGCCGACGTGCGCGCAGCGCTGGAAAAAATCCTCGGTTAATTTTTTCGCGTAGTGAACCGCTTATCAGGCCTGCCATTATCCCGCAAGCCTGATAAGCGTAGCGCCATCAGGCAATCGGTGCCGGATGGCGGCCTGAACGCCTTATCCGGCCTGCTGGTATCGTTAGCGCCATTCGGCAAATTCTCGTCTTACCTCTCGCAGCAATTAGTTCTTCTTTATCGCTTTTCCGCTACAATTATCAACAATTTGAATAGATAAGAGGCGGCAATGCGTCAGACGAAAACCGGTATCCTGCTGGCTAACCTTGGCACGCCAGATGCCCCAACTCCCGAAGCGGTAAAGCGCTACCTGAAACAATTTTTAAGCGACAGACGCGTGGTGGATACTCCTCGTCTGCTGTGGTGGCCGCTGCTGCGTGGCGTTATTTTACCGCTGCGTTCGCCGCGCGTCGCGAAACTCTATCAATCTATCTGGATGGATGGCGGTTCGCCGCTCATGGTATATAGCCGCGAACAGCAACAGGCGCTGGCCGCGCGGTTGCCAGACACGCCCGTCGCGCTGGGGATGAGCTACGGCTCGCCCTCGCTGGAAAGCGCTGTCGATGAACTGTTAGCAAGCGACGTCGACCATATCGTCGTGCTGCCGTTGTACCCGCAATACTCTTGCTCAACGGTGGGCGCAGTCTGGGATGAACTGGGGCGGATACTGGCGCGTAAACGTCGTATTCCCGGTATCTCATTTATTCGCGATTACGCGGATGACGGCGCTTATATCGATGCGCTGGCGAAAAGCGCGCGTGAGTCGTTCGCCAGGCACGGCGAGCCCGATGTGCTTCTGCTCTCCTATCACGGCATTCCACAACGTTATGCGGATGAAGGCGATGACTACCCGCAGCGCTGCCGCGATACCACGCGCGAACTGGTTTCCGCATTGGGGCTGCCGCCGGAAAAGGTAATGATGACGTTCCAGTCGCGCTTTGGCCGTGAACCGTGGCTGACGCCGTACACCGATGAAACGCTAAAAATGTTGGGTGAAAAGGGGACTGGCCATATTCAGGTTATGTGTCCGGGATTTGCCGCGGATTGTCTGGAGACGCTGGAAGAGATAGCGGAACAGAACCGCGAGATTTTCCTTGAAGCGGGCGGTAAAAAATATGCGTACATTCCGGCGCTGAACGCGACGCCGGAACATATTGATATGATGCTGAAACTCACGGCGCCGTACCGTTAACGCGGCGTCTTCATCCTCGCCATAAAGAAGCGTGCGCCGTCCTGCAAGGCATCGTCGGCGATTGTCATCATTCGCGAATAGTGCAGAAAGGCGTGCAGCGTGCCGGGATACATTTTGTATTCGCAGGGCTGCTGGTGCGCCTGTAATGTCTGGTGCAGCAAGCGGCTGTCATCAATGAGCGGATCAAACTCCGCGCTGGCAATAAAGCAGGGCGGCACATCGCGCGTGAGATCGTTATTAAACAGACAATACCAGGGCGATTCCCGATCGTCTTCGTTACGCAGATAGGCCTTTTCGTACATGTCCAGATCTTCACGCGTCAGGCCGTCCCACGCGCCGCCGAACAGACGGCGGCTTACCGAATCCTGCAACCCATACAGCCCATACCACAACAGAATCGCGATAACGTTACCGCAGCGAATGTGCTTATCACGTAGCCAGAGCGCGCTGGCAAGCGCCAGCATGGCGCCTGTGGAATCTCCGGCGAAACCGATTTTCTCCACGTTGAGCGAGTATTCATCGGCATGTTGAGAGAAGTAGCTGCATACCGCGACGGTTTCTTCAATGGCCTGTGGATAACGCGCTTGCGGCGACAGCGAATAATCAATACCGATCACGGTGCAGCCGGTATAACGCGCCAGCAGACGCATTATCCGGTCATGCGTATCCAGGTTACCGAGGATAAATCCGCCGCCGTGCAGATAGTATAAGGTGGCCTGGCTGGTCGGCTGCGGCGAGTAGAGCCGGGTTGTTACATCGCCATAAGGCGTAGGGACGACGCAGGTGCTGGTGGTCATGGACGGCGCGTCGGCATTCCAGAAACGGCGCTCAAGAAGATAATACTGACGCTGGGTCTCAATATCGCCATCGGCAGGCCAGGGGGGAAGGCCTGGTTGCTGGAAGTTTACGACGGCTGTCATTTCGTCAGACAGTCGGGTGAGTACGGGAATTTTATTTTCCGGCTTCATAAAACGCTCCTTGTGAAAGTGAACCATTGTAAAAAACGCGGCTGGAGAAACTGCGATCTCGTCGTCCGATATTGAAACGCCATCGTCCGTCGCGCGCAGCAGGGGGAATGTGCTACCATGCAGCGCTCCGTTATTCATCCGTAAGCACAATCATGAAATTTCCCGGTAAACGTAAATCCAAACACTATTTTCCCGTCAATGCGCGTGACCCGTTGTTGCAACAAATTCAGCCAGAACAGGAAACCAACGCCTCCTGGGTCGTCGGTATCGACCAGACGTTGGTGGATATTGAGGCGAAAGTGGATGACGATTTTATTACACGCTATGGATTAAGCGCCGGGCATTCTCTGGTGATAGAAGACGAGGTGGCGGAGAAGCTGTATCAGGAACTGACGCGGGAAAATTTGATCACCCATCAGTTTGCTGGCGGCACTATAGGCAATACGATGCATAATTACTCGGTACTGGCGGATGACCGTTCGGTGTTACTGGGCGTGATGTGCAGCAACATTGAGATTGGCAGCTACGCTTATCGCTACCTGTGTAATACTTCCAGCCGTACCGACCTGAATTATCTGCAAGCGGTAGATGGCCCGATTGGCCGCTGTTTCACGCTGATTGGCGAATCCGGCGAGCGTACCTTCGCTATCAGCCCCGGCCATATGAATCAGTTACGGGCGGAAAGTATTCCGGAAGCGGTGATCGCTGGCGCTTCCGCGCTGGTGTTGACCTCATATCTGGTGCGCTGTAAGCCTGGCGAACCGATGCCTGACGCGACGATGAAAGCGATCGAATACGCGAAAAAGCATAACGTGCCGGTTGTCATGACGCTGGGCACCAAATTTGTGATCGCCGATAATCCGCAGTGGTGGCAGGCGTTTCTCAAAGAGAATGTCTCGATTCTGGCAATGAATGAAGAAGAAGCGGAAGCGCTGACCGGCGAAAACGACCCGCTGCTGGCGGCGGATAAGGCGCTGGACTGGGTCGACCTGGTGTTATGCACCGCCGGGCCGATAGGGTTATATATGGCGGGCTTCACCGAAGAGGAAGCAAAACGTAAAACCCAGCATCCGCTGCTACCGGGAGCTATTGCTGAATTTAACCAGTATGAATTTAGCCGGGCAATGCGCCATAAAGATTGTATTAATCCGCTGCGCGTTTATTCGCATATTGCGCCGTATATGGGCGGGCCGGAAAAAATCATGAACACCAACGGCGCGGGCGATGGCGCGCTGGCGGCGCTGCTGCACGATATTACGGCGAACAGTTACCATCGTAGCAACGTACCGAACTCCAGTAAGCACAAATTTACCTGGCTGACCTATTCGTCGCTGGCGCAGGTGTGTAAATATGCTAACCGTGTCAGTTATCAGGTACTGAACCAGCATTCTCCGCGTCTGACACGCGGGCTGCCGGAACGTGAGGACAGCCTGGAAGAGTCGTACTGGGATCGCTAATCTGGCTTGCCCGATGGCGCTGCGCGCATCGGGCCGTCCGGCAAACCCTTAACTGGCGACGACTTCACCCGCGGGCGGCGTTTCAAGCAGTTCCAGCATCGCCCGGGCAATTTCTCGCTCGCCCATCACTACCTGATTGGCTCCCCGCTCGGTAATATATTTCACTTCATCATCATAGTGCGCGCGGGCGATTATCTCGATATCAGGACTTTTTTCCCGCGCTGAGGCGACAATCTCACCGGCTTCGTAACCGTTGGGGATGGTCAATAACAGCCAGCGGGCGCAGTCCAGATGCGCCAGATTCATGATTTCTTCGTTAGCGGCGTTGCCCAGTACGGCGCGAATCCCGCGTTCGCGCAGTTCATCCACGCGGGTACGGGACGTTTCGATAACCACCAGCGGAATCCCCGCCGCCAGTAATTTTTCTCCCAGCAGACTGCCTACGCGGCCAAAACCCACCAGCAGGGCATGATTACAGATATCCACAGGAATTTGCTTCTCTTCTTCGATAGCCTCTTCCAGCGTTTGCTCTTCCAGCGTTTCGGTTTTCGCCAGATACTTCTCCAGCAGGGTAAACAGTACGGGATTAAGCATAATCGACAAAATAGCACCTGCCAGCACCAGGTTCTGTCCCGCTTGCGGCAGCAGGTTGAGCGCCATGCCGAGTCCGGCGAGAATAAAGGCGAACTCGCCGATTTGCGCCAGGCTGGCGGCAATGGTCAGCGCGGTTCGCGGCGAGTGGCCGAACATACGCACCAGGAAAAACGCAGCGATCGATTTGCCAAAGACGATAATGGCAAGCGTCGCCAGCACCGCCAGCGGCTGTTGAATCAAGACTAACGGATCGAACAACATGCCGACGGAAACAAAAAACAGGACGGCAAAGGCGTCGCGCAGCGGCAACGTATCGTGCGCCGCCCGGTGACTCAGTTCCGACTCATTAAGCACCATTCCAGCGAAGAACGCGCCCAGCGCAAAAGAGACGTCAAACAGTTCTACCGCGCCAAACGCAATGCCTAACGCCAGCGCCAGTACGGAAAGGGTAAATAATTCGCGCGAGCCGGTGGCGGCGCTGCGGGCCATAATCCACGGCACCAGGCGGCGTCCGACCAGCATCATGATGGCGATAAACGCCACCACTTTACCAATGGTTATCCCCATATCGACTGCCAGCGAGGCTATGCCGACATCGCCTTTTTCCACCATGCCGGCAACGGCGGGCAGCAAGACCAGCGTCAGCACCATCACCAGATCTTCGACAATCAGCCAGCCGATGGCGATTTGCCCGCGCTGACTATCAAGGAGTTGTCGCTCCTCAAGCGCGCGCAGCAGGACGACGGTACTGGCGGTAGACAGACAGAGCCCAAAAACGATGCCGGTCATTAATGACCATCCCAGCACGGCGGAAAGCGCCATACCCAGCAGCGTCGCCACCGCTATCTGAGCGACAGCGCCGGGAATGGCGATAGACTTTACCGCCATCAAATCCTTCAGCGAAAAATGCAGCCCGACGCCGAACATCAATAGAATCACGCCGAGCTCCGCCAGCTCCGGCGCCAGTTTGGTATCCGCAACAAAACCCGGGGTAAAAGGTCCCGCCAGAACGCCCGCTAACAGATATCCCACCAGTGGAGAAATACGCAATTTGTTGGCAATCATGCCGAGAATAAAAGCGAGCACAAGGCCGCCGACAATGGTGGTGATAAGCGGGGTAGCGTGATGCATTCCGTCTCCTTTGGTTGCTGGACTCCAAAACTCCGGGTAATAGTTTATGACAATTTCAATCAGGATGTTTATAAAAAATGGTTGTGTTTTATAAAAAGATACGATCTGAAGGTAAAAAGAGCACGGAACGTAAAAGTGATAAGTATGGGATGGACAAAGCATGATGGCATCGGGATGTACAGGCGGTTAAAGCGTACCTTTAACCGCCATAAAATCACGCTTTATGTCGATTATCAGGTAAGAATATGGTCAGTATCCCCAGAAGCGGCAGGAAAGCACATATTTTATAAACTAAATAGATACTGGTATGGTCGGCAATCAGCCCCAGCACCGCTGCGCCCAGGCCTCCCATCCCGAATGCAAACCCGAAAAACAGGCCGGAAACCATACCGATGCGTCCTGGCAGCAGCTCCTGGGCATACACCAGAATGGCGGAAAACGCCGACGCGAGAATAAAGCCGATAATCACCGTTAAAATCCCCGTCCAGTACAGCGTGGCGTAGGGTAAAACAAGGGTAAACGGCGCGACGCCGAGAATAGAGCCCCAAATCACATATTTCCTGCCGATTTTGTCGCCCACCGGCCCGCCGATAACCGTCCCGGCAGCCACCGCAAACAGGAAGGCAAACAGATGGAGCTGCGCGTTTTGTATTGATAATCCGAATTTTTGCATCAGATAAAAGGTGTAATAGCTACTGATGCTCGCCATATAGAAATATTTCGAGAAAATGAGTAGCAATAATACGCTGACCGCCAGCACGACTTTATTGCGCGGCAGCGGGTTAGCGATTATCGCTTTTGGCTTGCCTTTCGCTATCCGGTGCTGGGCTGCATACCAGCGGCTGATCTGCGCCAGCACCACGATCGCCAGCAGCGCGGCCAGCACAAACCAGGCGACATTCCCTTTGCCATAGGGCGCGATAATCACGGCGGCCAGCAGCGGACCCAACGAACTGCCGAAGTTACCGCCGACCTGGAAGATAGACTGCGCCAGACCATGACGTCCGCCGGAGGCCATGCGCGCCACGCGGGATGATTCCGGGTGAAAAACGGACGAGCCGGTACCCACCAGCGCCGCAGCGAGCAATACGCCGCCAAAACTTCCCGCCATTGCCAGCAGTACCAGCCCGCTCAGGGTAAAACACATGCCGACAGGCAGCGACCACGGCATGGGATACTTATCCGTCCAGTAGCCGACGACCGGTTGCAGCAGCGATGAGGCGAGCTGGAACGTCAGGGTGATCAAACCTATCTGGACGAAGGTCAGCGAGAACTCCGCCTGCAACAGGGGATAAATGGCTAAGATTAGCGACTGGATCATATCGTTCAGCAGATGGGAAAGACTGATCGCGCCCAAAATACCAAACGAAGTACGTGCTTTAGCGGCCGCTGCGGGCGCGCCGGCTAACGGCTGGGTTGGTTCACTCATGGCCATAGAAAGTCACTTAAAATTTATGCAATGTTGGAGATAGTAGGATGTGTAATTATTACTTGCCTAACATACCTGTGAAATGTGTTTGAAGGAAGTCTCAATTCTGAAAACATATTTGTCTATTATTGCAAGGAAAGGTAATTTCTGCGGTTGATATTGAGTCAGGGAGAGAAAGATGAAATTTTTGAAACGGGGTGTGGCGCTGGCGTTACTGGCGGCGTTCGCGCTGACGACTCAGCCTGCACAGGCTTACGAAAAAGATAAAACCTATAAAATTACTATCCTGCATACCAACGATCACCACGGTCACTTCTGGCGCAGCGAATATGGCGAATATGGTCTGGCGGCGCAAAAAACGCTGGTGGACAGTATCCGTAAAGAGGTGGCGCAAGTGGGGGGAAGCGTCCTGTTGTTATCCGGCGGCGACATTAATACCGGAGTGCCGGAATCCGATCTCCAGGATGCGGAGCCCGATTTCCGCGGGATGAATCTGATTGGCTACGACGCTATGGCCGTCGGTAATCATGAATTTGATAATCCGCTCACCGTATTGCGCCAGCAGGAAAAGTGGGCGAAGTTTCCCTTTCTTTCCGCCAATATTTATCAAAAAAGTACCGGCGAGCGTCTGTTTAAGCCGTGGGCTATTTTTACACGCCAGGATATAAAAATCGCGGTAATCGGCTTAACCACCGATGACACGGCGAAAATAGGCAACCCGGAATATTTCACCGATATTGAGTTTCGTAAACCTGCTGAAGAAGCAAAGGTGGTGATTCAGGAACTTAATATGAATGAAAAACCGGACGTGATTATCGCGACCACGCATATGGGACATTATGACAACGGCGATCACGGTTCGAACGTGCCGGGCGATGTTGAGATGGCGCGTAGTCTGCCTGCCGGTTCGCTGGCGATGATTGTGGGCGGTCACTCACAAGACCCGGTATGCATGGCGTCGGAAAATAAAAAACAGGTGAATTACGTACCGGGAACGCCCTGCGCGCCGGATAAGCAAAATGGCATCTGGATCGTGCAGGCGCATGAGTGGGGTAAATATGTGGGCCGCGCGGATTTCGAATTCCGTAACGGCGAGATGAAAATGGTTAACTACCAGCTTATTCCGGTAAATCTCAAGAAAAAAGTGACCTGGGATAACGGGAAAAGCGAGCGTGTACTTTACACGCCGGAAATCGCAGAAAATCCGCAAATGCTCTCGTTATTAACGCCGTTCCAGAATAAAGGTAAAGCGCAACTGGAGGTGAAAATTGGTAGCGTGAATGGCCTTCTTGAAGGCGATCGCAGTAAGGTCAGATTTGTCCAGACCAATATGGGACGCGTGATTCTGGCTGCGCAGATCGCGCGCACCGGCGCCGATTTTGGCGTGATGAGCGGCGGCGGTATTCGCGACTCGATTGAGGCGGGAGATATTACCTATAAAAGCGTGCTCAAGGTACAGCCGTTCGGCAACATTGTGGTGTATGCCGATATGAGCGGCAAAGAGGTGGTTGATTATCTCACCGCCGTAGCGCAGATGAAACCGGACTCCGGCGCCTATCCACAGTTCGCCAATGTGAGCTTTGTCGCCAAAGAGGGCAAGCTCACCGAGCTGAAAATCAAAGGCGAGCCTGTTGATCCGGCCAAAACCTACCGCATGGCGACGCTGAGTTTCAACGCCACGGGCGGCGATGGTTATCCGCGCATCGATAACAAACCGGGATACGTGAATACCGGGTTTATTGACGCGGAAGTGCTGAAAGAGTTTATTCAGCAGAATTCACCGCTGGATGCGGCGGCGTTTACGCCAAAAGGCGAGGTGAGCTGGCTGTAGCGGTACGGATAGCCATCACTGCCTGATGGCGCGCAGCCTTAAGGCCTACGGATTATGTCTGCTGTAGGCCGGATAAGGCGTTTGCGCCGCTATCCGGCAATGTATTTTACGCAGGCTTAATCCCGACGCGCGATATCAGCGAATTTAGCCCCCAGGATGGCGGCCAAATCGTCAGCCGCCAGTTCAATATCCAGCCCGCGTTTACCACCGGAAACATAAATAGTGGCAAACGTGCGGGCAGGCGCGTCAATCAGCGTGGGCAGCCGTTTCTTCTGTCCCAGCGGACTGATCCCGCCGACCAGATATCCCGTGGTGCGTTGCGCCACCATCGGGTCGGCCATATCGACCTTTTTCGCGCCCAGAGCTTTGGCGACTTTTTTCAAATCCAGCTGCCCGGCTACAGGCGTCACGGCGACGGCCAGTTGCTTCATATCGCCATTCACGGCAACCAAAAGCGTTTTATACACCTGATCGGCGTTTAGCCCGAGCTTACGCACCACTTCATCGCCAAAGTTAGTTTCATTCGGATCGTGATCGTAGGTGTGAATGTTAAACGGAATCTTGTTTTTTTCGAGTAACTTAACTGCGGGTGTCATAACGTTCCTTCTTACTACAGACGTGATTTGCCATCAGCATACGCCCGAAAGCGGACTAAAAAATAGTATAATCTTGTGCATTAGGTCTTGGCAGTTGCGGCAACTTTGAGCGACAATCTGAAGATCCGAAGCGAAAGCGTCGGGATAATAATAACGATGAAATTCCTCTTTGACGGGCCAATAGCGATATTGGCCATTTTTTTATTTCAATATTTGCGGTAGGTTGCCTTCGCCGTACAGATGTAGCGCCCCTACGGCTACCACGTAGCGTCCCGGCGGCAGTGCCAGCAGCGCGTCGCGCCAGGCTTCATTGCGTTTTACCATCAGTACATCATACAGCGGTTGGCTAAACGTTCTGGGGAGCGAAGCGCCGACGCTGGTCGGCGGCTGTTCAAGCCACCAGCCGATCATCACCTGCAAAAGCCGTGCGTTGGTGTGCCAGTGCGTCAGCGTGTCGTCGAGCAGCGCCATCCCGCCATCGGGCAGATCGCATAGTAGTTCGAGCTGGTGTTTCGCCCCTTCCAGCTCTTGCACCGGCAGCGACATTTCGCGGGCAGCCTGTAATAACTGATAATCAATGCCATAGTCCGGGCGCAATCCCAGCCGTTGCGCCTGCGTGGCCTGTAGCACCATAGCTATCTGCCATAAAGGTTGATTATCAAAATGGATCAGCGGCATACCCAACTCGCTGACCCGTTTTTCCAGTGCGCTTAGCTGCCCGGCGCTGAGACGTTCGACCAACGGCGGGCATTTGGGGAGATTGCTGAATGGCGTTTCGTTACCGGAAATATCCGCTTCAACGACCAGCGCATCGGCCTGACGTAGCTTTTTCACCAGCTTTGCTGGAAGAGGAGCCATATCGCGCGTTCCCATATGGATACTGCCAACCAGATGCAGATGACGACCGCCGGGCAGGGAGAGATCGATAGCAGGCCAACTATTTGGGGTACCACGCAGCGCGCGCCATAAACGTTTAAGTTGATTTAATAGCTCCATACGCGCTCCCTTTGAAAAAGCTCATGCTAGCGCGTTGGAGAAAAGGGCGCAATGCGCCCTGACGGGACGTCAACGATCGGTCGGGTTATTCGCTGCCGTCGAGATAGGCCGTTCTGGCGATGGTCATTTCAAGCTGGCATTTATAAATACTGATGCGCTTTTCAGCGGGTATGGCCTCGGATTTTGCATCGCTAAGTTTGCCGCACTGCTGCTCTTTTTTGGTCACCCAGACTCGCTGCTCTTGTTTTAATGCCGTTCGGGCAGAGGCGGGTAGCGATTTCCAGACCTGATTAAGCTCGCGATCTCTACTCTCAAATTTCTTTGCTGCGATTTCAATCAGTGAGTTATTTTTTTTCTTTATAATGCTATCACCAGATACCGTCATTCTTGCCATTACATAAATAGACCGCGCCAATTTATCGGTTTTTTGCACAGGGGTGACAACAATATCTTTGTTGTTGTCTGCTAGCTGAATATTGTAGTTAACCTGTTTCCAGGTCACCGTATTGTTTATTACCTGTCCATCCCCTTGTGAAATATAGAATAGAGTATTTGGTAAGTCTTTCATTAATTTAAATAATGGCTGAGGAATACCCATGGCGACGGTAGCCGAGCAAGTTCGTAGGTTGGCATTTTCTGCTTGAGGGTTCTGCGTGATTACATCACTGAATTGAACAGGAATAGCCCGGAGTTGCTGCTCGTATTGAGTCTGGGGGATATCGAAGAAAAGCGTGGAGGGCTCTTTAATATAGTCTTGCTGTAAACGACCTAATGCTTCATTATAAATCCACTCTTTTGCCGCCGTGACTGCATTATCGTTGCCACATTTTAACTCTGGAGTGGAATCAAATAACCCTGCATAACTGACGGCGGGAGAAAGCAGGAAAAGAAGCGTAACTGCTTTTCTAAACATAAATAACACATCCTTATGATTCAAAAAAACATTATAAAATGTTGATTTTTATTTTTCTACAGGATGTGCGGTTAAATTTTTATATATTGATACGGTAAATTACTGATGGCTTAATAATATATCAGGCAGCTGATGCTGCCTGATATAGCGTTTTTACGCTTTCGGTTTAAAGCGCAATAGCCGGTTGGCATTGCTGACGACGGTAATGGAAGACAGCGCCATTGCCGCGCCCGCTACTACCGGGTTTAACAAGGTACCGGTAAACGGCCACAGAATACCGGCGGCCACCGGGATACCAATGCTGTTGTAGATAAATGCGCCAAGCAGGTTTTGCTTCATATTGCGCAACGTTGCGCGCGAAATGGCCAGCGCATCCGCCACGCCCATCAGACTATGGCGCATCAGCGTAATCGCCGCGGTTTCAATCGCCACATCGCTGCCGCCGCCCATCGCGATACCGACGTCCGCCTGCGCCAGCGCGGGCGCATCGTTGATACCATCGCCGACCATCGCAACCTGACGACCCTGGCTTTGCAGACGTTTAATCGCATCGGCTTTGCCATCCGGCAGAACGCCCGCAATGACTTCGTCAATACCCGCTTCTTTGGCAATCGCGTTAGCCGTCGTTGGGTTATCCCCGGTGAGCATTACCAGACGGTATCCGGCGTTGTGCAGGTGTTCAAGCGCGGCAATACTATCGCTGCGCAATGGATCGCGTACCGCCAGTAACGCCGCCGCTTTACCGTCAATCGCCAGCAGGACCGGAGTCGAGCCTTGCGAGGCCTGCGCGGTGATTTCCGCCGTCATATCATCCGTGGCGACGTGCTGTTCGTTCAGCAACGCCTGGTTCCCCAGAAGCAGTTGATGACCTTCCGCTTCACCGCTGACGCCCAGTCCGCGCAGCGTTCTGAAACCGTTCACCTGCGGCAGTTTATCGTCGCCGGCTTTTTCCAGAATCGCATGGGCCAGCGGGTGGCTGGAGCCTTGTTCGAGCGCGGCAGCCAGACGTAATGCCTGAGCTTCCTCAACGCCGTTAAAGGTTTTTATCGCCACCACTTGCGGCTTGCCTTCCGTCAGCGTCCCGGTTTTATCAAAAACGAGGGTATCCAACGTACTGGCGCGTTGCAGGGCATCGGCGTCGCGTACCAGCACGCCGAATTCGGCAGCGCGGCCTACGCCGGAAATAATCGACATTGGCGTCGCCAGGCCTAATGCGCAAGGGCAGGCGATAATCAGTACGGTGGTGGCGATGACCAGCGTATAAACAATTTGCGGCGCCGGCCCGAAGAAATACCAGATAGCGGCGCTGAACAGCGCAATGGCCACGACGACGGGAACGAATACCGCGGAGATTTTATCGGCCAGTTGGCCAATTTCCGGTTTACTGCTCTGCGCCTGGCGTACCATGCGAATAATGCGTGACAGCGTGGTATGACTGCCCACCGCGCTGGCGCGGAACAGGACGCTGCCGTCCTGGACGACGGTGCCGGCATGAACGCTGTCGCCTTCGCCTTTTTGCTGCGGAATGGGTTCGCCGGTCAGCATGGCTTCATCAAGCCACGCTTCGCCCTGGGTAATTTCGCCATCCACCGGCACGCGATCGCCGGTAGTGAGCCGCAGCAACATCCCTGGCTGAACGTCCGCCAGCGGGACGCTTTTTTCGCCGTCTTCTGTCACTACGCGTGCGGTGGGCGGGGTGAGATCGAGTAATTTTTCCAGCGCTTTTGAGGAACGCTGACGGGCGCGCGCTTCCAGCATGTGTCCGAGATTAATCAGACCGATAATCATCGCGCTGGCTTCGTAATAGAGGTGCCGTGCTTCCATCGGGAACCACTGCGGCCACAGGTTGACACTCATGGAGTAGAGCCAGGCGACCCCGGTGCCGAGCGCCACCAGCGTATCCATCGTCGCCGTGCCGTTCAGCAGGCTTTTCCACGCGTTACGGTAAAAGTGACCGCCCGCAAAGACCATCACCGCAAGCGTGATCAGGCCAATAGCCAGCCACAGGCTGCGGTTGTCGCCGGTCACCATCATGTTATCGCCGATCATCCCCCAGACCATGACCGGTATACCGACCGCCAGGGCGACGATGGCCTGCCAGCGAAAACGTTTCATGGTGGCGATGGCGGTTTCCTGCTGGCGCTCGCGGCGTTTGATGTCATCTTCAATCGCCTCTGCGCCGTAGCCGGCTTTTTCCACCGCCTGCACTAAATCAGCGGCGGACGCGCTGCCCATCACCAGCGCAGTGCGTTCCGCCAGGTTTACCCGTGCCTGCGTGACGCCCGGTACGCTTTGTAGCGCATGTTGTACGCGGGTGACACAACTGGCGCAGCTCATGCCGCTTAACAGCAACTGTTGGCTTTCTTCATCGGCCGTCGCTACCGGAAGCTCATGAGGAACCGCTGCCAGTGCTTCCGACGGGATTGATGACTCCGTCAGCGGTTTAGCCTTTGGGTGGCTTAACGTCGCGCCATACCCGGCTTGTTTGATGGTTTCAATTAACGCGTCCGCACTGGCGGTACCGGTAACGTGCGCTTCGGTTACGGTGACGTCCGCCAGCTCAACATCCGGACGTTGTTCAAGACTTTCTTTCACGCGTTTAACGCAATGACCGCAGGACAAACCGTCCAGGGTCAGGTCGATAGTTTGAGACATAGTAAAAACTCCTTTATGATTGGTCATCAATTCATTGACCTTAGTAATTGTAGTGACTCACTGTGATAAAGGTTAAACCTTCCAGCAAGGTTAAGGTCAAGGGGGAAATATGAATATTAGCGATGTGGCGAAAAAAACCGGTTTAACCAGCAAAGCCATTCGGTTTTATGAAGAGAAAGGGCTGGTGACGCCGCCATTACGTAGCGAAAATGGTTATCGCACCTACACGCAGAAGCATTTAAACGAGCTGACGTTGCTGCGACAGGCGAGGCAGGTGGGGTTTAATCTGGAAGAGTGTGGCGAACTGGTCAATCTGTTTAACGATCCGCGACGCCATAGCGCAGATGTGAAAAAGCGGACGCTGGAAAAGGTCGCGGAGATCGAGCGCCATATCAGCGAGCTGCAATCAATGCGCGATCAACTGTTGGCGCTGGCGGAGAGTTGTCCCGGCGATGACAGCGCCGACTGCCCGATTATTGATAATCTTTCCGGCTGCTGTCATCACAAGGCGCAAAAGCCACGTTGATTAAACGGCACGAATGCGTAAGGTGATGCCTTCCACGGCGATCACTTCGACATGCGTACCTGCGCGCAGGTCTTCGTCAGCGCATACCGGCCACGAGCTGTCGCCGACACGCATATGACCCCGTCCGTTCACTAACGCGGCATCAAGCATAAACCGGCGGCCTACCAGTTGTTGTCCGCGTTGGTTAAGGCGGCTGTCGGTCGGCTTTTGTTCCCGCACGCGACGCGCCAGCCAGCGCCACCAAAGCCAGGCCGCCAGTAACGTTAAGGCCGCAAACAGCACGCCCTGCCATTCCCAGCCGAGCGGTAAGAGCCAGACGGTTAAGCCGGTAATCACTGCCGCCACGCCGCTCCACAGCAAATAGCCGTTACCGCCGAGCATTTCCGCAGCCAACAACAGGCCGCCGAGGCTAAGCCAGAAGATATGCGGATGCACCAGAATCATCGCTATCATGCTTTTTTCCGTTCGCTGGCGCTGTCCTTAACCAGCTCGCTGATCCCGGCGATAGCGCCCATCAGACTGCTGGCATCCAGCGGCATCATGACCACTTTGCTGTTATTCGCCGAGCCGATTTGCTGTAACGCTTCGGTGTATTTCTGCGCCACGAAGTAGTTTATCGCCTGAATATCCCCGGCGGCGATGGCTTCAGATACCATCTGCGTAGCGCGGGCTTCCGCTTCGGCGGAACGTTCGCGCGCTTCCGCCTGCAGGAAAGCGGACTGACGTTCGCCTTCGGCTTTCAGAATCTGCGACTGTTTTTCCCCCTCGGCTTTCAGGATTTCCGCCTGACGTACCCCTTCGGCCTCAAGGATATAGGCGCGTTTGGTACGTTCCGCTTTCATCTGGGCGTTCATAGAGGAGATCAATTCCGCGGGCGGGCGGACATCGCGAATTTCGATACGGGTAACTTTAATTCCCCACGGGTTGGTGGCTTCATCGACAATATGCAGCAGCCGCGTGTTGATGCTGTCGCGCTGGGAGAGCATTTCATCCAGCTCCATCGAACCGAGCACCGTACGGATATTGGTCATGGTCAGGTTAATGATCGCCAGTTCCAGGTTACTGACTTCATAGGCGGCGCGCGGCGCATCGATAACCTGAATAAAACAGACCGCATCGATAGTGACGTTGGCGTTATCTTTTGAGATCACCTCCTGCGACGGAATATCCAGCACTTGCTCCATCATATTGATCTTGCGACCAATTCTGTCCATAAACGGTACAACAAGGCTTAATCCCGGCTGCAGGGTTTTGGTGTAACGTCCAAAGCGCTCCACCGTCCACTGGTACCCCTGCGGAACGATTTTGACGCCCGCGCCGACGATCACCAGCGCGACGAAAATGAGAATAGGGATAAGAATGAGCATAGCTAAACCTCCTGTTGCGTTGTCCATAAACCGATTTTGCTGACGAATTAAGCGAATTATACCTGATTCAGTAAAGCATGTTCCCCCCTTATTAATTACAGGGATACACTATCGCTATAAAAATATGAACAACGGATGCGCAATAAATGACAGAACGTAGCATGTTGCTTGAGTTAAAGCAGGTCGGTTACCGGACTGCGACGACAAAAATAGTGAATAACATCAGTTTTACGCTGCAACGCGGCGAATTTAAGTTAATTACCGGTCCTTCTGGCTGCGGAAAAAGTACGTTGTTGAAAATGGTGGCCTCGTTAATAAGCCCTGATATCGGCGTGATTCTTTTTGAGGGGCAGGATATTACTACTCTGAGTCCGGAAGCCTATCGCCAGCAGGTTTCTTATTGCGCTCAGACGCCAGCGCTATTTGGCGATACGGTTTACGATAACCTGATTTTTCCCTGGCAAATTCGCCATCAGCGCCCGCAGCCGACAGCCTTCGCAGACGATCTGGCGCGTTTTGAACTGCCGGAGACGATTCTGCAAAAACCGATTGCCGCACTTTCCGGCGGGGAAAAACAGCGTATTGCTCTAATTCGTAATCTACAGTTTCTGCCGAAAATACTGTTACTCGACGAAATAACCAGCGCGCTGGATGAACATAACAAACGGAATGTGAATGATATTATTCATCGCTATGTTCGCGATAAGCAGGTCGCTGTCTTGTGGGTAACGCATGATAAAGATGAAATTCAACACGCGGATAAGGTGATAACGTTAACGCCATCTGCCGGAGAGATGCAGGAGGCGCGTTATGAACGAGCATAATATTACCAATACCTCGCTGGCGTTATCGATGCTGCTGGTGGTGGTCGCGATGCTCATCAGTCACAAGGAAAAGCTGGCGCTGGAAAAAGATATTCTGTGGAGCGTATGCCGGGCGGTGATACAGCTCATTATTGTCGGCTATGTACTGAAATACATCTTTGGCGTTAATCATGCCGCCCTGACGCTACTGATGGTGCTGTTCATCTGTTTTAACGCCGCATGGAACGCGCAAAAGCGCAGTAAATATATCGATAAGGCATTTCTCTCCTCGTTTATCGCCATCACCGTCGGCGCCGGGCTAACGCTGACGGTACTGGTGCTTACCGGTTCGATTGAATTTGCGCCGATGCAGGTGATTCCCATCGCTGGCATGGTCGCCGGTAATGCGATGGTAGCGGTAGGGCTGTGCTACAACCAACTGGGGCTGCGTTTTCATAGCGAGCAGCAGCAAATCCAGGAAAAGTTAAGTTTGGGCGCAACGCCGAAAATGGCCTCCGCCGGGCTTATCCGCGATAGCATCCGCGCATCGCTTATCCCGACGATCGACTCGGCAAAGACCGTTGGGCTGGTGAGCCTGCCGGGGATGATGTCCGGGCTGATTTTTGCCGGGATCGATCCGGTAAAAGCGATTAAATATCAAATTATGGTAACGTTTATGCTGTTGTCGACAGCCAGCCTGTCTACCATCATTGCCTGCTATTTAACCTACCGGAAGTTCTATAATTCGCGTCATCAGTTGGTAGTGATGCCGCTCAAGAAATCATGATAGTTGCCGGATGATGGCGCGCTTATCCGGCCTGAGGACGACAGGTAGGCCAGATAAGCGCGCCATCAGGCAAGAGAGGATTAATACAGTAGCGCGTACAACTGGCGGCGGTATTTCGACGCCAGCGCGTCGCCGGTGCCGAGCGCGGCAAGGATCTCCTGGAAGGTTTTGCGCGTTTGTCCCTCGGCGGCGGCAAGATCTTTTCTCAGATGGCTGAACAGCAATTCCAGCGCTTCTTCATTACGTCCGACCTGGTGCAACTGCAACGCCAGTTGCGTTGCCAAAGCCGCATCCTGCGGATTCTCCGCGACTTGCTGCTGAAGTTGCTGAATTTCCGGCGTATCCGCCGCCTGTTTAAGCAGTTCGATCTGCGCGACCAGCCCCTGATAACGGGTATCCTGATCCTGTAGCGGTATAGTTTTTAACACCGCTTCGGCCTCTTCAGAGCGGTTCAGCGCAATTTGCGCTTCCGCCAGTAACAGGCCAATCTCACCGTTCTGCGAAGAGAGCTGCCAGGCGTCTTTGAGCAACGGCAGCGCGTCAATGTAGTTGCCCTCCTGCATTAACTGCATCGCTTGTTGCGCTTTTAGCTCTTCTTCACGCGGCAGTACTTTATCCAGCAGAGCGCGGATCGCCTCTTCCGGCTGCGGCCCCTGGAAACCATCGACCGGTTGGCCATTCTGGAACAGATAGACTGTCGGGATGGCGCGCAGACCAAACTGAGCGGCGATCATCTGTTCGGCGTCGCAGTCCAGCTTTGCCAGAATAAACTGACCGTGGTACTGGGCAGCCAGACTTTCCAGCACTGGCGTTAATTGCAGACAGTGTTGGCTGCGTTCAGACCAGAAATAGAACAGTACCGGCGTGGTCATGGACTGCTCTAAGGTCTGCTGCAGGTTGGATTCATTAATATTGACAATGTTCTGTACGGACATGGCGTCGCTCTCTTTTGTCTGTGTCACGTTTACATGGGGGCTGACGGGCGCGCTTCAACTCAGCTTTGTAAAATTTTATCCAGCATCCGGCCCGGCAATATGCGTTTCAGCGCCATCACCGCCCAGGTGACCAGCGTAACGGGATAGCGCAGCCTGGGTTTATCGCTTGCAAAAGCATGACGTACTTTCGCTACTACCGCGTCAGGATCGCGGGTGAAACGTGCGGCGATGCCGGGATTTTCTACCGGTTGATCACGTTGCGTCTGGTTAACGTTATCGGTAAAACGGGTACGAATCGGCCCCGGTTCTATCAGACTCACTTTAATGCCTGTGTGCCGTAGCTCCATACGTAGCGCGTCAGACCAGGCTTCGAGCGCATATTTGCTGGCGGCGTAAGCGCCTCGCCCTGGGGTGGAAATCAGCCCCATCACCGATGAGGTCATCACAATGCGTCCTTCGCCATGCGGCAACATGGCGGGAAGTAAGCGCATGGTAAGCTGATGCGCGCCGAAGAAATTACTGGAAAACTGTTGCTCCATCTGCTCACGGCTGATGGTGGAAAGGGGGCCATACACGCCGTAGCCGGCATTGTTAAAGATCCCATACAGACGATTATCGGTCAGGGCGATCACTTCATCGGCGGCACGATCCACGCTTTCAGGGGAGTCGAGATCGATCAACACGCCGGTAAATCCCATACTGTTCATCCGGGCGACATCATCAGGTTTGCGGCAGCCCGCCAGGATTTGAAAGCCTTGGCGTTTAAGTTCAAGCGCGCTGTCCAGACCGATTCCACTGGAACATCCTGTTATTAAGACCGATTTTTGCATAACTTTACCTGTCAGGATCTCCGTTGATTTAAGAGTCGTGGTTAACTATATCCGTCATACTTCAAGTTGCCTGTGCGTTCGTTTACTCCAGTCACATAGGTATCTGTGCTTCTGGAAATTCTCTTACGTGCCGCCTTCATGCAACTCGAATGATTCAGGAGAGAAAAGGGGTCAACTGCTTCGCCATCCAGTCAGCAATAAACGGCTGGGCGTCGCGGTTGGGATGAATGCCGTCATCCTGCATCCACTGCGGTTTCAGATATACCTCTTCCATAAAAAACGGTAACAGAGGAATATCGAACTCTTTGGCGAGCTTAGGATAAATGGCGCTAAAGGATTCATTATAACGGCGACCGTAGTTAGCGGGCAGATGAATTTGCATCAGTAACGGTTGGGCATCGGCGGCTTTCACCGTCTGAATGATTTTACGTAGCGTCTGTTCGGTTTGCGCAGGCGCAAAACCGCGTAGGCCATCGTTGCCGCCAAGTTCCACCACTACCCAGCGCGGGTGATGCTGTTGCAACAGCGCCGGCAAACGCGCCAGTCCCTGCTGTGAGGTATCACCGCTTATACTGGCATTAACGACCGACGTTTTGTTTTGCCATTTATCATTAAGGAGCGACGGCCATGCCGCGCTGGCGGCCATACGGTAACCGGCGCTGAGACTATCGCCCAGAATTAATAAGGTGTCTGCGGCGGCGGCACGGAAAGTTAACAGGATCAAAAACAGGAAGGGCAAATGCCAGCGGAAAACAGTGTTGAAGTTCATCGTCTCAGGAAGTCCGTCGGTCAGGGTGAGCATGAGCTTTCCATCCTTACCGGAGTTGAACTGGTTGTCAAACGCGGCGAAACCATTGCGCTGATTGGCGAATCAGGATCGGGAAAATCTACGCTGCTGGCGATTCTCGCCGGACTGGATGACGGCAGTAGCGGAGAGGTCAGTCTGGTGGGGAAACCGCTTCACCAGATGGACGAAGAGGCGCGGGCGCAGCTTCGCGCTCAGCATGTCGGTTTTGTTTTTCAATCCTTCATGCTTATTCCTACGCTTAACGCGCTGGAAAACGTTGAGCTACCGGCCCTGCTACGCGGTGAAAACAGCGGTCAGAGTAAGGCGGGGGCGAAAGCGCTGCTCGAACAACTGGGACTGGGAAAACGGCTTGACCACCTTCCGGCACAGCTTTCCGGCGGCGAACAGCAGCGCGTAGCGCTGGCGCGCGCGTTTAACGGGCGTCCTGATGTGCTGTTTGCCGATGAGCCGACGGGCAACCTTGACCGTCAGACCGGAGATAAAATCGCCGACCTGCTATTTTCGCTTAACCGCGAGCACGGCACCACGCTGATTCTGGTGACGCACGACCCGGCGCTGGCGGCGCGCTGCGACCGGCGGCTGCGGTTGGTCAACGGTCAGTTACAGGAGGAGGCATGATAGCCCGCTGGTTCTGGCGCGAATGGCGCTCGCCGTCGCTGATTATTGTCTGGCTGGCGTTGAGTCTGGCGGTGGCCTGCGTACTGGCGCTCGGCAGTATCAGCGACCGGATGGAAAAAGGGTTAAGTCAGCAAAGCCGCGAGTTTATGGCAGGCGATCGGACGCTGCAAAGTTCGCGGGAGGTACCGAAAGCCTGGCTTGAAGAGGCGCGTAAACGCGGTCTTAACGTGGGCGAGCAGTTAACCTTTGCGACCATGACGTTTGCCGGCGATACGCCGCAACTGGCCAGCGTGAAGGCGGTAGATAGCGTTTATCCGATGTACGGCGAATTGCAAACCCGTCCTGGCGGAGTGAAACCGCAGCCGGGTAGCGTACTGCTGGCGCCGCGTCTGATGGCGCTGCTTAATTTGAAAACGGGCGATACCATTGATGTCGGCGACGTGACCTTGCGTATTGCCGGTGAAGTGGTGCAGGAGCCGGATTCCGGATTTAACCCTTTTCAGATGGCGCCGCGTCTGATGATGAATATGGCCGATGTGGCAAAAACCGGTGCGATACAGCCGGGGAGCCGCGTGATGTGGCGGTATAAATTCGGCGGAACGCCGCAACAGCTTGCTGGCTATGAAAGCTGGCTGTTACCGCAGCTTAAACCGGAACATCGCTGGTACGGGCTGGAGCAGGATGACGGGGCATTGGGGAAATCGCTCGAACGTTCGCAGCAGTTTTTGCTGCTTTCGGCGTTATTAACGCTACTGCTGGCGGTAGCTGCCGTCGCGGTGGCGATGAGCCATTACTGCCGTAGCCGCTACGATCTGGTGGCGATTTTAAAAACGTTGGGCGCGGGCCGGGCCCAGTTGCGTAAACTTATCACCGGACAGTGGTTGATGGTGCTGGGGCTTTCCGCCGTCACGGGAGGCGCGATTGGGTTACTGTTTGAAAACATATTGCTGGTGCTGCTAAAACCGGTATTGCCCGCCGATTTGCCGCCCGCCAGCCTGTGGCCCTGGCTGTGGGCGCTGGGCGCGATGACGGTCATCTCTCTGCTGGTCGGTTTACGGCCTTATCGATTGTTGCTGGCGACCCAGCCGCTACGGGTGCTGCGCCGCGATGTTGTCGCTCGCGTCTGGCCGTTAAAAATTTATTTGCCTGTTGCCTGCGCCGTCGTGGTGGCGCTGCTCGCCGGATTGATGGGCGGAAGCATGCTGTTGTGGGCGGTTCTGGCGGGCGCCGTGATACTGGCGCTGCTGTGCGGTCTGGTGGGCTGGATGCTGCTTAACGTGCTGCGCGGCATGACGTTGACGTCGCTACCGCTGCGTCTGGCCGTCAGCCGACTTCTGCGTCAGCCGTGGTCAACGTTGAGTCAGCTTTCGGCGTTTTCGCTTTCGTTTATGCTGCTGGCGCTCTTGCTGGTGCTGCGCGGCGATCTCCTTGATCGCTGGCAACAGCAGCTCCCGCCGGAAAGTCCGAACTATTTCCTTATCAATATTGCTTCAGATCAGGTCGCGCCGCTGAAAGCCTTTTTGGCGGAACATCAGGTGATTCCGCAGACGTTTTATCCGATTGTGCGGGCGCGGTTAACGAAGATAAACGGTAATCCGACGGAAGGTCAGCAGGATGAGTCGCTCAACCGTGAACTGAATTTGACCTGGCAGGATACGCGCCCGGCGCATAATCCGCTGGTCGCCGGTCACTGGCCACCAAAATCGGGCGAAGTCTCTATGGAAGTGGAAGAGGGGCTGGCGAAGCGGCTGAACGTCAAACTCGGCGATAGCGTAACCTTTATGGGCGATACCCAGGCATTTAGCGCTAAAGTCACCAGCTTGCGTCAAGTGGACTGGGAAAGCCTGCGGCCCAACTTTTTCTTCATTTTTCCTTCCGGGGCGCTGGACGGGCAACCACAAAGCTGGTTGACCAGTTTTCGCTGGGAGAATGGCAACGGCATGTTAACGCAGCTTAACCGCGAGTTTCCTACCGTCAGCCTGTTAGATATCGGGGCGATCCTGAAACAGGTGGGACAGGTGCTGGAGCAGGTCAGTCGGGCGCTGGAGGTGATGGTTGTGCTAGTCACCCTCTGCGGCATGTTGCTATTACTGGCCCAGGTACAGGTCGGGATGCGTCAGCGCCATCAGGAGCTGGTGGTGTGGCGCACGTTAGGAGCCGGAAAGAAACTGTTGCGTACCACACTCTGGTGTGAATTCGCCATGCTGGGGTTAGTTGCCGGGCTGGTCGCCGCGATTGGCGCGGAAACGGCGCTGGCGATCTTACAAATCAACGTTTTTGATTTCCCCTGGGAGCCGGACTGGCGTTTATGGGGCGCACTGCCGTTTTGCGGCGCGCTGCTGCTTTCCGTATGCGGCGGCTGGCTTGGCGTTCGTTTGCTGAAAGGCAAAGCGCTATTCCGCCAGTTTAGCGGATGATTCATGATGTGAATAATTTCGCGCCGGTTTTTAAAACGGCGCGTACTTTTTTAGTCGCACAAATTGATAACTCCTTGATTTTTAGTAGCACAAATCATTAAAAAATACACAACACGTAAGGTTTTATAACAGTTATTATTTGCCTGCTAAATGATTTGGATTGGCTATCTATCAAGGAAAATATAATGACAATTAAAATAACAGCGTTGGCGGCATCGATCGGCGCGGCAGTGGCTTTCATGCCTTTCGCTACTCAGGCGGAAATCACCGTTTTAAAACAAGATCCCCAGGCGGGTAATCCACTCAGCCGACTCAATTTCACCGTTGGCGGGAGTATTCGTCCGCAGTTCCAGAATATGACCGGCAATGACGGCGCGAACGGTTATAAACGTAATGGTTTTGATGGCGGGACGCGTTTCCGCTTCGCCGCGGATTATTATCTGTTTGATGATATCAGTTGGATTAGCTATTACGAGCTGGGCGTCAATATCCCTGCGGTATTTGACTGGGATAACCATTATGCGAAGGGCGCGACTGATACCACTCGCCGTATGCTGTATACCGGCTTCAAGAGCGCGACGTGGGGAACGCTGACCTTCGGTCAACAGAACAGCATTTATTACGATGTGGTGGGCGTAAAAACCGATATCTGGGATTACGACATGATAGGTCAGGCGCCGGGCAACGGGATTAACGGCGACTACGATGGTTCTTATCGCACGCGTAAGTCATTGAAGTATAAGAAAAGCATTGGCAATGTCGATCTCTACGCGTCTTATCTGTTCAGCGACGATTATAATGCCAATAACGGCCTGAATTACAAGCGTAAAGGCGGCGGTTCTTTAGGCGCGGATTACCATCTCACCGACGATCTGACCTGGGGGACGGCATGGAACTATACCCGTGCGGAGATGCGCGGCAACGGCAATAAAACTTACGATCAAAATATTGTCGGTACCGCGTTAAGCTGGACGCCGGAAAACTGGACTATCGCCGCAGGCGGCGGTTGGTATCAGAACTTTATGACAACCAAAAAAGTGTCTGTGAATGATTACTTTGCCGGCGATGCGTGGGGTCTGGAATATTTTGTCGGTTACGCTTTCCCGATTGGTCAGTATGCCGTGAAAGCTATTCAACCGTACTTTATGGGCGACCGCATTGAATATGTGAATGGCCGCGACTATCTGCGCACCGATAACGGCGTGGGGATCACCTTCCAACTGGATTATGGTTTCCGCGTTGATTATGAACATGTTTTCACCTCCAGCACTGACAATCTGGGCGATATGAACCTGGTGCGTCTGCGTTACGATTTCTAAAGCGTTTTCCTCTGCCGGATGTTGGCGTTAAGACCTCTTATCCGGCATTTCCCTTTACGCCATTCCCGCCTGACACACGCCTGAGCGCCTGCCTCGTACATTTAACGACACACCAGGAAACATCATGAAATAATTTCAAGGACAGCAGGCTGTGATCTGTGTCATGTTAAGAAATAGCCTTTCGTTTGGGCCAAAACAGACGATGCCGCATGAACGGCATCCGGCACAGCATCACACTATTTAAAATGGAGAAATTATGGGATTGCGTCAGAGTTTACGCATTGCGGCCAGCACGCTATTACTGGCCTGCGGATTACAGTTTGCCCATGCCGATGGTTCCCCGCAAACGATCGTATTTGGCGTCGCGCCAGGGCCGTATGGCGACATGGTGAAGCAGGCGATTGCGCCGACATTAAAAGAAAAAGGGTATAAGGTCGTGGTGCGCGAGTTTAGCGACTATGTCCAGCCCAATATGGCGTTAGCTAACGGCAGCATCGACGCCAACCTCTTTCAACATACCCTCTATTTTGACAAATTCACCGCTGACAAAGGGCTGAAGCTCAGCAAACTTATTGTGGTACCGACCGCTGGGATGGGCTTCTATTCACGTAAAATCAACAGTCTGGATGCGCTTAAAAAAGGGGACATTATTACTCTCTCCAACGATCCGACTAACCTGGCGCGCGGCCTTCGCTTCCTGCAATCGTTGGGGCTCATCACGATTAAGGACAATATCGATCCGACCAAAGCCTCTGAACGAGATATCGCCAGCAATCCAAAAGGACTGGTTTTCAAACCGCTGGAAGCCGCACAGCTACCGCGCACGCTGGATGGCGTGACCGGCGCGCTGGTTAACGGGAACTTTGCGGTGGCGGCAGGACTCGATCTCTCCAGCGCGATTAAGCAGGAACACCTGGATGAGAATCTGAAAAATATCATTGCGGTACGCAGTGAAGATGCCGATAAGCCGTTTGCCAAAGATATTGTCGAGGCGGTGAAATCGCCGGCTTATCGCGCGGTTATCGACGATCCAAAGAATATTTATAGCGCCTTCCAGAAACCGGAATGGATGACCGCGACACCCTGATCGCAGCGGTAGCCATCCCCAATTTCTGAGGTGAATATGATTGAAATAGAAAAAGTCTGCGTCGATTTTACCGCCGGTCGCGGTACCCCCACGCGCGCGGTGGATGATGTGAGCCTGCATATCGCCGCGGGCGAGATTTTTGGCATTGTTGGTACCAGCGGCGCAGGAAAAAGCACTCTGCTGCGTACCCTGAACGCCTTAACGCGTCCCAGCCAGGGGCGCGTCAACGTCAACGGCGTGGAAATTTCGGCGCTGGACGGAAAAGCGTTACGCCAGGCGCGGCAGCGTATTGGTATGATTTTCCAGCATTTTAACTTAATGCATACCCGGACAGTGGCGCAAAACGTTGCGTTTAGCCTGAAAGCGGCTGGCTGGGAACGCAGCAAAATCGCGCCACGGGTGGCGGAAATTTTAACGCTGGTGGGCCTTGCCGATAAAGCGAACCGTTTTCCGGTACAGCTCAGCGGCGGGCAAAAACAGCGGGTGGGGATAGCCCGCGCCATCGCTAACCATCCGGATGTTTTGCTGTGTGACGAACCGACTTCCGCTTTGGATCTGGAAACTTCCGCCACGATTCTGGCTCTGCTCAGACAGATCAACGCACAGCTCGGGATTACTATTGTGCTGATCACCCATGAAATGAACGTGATCAAATCTATTTGCGATCGCGTGGCGGTGATGTCGGGCGGTAAGGTTGTGGAATCGGGCGAGGTGTTTGATGTGTTTGCCCACCCGCAACACGCTTTCACACAGCAACTGGTGTCTCATACCCTTAATTTGACCCTGCCGGAACGTTTACGGGAACACCTGCCCGGGCAGTTGCTGAAAATTTTGTTTATCGGCGATTCGGCGGAGCAGCCGGTACTGTCGGAGGTGGCGATCAAGTTTGGCGTCGCGGTCAATATCCTGCATGGCAAGATTGAATATATCGGCGAACGCGCGTTGGGCATTCTGGTGGTGCAATTAACCGCGCCGCATAATCCAACGGCGGTGGCCGCCGCCGTGGAGCATATCCGTCAACGTACCGCACAGGTGGAGGTGATCCGTGGATGATTTATTGCCGGATTTAACGCTGGCGTTCAATGAAACTTTCCAGATGTTGAGTATTTCAACGGTGCTGGCGATTCTTGGCGGTCTACCGCTCGGTTTTCTGATTTTTGTCACCGATCGTCATCTGTTCTGGCAGAACCGTTTTATTTATCTCGTCGCCTCGGTTCTGGTGAATATTATCCGCTCGGTGCCATTTGTTATTTTACTGGTGCTGTTACTGCCGCTAACGCAGCTTTTGCTGGGCAATACGATTGGCCCGATTGCAGCCTCCGTCCCGCTGTCGGTGGCCGCAATCGCGTTTTATGCACGCCTGGTAGATAGCGCGCTCCGTGAAGTCGATAAAGGGATTATTGAGGCGGCGCTGGCATTCGGCGCTAGTCCGATGCGTATTATCTGTACCGTACTGTTGCCGGAAGCCAGCGCAGGGCTGCTGCGCGGCCTGACGATTACGCTGGTAAGCTTAATCGGCTACTCGGCGATGGCCGGGATTGTCGGCGGCGGCGGGGTAGGCGACCTGGCGATTCGCTATGGCTACTACCGTTACGAAACCGAAGTGATGGTTGTTACCGTAGTGGCGCTGATTGTGCTGGTTCAGGTCGTTCAGATGCTGGGCGACTGGCTGGCAAAACGTGCCGACAAGCGCGACAGACACTAAGCCGGCTCAATGTAGCGTCAGCCGGCAATAAAAATAAGCTATTGCGCTTTTAGCCAGTTGGCAACGTCTTGCCATGTGCCGCGAAAAACGATATTCGCGGCTTTTTTCTCCAGTTGATAGCGATACATTGGGTCGTAATATTCGTTAAGTAGCGGAACCAGCCATGCCATATGGCCGTCGGTGCTGCCGCTGGATAATTGTTCCGCCAGCGCCCTATCCAGCGTGTCCGTCAGTTCGGCAAAGCGTTGCAACCCCAGACGGCGGCGAATAGCGAACAGTCCATGATGAAGATATTCACTATACGCCTGCCAACCGGCTTCATCGCCGTAGGCGTAGGTGAAGTCGTGATGCATACGGATGAAATACTCTTCACGCAGTCGTTCCAGACGAAGCGCAAACGGATCTTCCACTACCGCAATGGGGGCCTGCGCCATTCTTTCGCGTAAACACTCAGGCAGATGGTTGGCGCCGATCGTTCGCCCTTCATCTTCCAGTACCCACCTTTTTAGCGTCTGACGCGCGTTAATTTTCAGCAATTCAACGGCAAGTTTGTTTTCAAAACTGGCCTGGCTGAGCTGGGGTTTCAGCGTGCGGCCAAAAGAGGAGCCGCGATGACGCGCGAGACCTTCCAGATCCACGCCGTTGGGCTGTTGTCGTACCAGTTGCGTTTTGCCGCTGCCCGTACAGCCGCCAATTAAAAGTATCGGTTTTTGCGCCAGTTGCCAGGTCGCCTGAATTGCTGTCTGGCGCAGCGCTTTATAGCCGCCTTCAATAAGCGGGCAGTCAATCCCTGTTTCTTGCAGCCAACGTTGTACGATATGTGACCGCTGACCGCCGCGCGCGCAGCACAGATACCCGTTGGGGAAACGTTGATACGCGGCTTTCCAGGCCTCAAGCCGCTGCTGGCGAATGTCGCCGCAAACCAGCCGATGCCCCAGCGCTAACGCCGCATCCGCGCCCTGACGTTTGTAGCAGGTGCCGACGGCGGCCCGCTCGTCGTCCATCATCAATGGCAGGTTGATAGCGCCCGGCATGGCGCCCTGTTCAAACTCAATCGGCGCGCGTACATCAATTAAAGGCGTATCGGCAAGGAGGAGCGCGCGATAGTCCTGTGCTTTTTGTCTGTCTTGCATAACGTAAAACGTAACCTTAAATCATCCTTTGCGCTATTTTACGCGCCAATTCGCAAAGTGGCTTGATTTTTAACAGCGTACCGTGTTGAAAATGGATAAAAAACCGGCTATTTCGGGTTGTCGTTGGGTAAATAATTTCACAATGTCTTCTACCGCTTTGCCTCCGCCAAATTTATGCCAGGCGAGGCTTAACGGTGAGGGCGGACGCATCGTCGGGATGGTACAGCTCACCAGTTCGTTTTTGTCGATCAGCGTTTGACAGAGCGGCTGCGGGACAAAACCGATACCGACGCCTGCCAGATGAGCGGCGATTTTGGTTTCCATATCAGGCACGATAATTTCCTTCTGCCCCGGAAGGCGCCAGGCTACCCGCTTGGTCAGCGTACGCGCGCTGTCTTCGATATTAATTGCCGGGAAACGGCGCAACTGCGCTTCTGTTAGAGGCCCGCTGACGTGAGCTAAAGGATGATCCGCAGACATCACAAAACGCCATTGTACGGAACCTAAAGGGTCGAGCATAAAGGTATTAGCCAACGGCTCGGTGCCAGTTACGCCAATCGCCAGCGAAAAACCTTCATACAGGAGCGAATCCCAGACGCCCATATAAATTTGCCGGGAAAAGTGAAACTGAGTGAAAGGGTAACGCGCATTAAGCCACGATAAGAGACTGGCGACCGCTTGCGGGCTATAGAGCAGGTTATTCACCACAATATTGACCTGACGCTCTACGCCGTCGTTAACCTGGCGTAGCTCGTCAGGCATGCTGTCCAGCCACGCAAGCCAGTCTTTTGCCTGAGAGAGAAGGTGAGAGCCCGCCGCCGTCAACGAGACGCTTCGCGTTGTGCGAAAGAACAGCCCTACGCCGGTATTTTCCTCCAGCAGTTTGATGCGGTAGCTAATGGTTGCCGTGGTTTTACACAGGCGCTCCGCCGCTTTGGAGAAACTCCCCGTTTCGGCAACGCTGATAAAGGTACGCAGTGTTTCCGGGTCAAACATCGTCAGACGCCTCCTTACGATCCTGATAAAACCAGAATTGTTTTCCTATGATTTTTAAGTAGTTTTACATAATAGCCATGTTTGATTTGTGGTCTAAATCTACTTTTGGAAAAATATTCCAACTTTTATGTTGATGTTAAATCCCGAAGGTTTTAGATTGCATGGTATTGAAACCGGACAGAGTCCACACCGCGGTTAAACGGAATCGAGCTACAAGGGAAAAATAATGAAACTTGAGGTATTACCGTTAGATCAGAAGACGTTCAGCGCTTATGGCGATGTTATTGAGACGCAGGAACGTGACTTTTTTCATATAAACAACGGGTTAGTTGAGCGATATCACGACCTGGCGAAGGTTGAAGTTCTGGAGCAGGATCGCACGCTGATCAGTATTAACAGGGCGCAACCGGCCGCGATGCCTATTGTGGTACATGAACTGGAACGTCATCCTTTAGGTACGCAGGCGTTTGTGCCGATGAACGGCGAGGCTTTTGTCGTTATTGTGGCGCTCGGCGATGATAAACCCGATCTCTCCACGCTGCGGGCGTTTATTAGCAATGGACGGCAGGGCGTCAATTATCACCGTAATGTATGGCATCACCCGCTGTTTGCGTGGCAGACGGTTACCGATTTTCTGACGGTGGATCGCGGTGGCAGCGATAACTGTGATGTTGAAAGTATCCCGACACATGAACTCTGTTTTGCGTGACGCTATTGGCCTTCTTGCATAAGATGAACATATTGTTCATTGTTTATGCTCATATTTTGGGCCGGAGTTAACGTAAATATGACGGAAGTAAGACGACGCGGCAGGCCAGGACAGGCAGAGCCGACTGCGCAGAAAGGCGCTCAGGCGCTGGAGAGGGGCATAGCGATATTGCAATATCTCGAAAGAAGCGGCGGCAGTTCATCAGTTAGCGATATTTCCGGCAGCCTGGATTTACCGCTTTCTACGACGTTTCGCCTGTTAAAGGTACTGCAAGCGGCTGATTTTGTGTACCAGGATAGCCAGCTTGGCTGGTGGCATATTGGTTTAGGCGTATTTAATGTGGGCTCTGCGTATATTCATAATCGCGATGTCCTCTCGGTGGCCGGACCCTTTATGCACCGACTTATGCTGCTTTCTGGCGAGACGGTCAACGTAGCGATTCGCAACGGTAATGAAGCGGTGTTAATCGGTCAAAAGGAGTGCAAATCGATGGTCAGAATGTGCGCGCCCTTAGGGAGTCGTCTGCCATTACATGCTTCCGGCGCCGGAAAAGCGCTGCTTTACCCGCTCACCGAAGAAGAGCTGGTGGGGATCGTCGTCAATACCGGTTTGCGGCGGTTTACGCCGACCACTCTGGTGGATTTACCTATCCTGCTTAAAAATCTGGAGCAGGCGCGTGAACAGGGCTACACCGTCGACCAGGAAGAACATGTTGTCGGGCTGAATTGTATCGCCTCCGCTATCTATGACGATGCGGGCAGCGTGGTTGCCGCTATCTCAATATCGGGACCGGCTTCCCGGCTGACGGAAGATCGCTTTATCAGCCAGGGGGAACTGGTACGGGATACCGCGAAAGACATCAGTACGGCGCTTGGGCTAAAACCCCCTGTAGCCTGAGCCGCATCCCGCTCGCTGGAGCGGGACTTTTTTAAAATTTTTAAAAGTTGGAAACTTTTTCCAATAAAAAGAGGTAGCAATAAAATGGCAAAAATGAGAGCCGTGGATGCGGCAATGTATGTGCTGGAAAAAGAAGGTATCACCACAGCATTCGGCGTTCCTGGGGCTGCAATCAACCCCTTCTATTCTGCAATGCGTAAGCATGGAGGCATTCGCCATATACTGGCGCGTCATGTGGAAGGCGCTTCGCATATGGCTGAGGGCTACACACGTGCGGCGGCAGGTAATATTGGGGTTTGCCTGGGCACTTCCGGCCCGGCGGGAACCGACATGATCACCGCGCTCTATTCCGCTTCTGCCGACTCTATCCCGATTTTATGCATTACTGGTCAGGCGCCACGAGCGCGTCTGCACAAGGAAGATTTCCAGGCAGTCGATATTGAAGCGATTGCAAAACCAGTCAGCAAGATGGCAGTGACGGTTCGTGAGGCGGCGCTGGTGCCGCGCGTATTACAACAGGCTTTTCATCTGATGCGCTCAGGCCGCCCAGGTCCTGTGCTGGTTGATTTACCGTTTGATGTCCAGGTTGCGGAGATCGAATTCGATCCGGATATGTATGAGCCGTTGCCGGTATATAAGCCAGCCGCCAGCCGCGTACAGATTGAAAAGGCGCTGGAGATGCTGATTCAGTCCGAGCGTCCGGTAATTGTCGCGGGCGGCGGGGTTATTAACGCCGACGCCGCGCCACTGCTGCAGCAGTTTGCCGAACTGACCAGCGTACCGGTGATCCCTACTCTGATGGGCTGGGGCTGTATCCCGGACGATCACCCCTTAATGGCGGGGATGGTCGGCCTGCAAACGGCGCATCGCTACGGCAACGCCACTCTGCTGGCATCTGATATGGTTTTTGGCATCGGTAACCGTTTCGCCAACCGTCATACGGGGTCCGTTGAGAAATATACTCAGGGGCGAAAAATCATCCATATCGATATTGAACCGACGCAAATTGGCCGCGTGTTGTGCCCGGATCTGGGCATCGTTTCGGACGCCAAAGCGGCGCTAACGTTGCTGATCGATGTCGCGCAGGAGATGCAAAAGGCGGGGCGTTTGCCATGCCGGAAGACCTGGGTGGACGAATGCCAGCAGCGTAAACGGACTTTGCTGCGTAAAACCCACTTTGACAACGTGCCAGTGAAGCCGCAGCGCGTCTATGAAGAGATGAACAAAGCCTTTGGTCGCGATGTGTGCTATGTCACCACCATTGGATTGTCGCAAATCGCGGCAGCGCAGATGCTGCATGTGTTTAAAGACAGACACTGGATCAACTGCGGCCAGGCGGGGCCTCTTGGCTGGACAATCCCGGCGGCATTAGGGGTTTGTGCTGCCGATCCGCAACGCGATGTGGTGGCGATTTCCGGCGATTTCGACTTCCAGTTCCTGATTGAAGAGTTAGCCGTCGGCGCGCAGTTTAACATTCCGTATATCCATGTGCTGGTTAACAACGCTTATCTTGGTCTGATTCGCCAGTCGCAACGCGCATTTGACATGGACTACTGCGTACAGCTTGCCTTTGAAAATATCAACTCCAGCGAAGTGAATGGCTATGGCGTTGACCATGTAAAAGTGGCGGAAGGGTTAGGCTGTAAAGCAATTCGTGTCTTTAAACCGGAAGATATTGCGCCTGCATTTGAACAAGCCAAAGCGCTAATGGCGCAATATCGCGTTCCGGTGGTGGTGGAAGTCATTCTGGAACGCGTAACCAATATTTCCATGGGCAGCGAACTGGATAACGTAACCGAGTTTGAAGAGGTTGCGGATAGTGCGAAAGATGCGCCAACAGAAACCTGTTTTATGAAATATGAGTAAGGGAGGTAATCGATGTTACGTTTCTCTGCCAATCTTTCTATGCTGTTTACGGAATATGATTTCCTGGAACGCTTTGATAAAGCGGCGTTGTCGGGATTTCGCGGCGTGGAATTCATGTTTCCCTACGATAACGACATCGAAGTGTTAAAACGTAAGCTCAGGGATAATAATCTGGAACATACGTTACATAATTTACCTGCTGGCGACTGGGCGGCTGGCGAACGTGGAATTGCCTGTATTCCTGGGCGCGAAGAAGAGTTTCGCGATGGCGTAGCGGCCGCAATCCGCTATGCACGTGCGTTAGGCAATAAGAAAATAAATTGTCTGGTGGGTAAAACGCCGTCAGGATTCTCCGCAACGGAGATCCACGACACGTTGGTCGAAAACCTGCGCTATGCGGCAAATATGCTGGCGAAAGAAGACATTTTATTACTTATCGAACCTATTAATCACTTTGATATGCCGGGATTCCATCTCACCGGCACTCAACAGGCGTTAGCATTAATTAAGGATATCGGCAGTGATAATATCAAAATTCAGTATGATATTTATCACATGCAACGCATGGAAGGGGAATTAACGCAAACCATGACGGCATGGGCCGATAAAATAGGCCATTTACAGATTGCTGATAACCCGCGTCGCGGCGAGCCGGGGACCGGGGAAATTAATTATGACTTTATTTTTAATGTCATTAAACAGTCTGGTTATGATGGCTGGGTTGGTTGTGAATATAAACCACTGACTACCACGGAAGCGGGATTATCGTGGATTAATCAGTACCGTTAAAACGCAGAATAATTCGGGCAGCGCTTTTTTTCCACTGTGTTGGAAGGGGATTGTGTTGCCTGAATCTGGAAACACCGAAAGCAATAAAAGAGGTTGTATATGAAACTGGGATTTATTGGCCTGGGAATTATGGGCTCGCCGATGGCTATCAATTTGGCACGCGCCGGTCATCAATTACACGTTACGACTATTGGTCCGATCGCGGACGAACTGCTCTCGCTGGGGGCGGTAAATGTTGAGACTGCACGTCAGGTAACTGAATTTGCAGACATTATCTTCATAATGGTGCCGGATACGCCGCAGGTTGAAGACGTGTTATTTGGCGAACACGGTTGCGCCAAAACATCGCTTCAGGGAAAAACCATCGTCGATATGAGTTCTATTTCTCCTATCGAAACCAAACGTTTTGCCCAGCGCGTTAATGAAATGGGCGCTGATTACCTGGATGCCCCGGTTTCCGGGGGAGAAATCGGGGCGCGTGAAGGCACTCTGTCGATTATGGTCGGCGGCGAGCAGAAAGTCTTTGACCGCGTTAAACCGCTCTTTGACATCCTGGGAAAAAATATCACCCTGGTGGGCGGCAATGGGGATGGGCAAACCTGTAAGGTGGCTAACCAAATTATTGTTGCGCTGAATATTGAAGCGGTTTCTGAAGCCTTAGTGTTTGCTTCAAAAGCAGGTGCCGATCCGGTACGCGTGCGCCAGGCGTTAATGGGCGGGTTCGCCTCTTCACGCATTCTGGAAGTTCACGGCGAGCGGATGATCAACCGGACGTTCGAGCCTGGTTTCAAAATCGCGCTTCATCAGAAAGACCTTAATCTTGCATTGCAAAGCGCAAAAGCGCTGGCGCTGAATTTACCGAATACGGCGACCTGCCAGGAATTATTCAATACCTGTGCGGCAAATGGCGGGAGCCAGCTTGACCATTCGGCAATGGTACAGGCGCTGGAATTAATGGCCAATCATAAATTGTCCTAATTATGTGTATCGCTGCGGCTGCAGCGATACCTGTTCACAAGGAACACTCTGTAAAGGTGAAGAACATGAGTGAAACTAAAAAATCCGGAATTGATTACTGGAAACAAATTGTTGTCGTAATGAGTCTGGGCTGGGTAGCGATTTGGATCTATCGCACCGTGCTTACGCCAATTTATCCAGAAATTCAGGCATCTTTAGACAATGTAAGTAATGCAGAAATAGGCGCCATTGCAAGTTTTTACTTTTTTGCTTACTGCAGTATGCAAATCCCTTGCGGAATATTGGTCGATAAATTCGGTCAAAAAATCATGCTGATGGCCGGATTTACGCTTTTTATTATTGGTACACTCTGTATCGCGAAAGCCAATGGCCTGGCCATGATCTATACAGGGTCGCTAATGGCAGGCGGAGGATGCGCTTCTTTCTTTAGCTCGGCTTATTCACTCTCTTCGGCAAACGTGCCGCAGGCCCGTCGGGCATTAGCCAACGCGATTATCAACAGCGGGTCGGCTATAGGGATGGGGATTGGCTTAATCGGTTCCAGCATATTAGTAAAAAACATGAGCATGGCCTGGCAGAATGTACTGTATATCGTGGCCGCGATATTAGTAATCATGCTGTGCGTTTTTACGCTGGTCATTCGTGGTAAAGCCAAAAGCGACTCTGCGCAAGCGGAAAAGCAAACCCAAACCGTTACGGAAGATGAGAAACGCGCGCCTTTATTCTCTGGTTTATTGTGTAGCGTTTACTTCCTCTATTTCTGTACCTGCTACGGTTATTATTTGATAGTGACCTGGCTGCCTTCTTATCTCCAGACTGAAAGAGGATTTGATGGCGGAGCTATCGGGCTGGCATCAGCGCTGGTAGCGGTGGTTGGCGTACCGGGAGCGTTATTTTTTAGCCATCTGTCAGATAAATTCCGTAACAGTAAAGTTAAGGTTATTCTCGGTCTGGAAATTGTGGCGGCAGCAATGTTGGCGTTTACGGTTTTGTCCCCGAATACCACGATGCTGATGGTCAGTCTGACGCTATACGGCTTGCTGGGGAAAATGGCAGTAGACCCGATCCTGATCTCCTTTGTATCTGAACAGGCTTCGGCAAAAAGTCTGGGAAGAGCTTTCAGCCTTTTTAATTTCTTTGGCATGAGCTCGGCGGTTGTCGCCCCAACGTTGACCGGATTTATTTCGGATGTAACGGGGTCGAAGGAGATCAGTTTTGTGATTTCAGCATGTTTAGTGGTCACCGGAACGCTGATCTTTGCTGTCGTCACTTTATATAAAAAGAAAGCAACGCAACGTATTGCTTCAGCTTAAAAATAATTATATCTACTAATTCTTTATTTTATATTTATTTGTTCCTCATAGCTAAACCCATAACAACGTTATCCGATGCGTGAAAAGAGGGATTTATGGAACATCAAAGAGAGCTATACCAGCAGCGCGGTTATAGCGAAGACTTATTACCTAAAACAGAAACCCAACGAAACTGGAAGGCATTTAACTATTTCACCTTATGGATGGGATCTGTACATAACGTGCCAAATTACGTTATGGTCGGCGGTTTTTTTATACTGGGGCTATCAACATTTAATATCATGTTGGCCATTATTATCAGCGCATTATTTATTGCGGCGGCGATGGTAATGAATGGCGCGGCAGGCAGCAAATATGGCGTTCCTTTTGCTATGATATTGCGAGGTTCTTACGGCGTCCGCGGCGCGCTATTCCCTGGATTATTGCGAGGGGGAATCGCGGCAATTATGTGGTTCGGCTTACAGTGTTACGCGGGATCGCTGGCATTTCTTATTTTGATTGGGAAGATCTGGCCAGGATTTCTGACATTAGGCGGAGATTTCAAGCTGCTGGGTCTTTCACTGCCAGGACTAATTACTTTTCTAATTTTTTGGATTATTAACGTTGGCATCGGTTTTGGCGGTGGTAAAGTATTAAATAAATTTACCGCTATTCTCAATCCATGTATTTACATTGTCTTTGGCGGCATGGCTATTTGGGCAATATCGCTGGTCGGCATTGGCCCGATTCTGGACTATCTGCCTTCAGGCGCGCAAAAAGCAGAGCACAGCGGCTTTCTGTTCCTGGTGGTGATTAACGCCGTAGTCGCCGTCTGGGCTGCGCCAGCAGTGAGTGCGTCCGATTTCACGCAAAACGCGCATTCATTTCGCGCTCAGGCATTGGGACAAACACTGGGGCTTATCGTAGCGTATATATTATTCGCCGTAGCCAGCGTGTGCATTATTGCCGGAGCCAGTATTCATTATGGTATGGATACCTGGAACGTGCTGGATATTGTGCAGCGCTGGGACAGCCTGTTTGCTTCATTCTTTGCGGTGCTGGTGATTCTGATGACGACAATTTCAACCAACGCCACCGGTAATATTATACCTGCGGGGTATCAAATTGCGGCGCTTGCCCCGACAAAGCTTAACTATAAAAATGGCGTAATGATTGCCAGTATTATCAGTCTACTGATTTGCCCATGGAAATTAATGGAGAATCAGGACAGTATTTATCTGTTCCTCGATATTATCGGCGGTATGCTTGGCCCGGTAATCGGCGTAATGTTAGCTCATTATTTTGTGGTAATGCGTGGAAAAATTAATCTTGATGAGCTGTACACCGCCAGCGGTGATTACAAATATTATGATAATGGATTTAACCTGACTGCATTTTCAGTCACCCTGGTCGCAGTCATTCTGTCATTAGGCGGCAAGTTTATACCATTTATGGAGCCTTTATCCCGCGTGTCCTGGTTTGTAGGCGTAATAGTTGCGTTCGTTGCTTATGCGCTATTGAAGAAACGCACGCGTTTTGAAAATACAGGAGAGCAAAAACTCGTAGGTTAAATATTGAAAAAGCATTAAGCGTATTTAATGAAGTGTGCGCTATTTAAAAACTATCTGTATCCATACAAGGAGTTTGTTATGTCTTTTGATTTAATTATTAAGAACGGTACTGTCATCTTAGAAAACGAAGCGAGAGTTATCGATATCGCCGTCCAGGGCGGAAAAATCGCCGCGATTGGCGAAAACCTGGGGGAAGCGAAAAATGTGCTGGATGCGACGGGATTGATCGTTTCGCCGGGCATGGTTGACGCGCATACCCACATTTCTGAACCGGGCCGTACCCACTGGGAAGGCTATGAAACCGGTACGCGCGCGGCGGCGAAAGGCGGTATTACCACGATGATTGAGATGCCGCTCAATCAGCTGCCGGCGACGGTCGATCGTGAGACGATTGAACTCAAGTTTGACGCGGCAAAAGGTAAATTGACCATCGACGCCGCGCAGTTGGGCGGTTTGGTCTCTTATAACCTGGATCGGCTGCATGAGCTGGACGAAGTGGGCGTTGTCGGCTTCAAGTGCTTTGTCGCCACCTGCGGCGATCGTGGCATCGATAATGATTTTCGCGACGTTAATGACTGGCAGTTTTACAAAGGCGCGCAAAAATTGGGGGAAATGGACCAGACGGTACTGGTACATTGCGAAAATGCTCTGATTTGCGATGAGCTGGGTGAAGAAGCTAAACGCGAAGGACGCGTAACGGCGCATGATTATGTCGCCTCACGTCCGGTATTTACTGAAGTGGAAGCCATTCGTCGCGTGCTGTATCTGGCGAAAGCGGCAGGTTGCCGTCTGCACGTTTGCCATATCAGCAGCCCGGAGGGGGTAGAGGAAGTAACGCGCGCGCGTCAGGAAGGTCAGGATGTCACCTGTGAATCGTGCCCGCACTATTTTGTCCTCGATACCGATCAGTTCGAAGAGATTGGCACCCTGGCAAAATGTTCTCCGCCAATTCGCGACCAGGAAAACCAGAAAGGGATGTGGGAAAAACTGTTTAACGGCGAAATCGACTGCCTGGTATCCGACCACTCTCCATGCCCTCCGGAAATGAAAGCAGGCAATATCATGCAAGCATGGGGTGGAATTGCCGGACTGCAAAACTGCATGGACGTCATGTTTGATGAAGCGGTGCAAAAACGCGGTATGTCGTTGCCGATGTTTGGCAAATTAATGGCGACCAACGCTGCCGATATTTTTGGTCTGAAACATAAAGGACGTATTGCCCCCGGCAAAGATGCTGACCTGGTCTTTATTCAGCCTGACAGCAGCTATGTTCTGAAAAATGAAGATCTGGAATATCGCCATAAAGTCAGTCCGTATGTTGGCCGTACTATTGGCGCGCGTATTACCAAAACGATTTTGCGCGGCGATGTTATTTATGACATCGAGCATGGCTTCCCTGTGCCGCCAAAAGGTCAGTTTATCCTTAAACATCAGCAGTAATCCGGTGTGATTTAATGCCCGTCGTCACGACGGGCATTCTCTATTTTAAGGTGTGGATATGTTCCCTGTTATTAACCGCGAAAGTGTATTGTCCGGCTTTCAGTGGTTTTTCTTTATTTTCTGTAACACGGTTGTGGTTCCCCCTACCTTGCTGTCCGCTTTTCATCTTCCCGCTGATAACCTGTTAATGCTCACACAATACGCTTTTTTGACCACCGCGTTGGCCTGCCTGGTTCAGGCATTTTGCGGCCATCGCCGGGCCATTATGGAAGGGCCGACAGGGCTGTGGTGGGGCGCTATTCTTACGATTACGCTTGGCGAGGCGTCTCGCGGCACGCCGCTGAACGATATCGCCTCCAGCCTGTCGGTCGGGATCGCGATCTCCGCAATGGTGACGATATTTATCGGCATTAGCGGCTTAGGACACCGTCTGGCTCGCCTGTTTACGCCGGCGGTAATGGTTTTTTTCATGCTGCTTTTGGGCGCGCAGCTGACCTCAATATTTTTTAAAGGCATGCTGGGGCTGCCTTTTGGCATTGCCGATACCAGCGCCAGAATCAAATTGGCCCCCTTTGGGCTGGCGGTCGCGGTGATGTGTTTTATCCTCGCGATGATTATTTTCCTGCAGCAGCGTATCTCCCGTTACGCGTTACTGGTAGGGACCGTGGTCGGGTGGGGGCTATGGCGGTTATGCTTTCCTTCATCACACTTACCGCCGGGTGAATTAAGCTGGCGATGGTTTCCGCTGGGCAGCCACGGCACGCTGATGCCGGGTATTATTGTGACGGCGGTGATGACGGGGTTAGTCAACATCAGCAACACTTACGGCGCCATCCGCGGTACCGATATCTTTTATCTGCATCAAGGGTCGGGCAGTTCTCGTTATCGCCGAAGCTTTATGATTTCCGGACTGATGACGTTAGTGACGGTGCCTTTTGCGGTCGTGCCTTTTTCGCCTTTTGTATCTTCCATTGGTTTATTAACGCAAACCGGCGACAGTTCTCGCAAATCCTTTATCTGCGGTAGCGCGCTGTGTCTGCTGGTTGCCATTATAACGCCGTTAACCCGCTTATTTTGCGCTATTCCACTGGCGATCAGCAGCGCCGTTATGCTGGTCTCTTATTTACCTTTACTTTATTCCGGTTTGGTTTTTAGCCAGCAAATTACGTTTACCGCGCGGAATATTTATCGCCTGGCATTACCGCTTTTTGTCGGCATTTTTTTGATGGGGCTTCCTCCGGTCTATTTACAGGATCTTCCACTGATGATTCGTCCTCTGCTTAGTAACGGATTACTGGTGGGAATCTTACTGGCAGTGCTTATGGAAAATCTTATTCCGTGGGAACGCATTAAATAACGTGAGAAAACAAGGAGACATGATGAAGATTGTAATTGCGCCAGATTCATTTAAAGAGAGCTTAAGCGCTGATAAATGCTGTCAGGCTATTAAAGCGGGATTTTCAACCGTATTTCCTGATGCGCGCTATGTTTGTTTACCGATCGCCGATGGCGGAGAAGGAACCGTGGACGCGATGGTGGCTGCGACCGGCGGGAAACGGGTTTCTGTGGACGTTAGCGGGCCGATGGGGGAAAAAGTAAACGGATTTTATGGCCTGACCGGCGACGGCAAAACGGCGATTATTGAAATGGCGGCGGCGAGCGGATTGATGCTGGTGGCGCCAGAGGCGCGTAATCCGTTGCTGGCATCCAGTTTCGGCACAGGCGAATTGATTCGTCACGCCCTGGACGCGGGAATTCGCCATATTATTCTGGGTATCGGCGGCAGCGCCACGGTGGATGGCGGAATGGGAGTAGCGCAGGCGCTCGGTGTGCGTTTTCTGGACGCGCAGGGAACGCCGCTTGGCGCCGGAGGGGGCAATTTATCGCGCCTGGCGAGCATTGACCTGCAGGGGTGCGATCCGCGAATTTCAGAGTGTCGTATTGAGGTCGCCTGTGATGTTGATAACCCGTTGGTGGGGCCACGCGGCGCGGCGGCGGTATTCGGTCCGCAGAAAGGGGCGACGCCTGAAATGGTCGAGACGCTGGAAAATGGATTACGTAATTATGCCCGTGTCTTACATGCCCTGACCGGACGCGACATGTCTCAAATACCGGGCGGTGGAGCGGCCGGAGGAATGGGGATTGCCGCTATCGTCTTCCTGGAAGCGGAAATGAAGCCCGGTATTGAGATTGTTATGCAGGCGGTGAAGCTGGAGGAGGCGGTAAAAGAGGCCTCGCTGGTGATTACCGGAGAAGGGCGAATCGACTCGCAAACGGCGGGAGGAAAAGCGCCGATAGGCGTCGCGTCAGTGGCGAAACGGCATCATGTCCCGGTTATCGGCATTGCTGGCGTACTGGGCGATGGCGTGGAAGTGGTCCATCGCCACGGTATTGATGCCGTATTCAGTATTTTGCCGCGGCTGGCGCCTTTGCCGGAAGTTCTGGCGAACGGTGAACAAAATCTCTACCACAGCGCCTGTAATATTGCCCGCGTCATCAAACTTGGCCAGGACATCGGGACTCGTTAAGCATAAAAAAAGCCACGGTTCTCACCGTGGCAAAATCCAACATAGCTAAATAAAAAATAATCAGGAGGGCTGCCCGCCGTTAAATCATAACGTCGCGGTTACAGTCTTTGGAGTAGATGTAGCTGAATGCTTCGCCACGACCTACACCGTATCCGGCCTGCAGGGAATAAGCACCCATGAAGATGTAGTCGCCTTTTTTCACCGGCACCCAGTTGTTGTCGAGGTTATAAACTCCCTGGCCGGAAAGGATATAAGCGCCATGTTCCTGGACGTGGGTTTCAATATAGCCGTGGCTGGCGCCCGGTTCGAACGACAGAATATGCATATTCATATCGAAGCCCAGCTCTTTAGGCAGGAAATCCAGCAGAATAACATCTTCCATGCCTTCATAATGAATACGCTCCAGCTGGCTGGCATTGCCGGAAACCAACCACGGGGCATGCCCCTCGACAGGAGTATAGCGGCGTTTATATAAAAATAGCTGGCTGTCTTCCGTTTGAGCGTTGCTAAAGGTCATCATCTCGCCCGGTGGACAATAGAGGTATCCGCCCTGGGTTAAAGAGAATGTTTTTCCTTCTGCTTTAGCTTCAATATTTCCCGCAATGACATAGAGAAAAGTTTCAATCCCCTCGCCGCCAAAGCCCTGCTGGTTGCCGCCATTCTGATGTAAGGTGACCAGATAATCGACGAAAGAAGCACCCAGCTTCGGCGTCGAAAGGATGGTGACGTCACAGTTTTCAAAGCCGGGAATAATATTTTTCACCAGACCGTCCGGCGTTAAGAGCGCATAGTTACCGTGTTTCACAATGGCGCGGTTCGCCAGTAAATCATCGCGGTAACCCGTGACGTTATTCAGATATCCCATTGATGGCTCCTTATTTTTGCCAGGCAAGTTGATGCAGCATTAATGCCAGAGTTTTGACCCCTTCAGCAAGGTCATTAATGTTGGTACGTTCCGCCGGGTTATGGCTGATACCATTAATGCTGGGGACGAAAATCATACAGGTAGGGACGCGCGGCGCGAAAATTTGCGCGTCATGACCTGCGCCGCTATGCATTATGCGATAGTTCAGTTGTTCGGTTTCACACAGCCTGGTGAGGGCCGCGACCAGTTCGGCGTTCATCGGCACCGGCGCTTCGTCCATCCACAAATCGATATCGATGCTGATATCCATTTCATCGCAGATGGCGCGCATATCGTTTTCCAACTGTTCGGTAAATTCGCGAAGTACCGCGGCGTCCGTATGCCGGCAATCGATTGTAAATGTGGTTTTTCCAGGGACAACATTGACCGTATTCGGCTGCGGCTCAACTTTGCCGAACGTTAATACCAGGGGATCGCCATGCTGTTTGGCTTTTTCAATGGACTGACTGCAAATACGACTGAAGGCATGCACCGTATCGCGACGATAGCCCATTGGCGTTGTGCCTGCATGGTTGGACTCGCCGTTGAGCGTCACCGTGTAGCGACGTTGCCCGACGATGGCGTTGACGACGCCAATCGACTGTCCGTTGCTCTCCAGAACGCAGCCTTGCTCAATATGCAATTCAACAAAGGCGCGGATATCGGTTCGCGCAGCGAGCGGCGCGGCGGGAAGGGTAAATCCGCACGCCTGCATAGCGTCGACAAAGCCTGTGCCTTTGGCGTCCTGGATATGGCGTACCTCTTCAGGATTCGCCAGGCCAAAAATGTTCTTGCTGCCCCAAAAAACGTAAGGGAAACGGCTGCCTTCTTCCTCAGCCATTGATACTACCTCGACGGTGCGCAGCGGCGCGCCGTAGGTCGCTTTTAGCCAGTCGAGCGCCAGCCAGGCGGCAAGCGCGCCGAATTGCCCGTCCAGATTGCCGCCGTTGACGACCGTATCAATATGCGAACCGCTTAAAATCACCTGCTCCGGAAATTGTGTGCCGCAAAGGCGGCCATATAAATTTCCGACGTCATCAAAGCGTGTCTCCAGACCGCTTTCTGCCATTCGCTTTTTAAACTGCTGCTGTGTTTCCAGCCACTCAGGCGAATAAAGTAAACGCGTCATTCCGCCCGTAGGATCGGCTCCAATGGAAGAGAGCCAGGGCAATGTTTCTTCTATCGCGTGGCGAAAATGCTTTATCATAGAAAATTCCTGTTTCAATAATTATTGGGCAAAGGGATTTTTTGTTTCGTATGACTTGAGATAGAGGGCATCGGAAATCAGATATTGATAAATATCATCAACAATATCGATACCATTCATATCGGCATTTTTCTGTTTAATATCCTGATCCTGTCCAGGATAATAAACCTGTTTAAAACCGGGGGCGGGCTTCACGGCATTGAGTTCCTGCATGGTCTGACTAATATGTTTGCGGAATAATTCACAGGAAGAAAAGAACGCCGGATTAATGACCAGATGAAGTTGTCCTAAATTGCGTCCGGCGTGTAAATCTTCATACATCGAACTGACCTGGCGGCCAAACGGCAGCCCCAGCAGAATGCCGGACAAAATATCGATCATCATCATCAGGCCGTAACCTTTCGGGCCTGCGGCGGGTAATAACGCATTGACGGCAAAAGGATCCTGTGTCGGCGCGCCGTTTTTATCGACGGCCCAACTCTCCGGAATGGACTCATTGCGGGACCGTGCATCGAGGACTTTTCCCCAGGCCTGCACGGTGGTGGCCATATCAAAGGTAATGATGTCATCGCCTTCGCCCGGCGCGGCAAAGGCCAGCGGATTAGTGCCATAGTAAATATCCGCCCCGCCAAACGGCACGACCATAGGATCGGACTGACAGATAGACAGACCAATCAGGCCTTCGCGAGCAGCCTGGCGGACGAAATAAGAGATGGCGCCGCTATGGCCCATTCTGCTAATGCCGACAACCGCGACGCCATTTTTTTTGGCTATTTCAATAGCATGCTCCATTCCCATTTTGGCTGCGACCTGTCCGGCAGCATTATCGGCATGCAGTATCGCCGTACAGGGACCGGTATTCTCAATGCGGAACGTCGGCTCCCGGTTGGTGCCGCCTTTTGAAATTCGTTCGGCATAATATTCAACGCGTACGGCGCCATGTGAGTGAATACCTCTGGCATCTGCATAAACCAGTACGTCGGCGACGGTGGCGGCGTGCTCACGTTTTAGTCCGGCTTTATAAAGCTTATTTTCGATAAGCTGATGGAGTGTTTCCCGACTGATTTTCATCTGTCTTCCTTTTTAACGACGGTGTGAAGCATGACTGCGATTAACATACCGGGAAAATAAAATGATTATGTGATCCAGACAGGCAAAAAAATATAATTAGAATTTATTTGATAATCAGGCGGGTTTTATCTTTTTGCTTAAATAAAAAGCTTTTTTAGAAAATCATAACTAATCCTTTAGCTGTTGTTTGAATTCTTTTGTTAATAAATTTGATGTGACGTTAATCACTCTATTTACCCTCCCGGATATATACCGTGAAGCGCACATTAACACTGCTCGTGCAATTGCAATGGGTGCAATTATTAAGGAGTTGTTATGATCCACGCCTTTATTAAAAAAGGGTGTTTTCAGGACTCTGTCAGCTTAATGATTATTTCTCGAAAGCTGAGTGAGTCCGAAAATGTTGATGATGTATCGGTAATGATGGGAACGCCTGCGAATAAGTCGCTGCTGGAAACTACCGGTTTCTGGCATGACGATTTTCATGGCGCTACGCCCAATGACATTTGCGTGGCGATTCGTACCGAAGCGGTAGATGACGGCATTACGCAAGTGATTGTGCGACAGCTCGAAGAAGCATTGCAGCAGTTGGCGCAGGGAAGCAGCGGCAGCCAGTCGTTAATCCAGGTCAGACGCTGGGAAAGTGCCTGTCAGAAACTGCCAGAGGCGAATCTGGCGCTGGTATCGGTGGCCGGCGAATATGCGGCGGAACTGGCGGAGCAGGCGCTGGATCGTTCGTTGAACGTGATGATCTTCTCCGATAATGTCACGCTGGACGATGAAATCAGACTAAAACGCCGGGCGCGTGATAAAGGACTGCTGGTCATGGGGCCGGATTGCGGCACCGCTATGATCGCCAATACGCCGCTGGCTTTCGCTAACGTCATGCCAGAGGGCAACATCGGGGTGATTGGCGCTTCCGGCACCGGTATTCAGGAGCTCTGTTCACAGATTGCGCTGGCGGGGGAAGGGATTACCCATGCCATCGGGCTTGGCGGACGCGATTTGAGCGCCGAGGTCGGCGGGATCAGCGCGCTAACGGCACTGGAGATACTCAGCGCGGATGAAAAGAGCCAGGTGCTGGCCTTTGTCTCCAAACCGCCTGCCGATGCGGTTCGTCAGCATATTATCGCGGCGATGAAAGCCACCGGGAAACCCGTTGTAGCGCTGTTCTTAGGGTTTTCCTCCCCCGTTGCGCGTGAGGAAAACGTCTGGTTTGCCTCGACGCTGGATGAAGCCGCCCGACTGGCATGTTTATTGTCTCGCGTGACGTCGCAGCGTAAAGAAATGGTTTCAACAGGCGGCGTGATTCGTGGTCTCTATACCGGCGGAACGCTGGCGGCGGAAGCGGCGGGGCTGCTGGCCGGCTATCTGGGCGTCGCGGCGGATACGGAACATCACCATGGCATGATGCTTGACGCTGACGGCCACCAGATTATCGATCTGGGCGATGACTTTTATACCGTTGGGCGACCACATCCAATGATCGACCCAGCGTTACGTAATCAGCTTATCGCCGGGCTTGGCGCGCAGCCGCAGGTACGCGTGTTATTAGTAGACGTCGTTATTGGTTTTGGCGCGACCGCCGATCCCGCCGCATCGCTGATTCAGGCCTGGCAGAAGGCATGTGCCGCACGCGCCGGCGACCAGCCGCTGTTCGCCATCGCAACCGTCACCGGAACGGAACGCGATCCTCAGTGCCGCTCGCAACAAATCGCCGCGCTCGAAGATGCCGGCATCACGGTAGTGGATTCTCTTCCCGAAGCCACTCTGTTGGCCGCGGAACTGATTCGACCACCCCTCTCTTCAACTCATCCATCAGCTCCCCGGTTACTGGAAGCGGTAGCGGTGATTAATGCCGGGTTACGTAGCTTCGCGCTGGATTTACAGGCTGCCGGTATGCCCGTGGTGCACTACCAGTGGGCGCCTGTCGCTGGCGGTAATAAAAAACTGGCTCGTCTGTTAAACGTTTGCAATAAGGGGTTCCCATGTTTACATCAGTGGCGCAAGCCAACGCTGCAGTCATCGAACAAATTCGTCGCGCACGTCCGCACTGGCTGGATGTGAAGCCAGCTTCTTCATTAATTAGCGTGCTCAATCAGGGGAAAACGCTTCTTCATGCCGGGCCGCCGATGCGTTGGCAAGAGATGACCGGCCCGATGAAAGGCGCCTGTATCGGCGCATGCCTGTTTGAAGGATGGGCCAAAGATGAAATGAGCGCGCTCGCGCTGTTAGAGCAGGGAAAGGTCAACTTTATTCCCTGCCATCACGTTAACGCCGTGGGGCCGATGGGCGGTATTACGTCAGCCAGTATGCCGATGCTGGTCGTGGAAAATATCACCGACGGCAATCGCGCGTACTGCAATCTCAACGAAGGGATCGGCAAAGTGATGCGTTTCGGCGCCTATGGCGAGGATGTTCAGCAACGTTTGCGCTGGATGCGTGATGTGCTGATGCCGGTATTAAGCGCGGCGCTGGGACGTCTGGAGCGGGGGCTCGACCTGACCGCAATGATGGCGCAGGGCATTACGATGGGAGATGAATTCCACCAGCGCAATATCGCTTCTTCCGCATTGCTGATGCGCACGTTGGCGCCGCATATCGCCCGTCTGGAACATGATAAGCAGCAGATAGCGGAAGTGATGGATTTTCTGAGCGTCACCGATCAATTCTTCCTTAATCTGGCGATGGCCTACTGTAAAGCCGCCATGGACGCGGGCGCGCAGATTCGCGCCGGCAGTATTGTGACGGCGATGACCCGTAATGGCGATATGTTTGGCATTCGGGTTAGCGGTCTGGGCGACCGTTGGTTCACCGCGCCTGTTAATACGCCGCAGGGGCTATTTTTTACCGGTTTTTCGCAGGATCAGGCCAACCCGGACATGGGCGACAGCGCCATTACTGAAACGTTTGGTATTGGCGGCGCTGCGATGATTGCCGCGCCTGGCGTAACGCGTTTTGTCGGTGCCGGGGGAATGGAAGCGGCGAAATCTGTTTCTGAAGAGATGGCTGAAATTTATCTCGAACGCAACATGCAGCTACAAATCCCCGGCTGGGATTTTCAGGGGGCCTGTCTGGGACTGGATATCCGCCGCGTGGTCGAGACCGGAATTACGCCGCTGATTAACACGGGTATCGCGCATAAAGAGGCGGGGATTGGCCAGATTGGCGCGGGAACCGTCCGTGCGCCGCTGGCCTGTTTCGAGCAGGCGCTGGAAGCGCTGGCGGAAAGCATGGGCGTAAGTTAAGAGTGCGTCTCATGAAACGTATCCATCCTCTTATGGCAAGCCGACAATCGGCGGATTATCGGCAACCCTGGCAGATGTCAGGGGTATGGCGTCGCTCTATTAATTTTGTGGCGAAAAGCGGTGAATTATTAACGCTTCACCGTCGGGGGAGCGGCTTCAGTCCGGGAGGGTGGATACTGCGCGGCGGCGATTTTGACGCCTTGCGCGATGTGCTCACCGATGGCGAAAAACCGCAGTCAACCGCTGCCGGTATTCAGATTGGCGAGTTTCTTTTATGCGAGCCGGAGAGGCGCTGTTTACTGCGGGTTCCACGCTATCTTGCGTCGCCGCGTCTTAACGCGACGTACATGCAGCGTAGTGAGGAGACGGGGCTGTTTGGGCCGTTAACTGTCGCCGCAGCTCAGCCTCTATGTCCGGAACTTCGCCAGTTTTGTCACTGCTTTCAGTCGGCGCTTGCAGGTGCTGCGACTGACTGGCGGCTATGGCTGGGTAAAGGGCCGGGCTTAACGCCCAGTCATGACGACACGCTGACGGGAATGTTGCTGGCGGCCTGGTATTTTGGCGCCATAGATGAACGCGCCGGGCGTAATTTTTTTGCCCAATCCGGCAGCCTTGATCGGGCGACGACGCTCGTGAGCGTTAGCTATTTACGCTATGCGGCTATGGGTTATTTCGCGTCGCCTTTACTCCACTTTATTCATGCGCTGCGACGAGATGTTCGCACAGAAACGGCGATTGATGGACTGCTGGCGCTGGGGCACACCTCTGGCGCGGATACGCTGCTGGGGTTCTGGCTTGGACAACAAATAGTAAAAGGATAGGGAATGAAAACGTTGGTAGTTGCTCTTGGCGGCAACGCATTATTGCAGCGCGGAGAAGCGCTAACGGCAGAGAATCAATATCGCAATATTGCTGACGCGGTGCCTGCGCTGGCGCGACTTGCCCGCTCGTATCGGCTGGCGATAGTACATGGCAACGGCCCCCAGGTCGGCCTGTTGGCTTTACAGAACCTTGCCTGGAAAGCCGTTGAGCCTTATCCGCTGGATGTGCTGGTGGCGGAAAGTCAGGGAATGATCGGCTATATGCTGGCGCAACGTCTGGCGCTTGAACCCGATATGCCGCCGGTGACTGCGGTATTAACGCGAATAAAGGTATCGGCGGACGATCCTGCTTTTCTTGAACCGGAAAAGTTTATCGGTCCCGTTTATTCGCCAGAAGAGCAAATGGCGCTGGAAGCGACTTATGGCTGGCATATGAAACGTGATGGAAAATATCTGCGCCGTGTCGTCGCTTCCCCGGCGCCGCGTCAGATTATCGAAAGCGCCGCTATTGAGTTATTGCTAAAAGAGGGCCATGTGGTGATTTGCAGCGGCGGTGGCGGGGTACCTGTTGCTGGCGAGGGCGAAGGGGTCGAGGCGGTGATAGATAAAGACCTGGCGGCGGCATTGCTGGCGGAGCAGATAGCGGCCGATGGTCTGATCATTTTGACGGATGCGGATGCGGTGTATGAACATTGGGGAACGCCGCAGCAGCGCGCTATTCGTCAGGCTTCGCCCGATGAGCTGGCGCCGTTTGCCAAAGCCGATGGCGCGATGGGACCGAAGGTGACCGCGGTAAGCGGGTATGTGAAGCGGTGCGGAAAGCCGGCATGGATTGGCGCGCTGTCGCGTATTGACGATACCCTGGCGGGCAGGGCGGGAACCTGCATCTGTCTGTGATCGCGACGGGCGGCAACAGAGAATGCGCCGCCCACGCTGTTTATTTAAGCTTACTTTGCGCCCAGATAATGCCGCTGGCGTATTCGCCCGGCAGGAGCGGAGAGAGCGCTTCCAGGGTGGCGCTAAGACGTGACGTATCGCTGTCGGTCAGATTCAGATGGCCGACTTTTCGCCCCGGACGTACCGCTTTATCATACCAGTGCAGATGTACCAGCGGCAGCTTCAGCCAGTCGTAATTCAGCTCGCTGCCGATCAGGTTGATCATCACCGACGGGGCGTTAATCACCGGCGCGGGCAACGGCAGGCCGGTAATCGCGCGCAAATGCAATTCAAACTGACTGATGCTGGCGCCATTTTGCGTCCAGTGTCCGCTGTTATGCACGCGCGGCGCCAGTTCATTGATTAACAGGCCTTCCGGCGTGATAAAACATTCCATCGCCATTACGCCGACGTAGTTCAGCGCCTGCATAATTGCTGACAGCATCGATTCCGCCTGCTCCTGCTGTTCGGCGTTCGCCTGTGGGAACGCGACGCTGGTCCGCAAGATGCCGTCCTGATGCAAATTGTGCGTTAGCGGGTAAAACACGGTACTGCCGTCATGAGCGCGCGCGCCGACTAACGACACTTCGCCGGAAAAATGGATACCGCGCTCAACAATACATTCGCCATAGCAGTCATCCGGCAGTTGCCCGGTTTCGTCCGCGCGTAGACGCCACTGCCCGCGACCGTCGTAGCCGCCAACGCGACGCTTAATAATCGCCAGTTCGCCCAGGCGGTCAAAGATGCCGGACCACTCGTCGGTGCTGGTCAGCAGCTGCCACGGCGCGGTCGCGAGTCCCAGTTTATCGAAAAGCTGTTTTTGTGTCAGACGGTCGGCGATGATCGGAAATACATCGCGATTGACGAAGGCCGGGTGGCGCGCCAGCTCGCGGGTAAGCGCGGTTTCCGGCCAGCGCTCAATCTCTGCGGTAATGACGCTCTGCTGTACCGGCACGGCGGTAGGCTCTGCATCCAGACCAACCGGCCAGACGGCGATACCCAGCGGTTCGCCCGCCTGGCGCAGCATTCGGCCCAGTTGCCCGTTGCCGAGAACGCAAACTTGCTTCATAGCGTTCTCCGCGGATCGGGATTTTCCAGAACTTCATCGGTTTGCGCTTTGCGCCAGTCAGCGATGCGCTGATGCAGTTCCGCGTCGTGTTGCGCCAGAATCTGCGCGGCGAGCAGGGCGGCGTTAGCGGCACCGGCTTTACCGATCGCCAGCGTACCCACCGGAATGCCGCGCGGCATCTGCACGATGGAGTAGAGGCTATCCACGCCGCTTAGCGCAGCGCTTTGTACCGGCACGCCGAGTACCGGGACCAGCGTTTTTGCCGCAATCATTCCCGGCAGGTGCGCCGCGCCGCCCGCGCCGGCAATAATCACTTGATATCCGTTCTCTTCCGCCGTTTCGGCGAAGCTGAACAGTTTATCGGGGGTGCGATGAGCGGAAACCACTTCTACATGGTGCGGGACATCCAGAATTTCAAAAATTTCGGCGGCGAATTGCATGGTAGCCCAGTCGCTTTTGGACCCCATCACGATGGCGACACGCGCCGGATTATTGCGGGAAGACATGCGTCTTAAAACTCCTGTGGTGCGGGACACGCTGCTTTTGAGGTGTCAAAGAATAGCATGATAATCAGGCAAGGAAAACGGTTGCGTGTGCGCCGTAACGGACGATTCGACGAACATTTACAGGGGGAAGGCGATTAACTCAACGTTGTCCGGCGTGACTTTTACCATTGAACCTTCATGATGCCATGCGCCTAACACCACGCGGAACGCGGGCTGGTCGTTGACGGAAAGTTCATGCACCGCCGGGCGGTGGGTGTGACCGTGAACCAGCCACTGTACGCGGTGTTTTTCCATTTCGGCGACGACGGTCTGCGCATTGACGTCCATAATATCCAGCGATTTGCTGCTGTTGGCGGCTTTACTGCCGGCGCGCATTCTGGCGGCGATACGGCGGCGGATAAACAGCGGCAGGGTAAGGAATAGTCGTTGAACCCACGGATTATGGACTTTGGCGCGAAACGCCTGATATCCGGCATCATCGGTACAGAGCGTATCGCCGTGCATAATCAACACATTGCGGCCATACAGGTCGAGCACTTTTTCCTGCGGCAGTAGAATCATGCCGCTTTCGCGGGCAAAGCGTTTGCCAATCAGGAAGTCGCGATTACCATGAATAAAGAAGCAGGGGACGCCGGAATCAACCAGCGATTTAATGGCAACGGCCATTTCACGATGTAGCGGGTTGGGGTCGTCGTCGCCAATCCAGGCATCGAAGAGATCGCCAAGAATATACAGCGCGTCGGCCTGGCGGGCTTCTACGGCTAAAAAACGCAGAAAACCGGCGACGATCGCCGGTTCTTCCGTTTGCAGATGCAAGTCTGCAATAAACAGTGTCGCCACGATTACTCGCTGACGGTCACGTTTTCAATGATGACGTCTTCTTTTGGTACGTCCTGGTGCATACCGCTACGGCCAGTGGCGACGCCTTTGATTTTATCTACCACGTCCATACCTTCTACAACTTCCGCAAAGACGCAGTAGCCCCAGCCCTGCAGACTTTCGCCGGAGAAGTTCAGGAAGTCGTTGTCTGCCACGTTGATGAAGAATTGCGCGGTAGCCGAATGTGGCGCCTGAGTACGTGCCATTGCCAACGTACCACGGGTATTTTTCAGACCATTGTTGGCTTCGTTTTTGATCGCCTCTTTGGTGGCTTTCTGTTTCATGCCCGGCTCAAAGCCGCCGCCCTGAATCATGAAACCGTTAATCACACGGTGGAAAATGGTGTTGTTGTAAAAACCTTCGCGGCAGTAGTCCAGGAAGTTTTTAACTGTTTCAGGCGCTTTATCATCAAAGGTTTTGATTACGATATCGCCGTGATTAGTGTGGAAAGTAACCATTTTTGCATCCTGTTCCAAGAGAGTGGTGCTTTAGCCCGCAATGGGGCACATATAGGGGCTTGTTATAGCATAACCGTAAGCTGCGATCACCTTGCAAAGTGTGCTGCTTCAAGGTTGAATTATGAGTATTATACACACCTAATTACCCACACACGTCTATACGGAATCTTCGATGTTAAAAATTTTTAATACACTGACGCGCCAAAAAGAGGAATTCAAACCCATTCATGCCGGGGAAGTCGGCATGTACGTGTGTGGTATCACCGTTTACGATCTCTGCCACATTGGCCACGGACGCACGTTTGTCGCTTTTGACGTTGTCGCGCGCTATTTGCGTTTTCTCGGTTATAAGCTGAAGTATGTGCGTAACATTACCGATATCGACGATAAAATTATTAAACGTGCCAATGAAAACGGCGAAAGTTTTGTCGCGCTGGTCGACAGAATGATTGCGGAAATGCATCAGGACTTCGACGCGCTGAATATTCTGCGTCCGGACAGCGAGCCGCGTGCGACGCACCATATTCAGGAAATTATCGAACTCACCCGCACCTTAATCGAGAAAGGGCACGCCTATGTGGCGGATAACGGCGATGTGATGTTTGATGTACCGACCGATCCGACTTATGGGCAGCTTTCCCGTCAGGATCTTGAGCAGCTTCAGGCGGGCGCGCGCGTGGATGTCGTTGACGTGAAGCGTAACCCGATGGACTTCGTGCTGTGGAAAATGTCGAAAGAGGGCGAGCCGAGCTGGCCGTCGCCGTGGGGCGAAGGGCGTCCGGGCTGGCACATTGAATGTTCGGCGATGAACTGCAAGCAGTTGGGCAACCATTTTGATATTCACGGCGGCGGTTCCGATCTGATGTTCCCGCACCATGAAAACGAGATTGCCCAGTCTACCTGCGCGCATGACGGCGAATACGTCAACTACTGGATGCACTCCGGTATGGTGATGGTGGATCGCGAGAAGATGTCCAAATCGCTGGGCAATTTCTTTACCGTGCGCGACGTGCTGAAATACTACGATGCGGAAACTGTGCGCTACTTCCTGATGTCCGGGCATTACCGTAGCCAACTGAACTACAGCGAAGAGAACCTCAAGCAGGCGCGCGCCTCGCTGGAGCGGTTATACACTGCATTGCGTGGAACGGATAAATCAGCGGCCCCGGCGGGCGGCGAGGCGTTTGAAGCGCGTTTCGTGGAGGCGATGAATGACGATTTCAATACCCCGGAAGCCTACTCCGTCCTGTTTGATATGGCGCGTGAAGTCAACCGTCTGAAGGGCGAAGATATGACCGCCGCGAATGCGATGGCGTCTCATCTGCGGAAGATTTCCGGCGTGCTGGGACTGCTGGAGCAGGAGCCGGATGTTTTCCTGCAAAGCGGCGCGCAGGCGGATGACGGTGAAGTTGCGGAAATTGAAGCCTTGATTCAACAGCGTCTGGATGCCCGTAAAGCGAAAGACTGGGCGGCGGCGGACGCGGCGCGCGATCGCCTGAACGAGATGGGTATTGTGCTGGAAGATGGCCCGCAAGGCACCACCTGGCGGCGTAAGTAAGCGCTTTTACAGGCCGCTCTATTTGGCATAGAACGGCCTGTTTTTTATTTTTTCGCGCCGGGCGAAAGATAAACGCACACCGACTCCCCCAGATTCTGATGTTCACACCCGGGTATTGCCCGGCTGTAATGGGCAATAAAGCGGATGACGCTGTCGCCGCTGTTTAGCCCCACATTTCCTTTTCGCAGCAATTCTGCTGGCTGATCGTCGGTGAAAACGTTAGGGGTGAACAGTTTTGCGCCTAATCGTTCAAAAGTGCCAGCACTAACGATAGAGGGTTGATAACCCTGAAGCTGCAACCAGCGGCGGGCATCATTACGTGACCAAATCTGCGCATCGTTTGCTCGCGCAAACACTTCGAGAAGCCAGCCATTCGAATTCTGATAAGGGCCGGAAAAAGGCCACGCAATCAGGTTATAGCGGGGACTGTGGAAGAGATTGAGTTTGATAGCGCTATGTAAGAGCGTTTGTAATGCCGTCGCGATATCTGAACGCGGGCGCAAAACGGCAATGCTCTGATTCACCAGATCATCAGCCAGAAACTCATACAGACCTTGTATATAGAGCGCTGATTCAGCGGTTCCGCAAGTATTCAGATTATGGTAAACCCGCCAGTCTCCGTTTGGCTGGCGCATGGCATAGCCAGCATGTGACCAGGTTAAATGTCGGCTCGACATATCTTGCCCCTGGCGAACCAGAATGACGACCGGATCGGATTGACTGTTAAGCTGTTGTTTGAGCTGTAGCGCCTGATCCATTGTCGCTGCGATGCTCTCCGGCGTGTTTGCTTTTTGGTGACAGTTAGCACTGTCTGCATAAGCGTTGAGCGAGATTGCGCTGAGCCACAGGGCAAACGCGAACCGCTTCATTTGGCCGGTACCGTCTGGTTGCTGGAAAGTCCTGCGTCGTCCTGATTTACCATATGGGCAAGGACTTTGCCCTCTTTTTTCAAATAAGCGCCGGTGCCTTCCTGCGTTTTTTCCAGAGTGACTTTATCACCTGCTTTGAGGTTGCCTTCTTTGACGACATGTAGCGGAACTTGCATTTTAATGTCTTTGTTATCGGGGGACTTAGTGGTTAACAGCGCGGTTTTTTGCTTTTTATTTTCGACAACAGATCCAATACTCAGGTTGAGCGGCAGCAGTACGGGGGAGAGTATAATTCCGCTAACCAGTGCGGAACTGCCCACGCTGACAACCGCAGACGATGCCGCATACCATCCAGTGGCAGACATTTCTTCGCTATAGCTGGCGTGGGAAAATGAGAAACAGACGACCGCGGCGGCGAATGTCATTTTATTCATATTGATTCCTTTTAATATGCGTTTTAAGTACCCATAGAAATAACACTAAAATACTTCCCGGCAACCACACCCACAGCAATTCTGAGAGAATGACCTGATGTCCATACGGCGTGATGTAGCTTGAAAGCGCGAACGGCGCGACTTTAATCACCTGCCAGGGCGCAAAAAAACGTTCATCTGACCACGGCCACAGCCATCCGACGCCTTTACCACCCGTGGTTATCGAATCCAGCAGGCTGTGCGACAACAATGAAACGGTTAAAAACAGCCAGCAGCGCACCTGCCCAGCTCGAAACCATCGTCGTCCCGCGAGTACGCACAACAGGGGGAGGACGAATGCGAAAAGTAAAGAGTGGGTAAATCCGCGATGGCCGAACACGTTGCCGTAGGCGACGCCAAATTTAAAGGCCAGCACGTCGGCATCGGGGAGCATCGCCAGCACAACACCGGCAAATAGCAGGCGAGGAGGGATAACTTTCAGGCCTAAGCCTGCGCCAAGACACAGAGGAACGGCGGCGTGGGTGATAACGGTAGGCATAGCGATGGTTCACAGGGAAATAGCCATGCTAGCAGTTGGAACGCAGAGGATTAAGTGGATGATTATCTGAAAAGACAGCGTAATCAGGCCGGATAAGACGCTTTGCGTCGCTATCCGGCACTCTGTATCAGGCCACGACGTTCACACTTTGGCCTTCGAAGCTAACGGTTTGCCCGGCGACAATTTTGCAGCGTTTACGCGTTTCAACCGCGCCATCAACCTTCACCAACCCGTCGGCAATGGCGATTTTCGCCTGCGCGCCGCTTTCGCTCCAGCCTTCCAGCTTGAGCAGATCGCACAGCTCGACGTGCGGGTGCTTGCCTAAAGAGAATGTCGCCATGTTATTTTCCTTGTGGATCGTGATATTCAATGCACGCCTGCAGCGTGTTTTCGATAAGCGTGGCGACCGTCATCGGGCCGACGCCGCCCGGTACTGGCGTGATGTATGACGCGCGCGCCGCGGCTTCGTCAAACACGACGTCGCCAACGACCTTGCCATTTTCCAGACGGTTAATACCGACATCAATCACAATTGCGCCTTCTTTAATCCATTCGCCGGGAATAAAGCCCGGTTTACCTACGGCGACAATGAGCAAATCAGCATGCTCGACATGGTGACGCAGATCTTTGGTAAAGCGGTGCGTAACGGTAGTCGTACAGCCAGCCAGCAGCAGCTCCATGCTCATTGGGCGTCCAACGATATTGGACGCGCCAATGACCACCGCATTCAAGCCGTAGGTATCAATATTGTAACGCTCAAGCAGGGTCACTATACCGCGGGGCGTACAGGGACGCAGGCGCGGCGCACGCTGGCACAGACGACCGACATTATAAGGATGAAAACCGTCTACGTCTTTATCTGGCGCGATACGCTCCAGCACTTTAACGTTGTCGATGCCTGCCGGTAAAGGCAACTGCACCAGAATACCGTCGATCGTGTTATCTGCATTCAGAGTATCGATAAGCGCCAGCAGTTCGGCTTCGCTGGTGGTTTCTGGCAGGTCATAGGAGCGGGAGACGAATCCCACTTCGTCGCACGCTTTACGTTTGCTTGCGACATAAATCTGTGAGGCCGGATTGCTGCCGACCAACACCACAGCCAGGCCGGGAGCGCGAAGACCTGCTGCGACGCGTGCCTGAACTTTTTGAGCAACCTCAGATCGCACCTGCTGCGCAATCGTTTTACCGTCAATAATCTTTGCTGCCATCAGAGAGAAGATTCCATCTGTTACTTCAAGTCAAAGGGGATAACGCTATTTTGTCAGAAGCGGGCCTCGCTGTCAGTTAACGTTTGTGTTTCCGATGCAAACGCGACGTCTCCCCCGTCCGTTGACGATACTGAGACGTGACCCGTAAGCGCGCCATGATTAACCAAAAAGAAACAATTCATCACCCTGGCTATGGTTACCGTAATCCCTCGCCGTTAATAGCATCGGGCGGCATAATGCGACATTTTATACAAAATAAGATTAGACCCTTCTTATATCCAAATAAGAATTAGCTTAGGTCATTAAAAGAGTTTGCGGCTATTTTTTATTTAGCGAAATGTTTAATTTATTACCGTGACGAAATGTCATATTCGCAAAGATTAATTACTGCGTCTGATACTCAGGGGAGAAACAGAAAACTAATTAATCTGCGATATCTATCTTTACAGGATGCAGAGATAACTTTTCTGACATGCTATGTCGATAATAATTCAAACGGAGCCGACAGGATGCCGAAACCGGGTGTGTGTAATTCAAGGGAAATCCATGAAATATAAATTAATGACCTCTACTATTGCGAGTCTGATGTTTGTCGCTGGCGCAGCGGTTGCGGCTGATCCTACTCCGGTGAGCGTGAGTGGCGGTACTATTCATTTCGAAGGTAAACTGGTTAATGCAGCCTGTGCCGTCAGCACTAAATCCGCCGATCAAACGGTGACGCTGGGTCAATACCGTACCGCCAGCTTTACGGCGATTGGTAATACGACTGCGCAGGTGCCTTTCTCCATCGTCCTGAATGACTGCGATCCGAAAGTGGCGGCCACCGCTGCCGTGGCTTTCTCTGGTCAGGCAGATAACACCAACCCTAATTTGCTGGCTGTCTCCTCTGCGGACAATAGCACTACCGCAACCGGCGTCGGGATTGAGATTCTTGATAACACCTCCTCACCGTTGAAGCCGGACGGCGCGACCTTCTCGGCGAAGCAGGCGCTGGTTGAAGGCACCAATACGCTGCGTTTTACCGCACGCTATAAGGCAACCGCCGCCGCCGCGACGCCAGGCCAGGCTAATGCCGACGCCACCTTTATCATGAAATACGAATAATCCCGTCAGGGAACGCCAGGGAAGGGAGGCGCCTCAACGGAAGAGGCTATCGGGGATAAAAGAGAACATAGCAGATGATAAGGAAAGGCGCGGCGCTAGTGGGGCTTGTTTTGATGTCGCCCGTTATTGCGCAGCCGGTAATGGTGGAGAGCGGGCGTGTTCACCTGCGCGGACAACTGGTCAATGGCGGCTGCGCTGTCGCCACTGAAAGCCAGGATTTGCGCGTACTGATGGGACAGTACCGCACGAATGCGTTTACCGGTCCTGGCAGCTTCGCTCCCGTCAGCGTTCCATTTTCGTTACGGTTAATCTCCTGTAGCGCGGAGGTCTGGCGTCATGTCGGCATTGCGTTTGCTGGCGTTACGCCTGCGGAAGATCCCCATGTTTTTCTGGCCAGCGGCGAAGGTATCGGTAATGCCGGAATCGGCCTGGCGTTATTTGATGACCAGCAGCGGCAAATCATCCCTAACACATTACCGCTTCATTACGCGCCCATTTTAACGTCAGAAATGACTTTGCATTTTACCGCCCGCTATCGGGCAATTTCAGAAAATATGACGCCGGGACGAATTCATTCAGAAGTGTGGTTTACGCTGGTTTACCCATGAATTTTCTTGCCGACGTGACTCAATGCAAAAGGTATTTTTTACCATGCTGAATAGTATAAAAGTAGGCTTTATTGTTCTTCTCACGTTATTTACTTCGCTGAACGTACAGGCGGCGGGGGGGATTGCATTAGGCGCCACGCGAGTTATTTATCCCTCGGCGACGAAGCAGACTTCTCTGGCAATCAGTAATAGCGATACTCAAGAACGTTACCTCGTCAATTCATGGATCGAAAATAACGCTGGGCAGAAAGAAAAAACGTTTATCGTTACGCCGCCTTTATTCGTCAGCGAACCCAAAAGTGAAAACACGCTGCGTATTATCTACGCCGGGCAACCGCTATCCGGGGATCGGGAGTCGTTATTCTGGATGAACGTGAAAGCCATCCCGTCGGTCGATAAAAGTCATATTGAAGGAAAAAACGTTCTGCAACTGGCGATTCTGTCGCGCATCAAACTGTTCGTGCGTCCGGCGAATTTGCCGCAGACGCCGGAAGACGCGCCGACCTTGCTGAAATTTTCCCGTGTCGGCAACCATCTCAAGATAACCAACCCATCTGCTTATTACCTCACGCTGGTCAATATCAGCGTGGGCGCGAAAAAGATTGATAACGTGATGATCGCGCCAAAAAGCGACATGCAAATTCCCTTACCGACTGGCGCGCAGGGCAGCGTGACATTTCAGACCGTCAATGATTACGGCGCATTGACGTCGGCGACAACGGCCAGTCTCGGTTAAGCAGAGAGCGTGAAGCCACACGAGAACACGATGAAGAAGACAACCTGGTTTGCAGGGCGATTTCCCGGCTATGTATCACCGTTAAGCGGCGTGGCGCTGTCGGTGCTGGCGGCGCTGTGTCCGCTGACGAGCCGCGGCGAAAGTTATTTCAACCCTGCGTTTTTGTCGGCGGATACCGCGTCCGTGGCGGATTTATCTCGCTTTGAAAAAGGTAATCATCAGCCGCCTGGTATTTACCGGGTGGATATCTGGCGTAACGACGAATTCGTAGCGACGCAGGATATTCGTTTTGAGGCGGGCGCCGTGGGCGCCGGCGATAAATCCGGCGGCCTGATGCCTTGTTTTACACCGGAGTGGATTAAACGGCTGGGCGTGAATACCGCGGTGTTCCCTGTCTCAGATAAAGGCGTCGATACCACGTGTATTCACCTTCCTGAGAAAATCCCGGGCGCGGAGGTCGCGTTCGATTTCGCGTCGATGCGCTTAAACATTAGCTTGCCGCAGGCGTCATTGCTCAACAGCGCGCGTGGCTATATCCCGCCGGAAGAGTGGGATGAAGGGATACCCGCCGCACTCATTAATTACAGTTTTACCGGTAGCCGCGGAACAGACAGCGATAGCTATTTTTTGAGTCTGCTGAGCGGGTTGAACTATGGCCCCTGGCGGCTGCGTAATAACGGAGCCTGGAGCTATTCGAAAGGGGACGGCTATCATTCGCAACGCTGGAACAACATTGGCACCTGGGTACAGCGCGCCATCATTCCGCTAAAAAGCGAACTGGTCATGGGGGACAGCAATACCGGGAACGATGTTTTCGACAGCGTCGGCTTTCGCGGAGCGCGGCTGTACTCTTCTGACAATATGTATCCCGATAGCCTGCAGGGCTACGCCCCCACGGTCAGAGGGATCGCCCGGACGGCGGCAAAGCTGACGATACGACAGAACGGGTATGTTATCTACCAAAGCTATGTGTCGCCGGGCGCGTTTGCGATTACCGATCTTAATCCTACCTCTTCCAGCGGCGACCTTGAGGTGACGGTAGATGAAAAAGACGGTAGCCAACAACGTTACACGGTGCCTTACTCTACCGTTCCGCTATTGCAGCGTGAGGGCAGGGTGAAGTATGACCTGGTGGCCGGGGATTTTCGCAGCGGCAATAGTCAGCAGTCTTCGCCATTCTTTTTCCAGGGAACGGTGATTGCCGGCCTGCCTGCGGGGCTGACGGCTTACGGCGGTATGCAACTTGCCGATCGTTACCGTGCTGTGGTGGTCGGGGCGGGGCAAAATTTGGGTGACTGGGGGGCCGTGTCGGTCGATGTCACACATGCGCGTAGCCAACTGGCAGATGACAGCACCCATCAGGGGCAATCGTTGCGTTTTCTGTACGCCAAATCGCTGAATAATTACGGGACTAATTTTCAATTGCTGGGTTACCGCTATTCCACGCGCGGATTTTACACCCTGGATGATGTGGCATACCGCAGTATGGAAGGGTACGACTACGAATACGATAGCGACGGACGCCGCCATAAAGTGCCGGTGGCGCAGAGCTACCACAATCTCCGCTACAGCAAAAAAGGCCGCTTTCAGGTCAATATTTCGCAAAATCTGGGGAATTACGGGTCACTGTATCTTTCCGGCAGTCAACAAAATTACTGGAATACGGCGGATACCAATACCTGGTATCAACTGGGATACGCCAGTGGATGGCAAGGCATAAGTTATTCGCTGTCATGGTCGTGGAGCGAGTCGGTGGGGATCTCAGGCGCCGACCGCATTCTGGCATTCAATATGTCCGTTCCGTTTAGCGTTCTGACCGGACGGCGCTATGCGCGCGACACTATTCTTGATCGTACTTATGCCACGTTTAACGCCAACCGCAACCGCAACCGCGACGGCGACAATAGCTGGCAGACCGGCGTGGGCGGCACGCTTCTGGAAGGACGTAATCTGAGCTACAGCGTGACGCAGGGGCGTAGCAGTACCAATGGTCATAGCGGCAGCGCCAGCGCTAGCTGGCAGGCGACGTATGGCACGCTGGGCGTGGGATATAACTACGATCGCGATCAGCATGACTATAACTGGCAACTTTCCGGCGGCGTGGTCGGTCATGCGGATGGTATTACGTTTAGCCAACCGTTGGGCGATACCAATGTCTTGATTAAAGCGCCGGGAGCGAAAGGCGTGCGCATCGAAAACCAGACCGGCGTGAAAACGGACTGGCGGGGCTATGCGGTAATGCCCTACGCCACGGTATATCGCTATAACCGCGTCGCGTTAGATACCAACACGATGGACAACCATACCGATGTCGAAAATAACGTCAGCAGCGTAGTGCCGACAGAGGGCGCGCTGGTGCGGGCCGCTTTTGATACGCGGATAGGCGTAAGGGCAATCATTACCGCGAGGCTTGGCGGACGTCCGTTACCGTTTGGCGCGATAGTACGAGAAACCGCCAGCGGCATTACCAGTATGGTCGGCGATGACGGACAAATTTATCTGAGCGGCTTGCCGCTAAAAGGTGAACTGTTCATCCAGTGGGGAGAGGGGAAAAACGCGCGTTGTATCGCCCCTTACGCCCTGGCGGAGGATAGCCTGAAGCAGGCGATTACGATAGCCAGCGCAACCTGTATCCGTCCGGCGTCATAAAAGGAAAAATAGAGATGAAAATATACTCAGCGCTATTGCTGGCGGGGACCGCGCTCTTTTTCACCCATCCCGCGCTGGCGACGGTTTGCCGTAATTCAAACGGGACGGCGACCGATATCTTTTACGACCTGTCAGATGTTTTCACCAGTGGCAATAATCAGCCGGGACAGGTGGTGACGCTGCCGGAAAAATCAGGTTGGGTCGGCGTAAACGCGACGTGCCCGTCGGGGACAACGGTGAATTATACCTACCGAAGCTATGTATCAGAATTACCGGTACAAAGCACCGAAGGAAATTTTAAATACCTCAAGCTGAATGACTACCTTCTGGGCGCGATGAGCATCACCGATAGTGTCGCTGGCGTATTTTATCCGCCCCGTAACTATATTCTCATGGGCGTCGACTATAACGTGTCGCAGCAAAAGCCGTTTGGCGTGCAGGACTCAAAGCTGGTTTTTAAATTAAAAGTGATACGGCCTTTTATTAATATGGTGACGATCCCTCGCCAGACAATGTTTACCGTCTATGTGACGACCTCTACCGGCGACGCGTTGAGCACGCCGGTATATACCATTAGCTACAGCGGCAAAGTGGAAGTGCCGCAAAACTGTGAAGTGAATGCCGGACAGGTCGTGGAGTTTGATTTCGGCGATATCGGCGCGTCGTTATTTAGTCAGGCGGGGGCGGGTAATCGTCCGCAAGGCGTCACGCCGCAAACGAAAACCATTGCTATCAAATGTACCAACGTCGCGGCGCAAGCCTATTTATCGATGCGGCTTGAAGCCGAAAAGGCCTCAGGGCAGGCGATGGTGTCCGATAACCCGGATTTAGGCTTTGTGGTTGCTAATAGCAACGGTACGCCGCTTACACCCAATAATTTGTCGAGTAAAATTCCGTTTCATCTTGATGATAACGCCGCCGCTCGCGTAGGTATTCGCGCCTGGCCAATCAGCGTGACGGGGATTAAACCGGCGGAAGGGCCGTTTACTGCGCGCGGCTATCTACGAGTCGATTATGATTAAGGAGGCATAATGATCTTTCGGCGCGTTTTCATCGCTATTGGTTGTGTTTTGTTCAGCCCGCTGAGTCAGGCCAACTCATCTCTGGGCGAAGTGAATATTGAACTGCGCGGTAACGTGGTGGATTTTACCTGCGCCGTGGTGGCGGGCGACAGTAACAAATCGGTTAACCTCGGCACCTGGCCGACAAAACAGCTTCACGCCGCCGGTGACGCCACGCAACCGGTAGCCTTTAGCCTAAAACTTGAAGGCTGCCCGCCGGGGTCGGCGTCTATAACGTTTTCCGGGACGCCAGCGCCCGGCACGGCATTACTGGCGCTTGCTGATACGGCAATGGCGCAAAAACTGGCGATTGAAATTCGCGATGGCGATCAACGTCGATTGCCGCTTGAACAGGCCAGCAAGGCCGTCGATATTGACAACAACGGCAATGCTACCCTGAAATTCTATGCGAACTATATCGCCTTAGCCGATGGCGTGCAGCCCGGACTTGCTAACGCGGATGCGACCTTCCTGATCAATTACAATTAGTGTCCGTTATTGTGGCTCCCGAACGATAATTCGCCGGGAGTACATTTACAATAATTCGTGTGATTTGGCGTAATCGATAAGCTCAACGATAGAGTGAAGGCCAAGTTTAGAAAATATATTGGCCTTATGCGCGCTGATAGTCTTGTTACTCAATAAAAGTTGCTCGGCAATTTCTTTGTTAGACATTCCATTGGCCAGATAGCGCAGCACGGTAACTTCGCGGTTAGATAGTGGCATATCATGGTGCCCGCCTTTGGGGGTACGGGTATTACTGATGAAATTAAGCGTCTCAGATGGGAAAAAAGAATAGCCGGATAAAATCATTTTTACCGCATTATAAATATCATTGAGGTCTTTGCGTTTACTTACAAATCCGTTTGCGCCCGCTCTTATTGCTCTTCCGGCATAAAAAGCCTCTGATTTCGACGATAAAAAAAGTATCCGGGTATGTTCCTGGATAGATTTGATTCGTTTAAGTAAGGTAAAGCCGTCGGTGCCCGGTAATTCAATATCCAGAATGACAAGGTCAACAGGATAAGTGCGCAGATACTCTATCGCTGTTCGGCTATCATCCGTTTTCAGGACAACCTGAATATTGCTATTTTTACCGAGTAAAACTTCGATCGACATTCTTACAATAGGGTGTTCGTCCATAATGATAACAGATGCAGGTTTCATTGTTGTATGCCTCAGACTGTTATGCGTCCTTCGTTTTAGAATAAGCGTCAGACACCTTAAAGATTGTGAAATAGCCAGATCTACACACCACACAGTGGAGCAATAATAAAGAATGAGACCTCCCTGTTGACTGGCTATTTTGCGTAAGAGTAATAAATATGTGGAATATCCATTTCGCACCAACAAAAAAGAAATTTCTGATTAAGTAAAAACAATATGGATTATACCTGGTCTGATTTCTCGGAAAAGTCTTGCGAAATGCGAATTATGGATAGCGGGTAGGATATTCTGTGACGTTATAGAAAATTTGTTCGTGGTGGAGCTATTTTCTTTAGAGTTGACATTGAGTAGTTTAAACTGTTGTTTTTAAGTATAAAAATAATATGAAAGACTAATTGTTTAGTATTTGTTATGTAATGACGGAAAGATGTTGACGCTGGAGACCTCGAAAAACGAGGAGGAACAGGGGACGATGTAAGAAAAAATTTTTTATCGCTTACCAGGACGAGTTATAAATATTAATTTTATGTGAAATATTTACATTTAATGGAAGTGAAAATAAGTAATTTCTTAAAAAATCTTATTCACCAAAACGTTACTTCGTTAAAAAATGTCGTGGAAAGTAACGTTTAGCTGCTGGACCAGCCGAAGAAAGCTTTGCCTGTGGGGAAGGTTAAGGAGGGTGATAAGTTGTTTAATCCGGTAAACCACACGATGATAAGGTACGCTTTGCTGACGTGCTATTTCTTTTAAAGAGGCGCCTTGCGCTAAAGTTTCAATCATCAACCAGTCAGTACGGCTAAAGCTTTCCGATAAGCGAGGTTTGGCGGCTGATAACAAGGCTTCGCGTACTGAGGCCAGATTTTGTCGTCGCGACAGGACAAAAAAACGCCCAGCCATACGGATAAACTGTGTTATAGCGGGGGTTTTATCTGATACCAGCAGGTAAATCTGGATATCGCTTTGTTGCCAACTGAGCGCGCGTAGCTGGTTAAGCGCCTCAATACAGGAGACAGGTAGCGTCTCCATATCTACAATCAGTTGTCTGAGCGACCCCTTTTCAATCCACAAAGAAATGTCATCTAATGAGCGGAATGCAGCGGTACGTTTTCCGGAAAATAAGTAGTGACTCAATGAATAGCCGAGGTAGTTATCAGTTGTAATTATTGCCTGGGAAATGATACCAACCGGCAAGGCATAATTAAGCTGTTGGTCCAGTAACTCAAGGCGATCAAATATCTGCGGCGTTGGAGAGTGATAACGGCAGGCGCAGTCTTTGGCATTTCTTAAACGGCGGTGTCTTTCCCTGCGTGGTACGCTGCGCATCCTGCTTTTTCCATTGCTCTAATATATATCTGGTAATATGGCTGGCCATAAATAACCTTGTCCCATCGTTGCACCAGCGTAAAAAGCAATGCTTCGTTGCTCTGATGTTTCAATGCCTTCCATCAGCATTAACTGCTGAAAAAAAACTTCGCTATCATGTTCTGACGGAAGTTGCGTCAGGACCTCATAGCCGATTAATTGCGCAGTTGAGAGATTAACGATTGGCTCAGATTTTAACAATTCGCTGTTGAGATATGAATGACGTGTGGGCGAAGACGCCAGGTGTGGGGGATTTATCCTTTCCTTTAATAAAGTACCCTGTGCCACCAAACACTCCTCCAGGCATTTATGATGCAGCCATATATTTTCGACCCCTGAATCTATCAGGATATTATGGGCATCATTGTGGCAGCGTTAAAAAAATGCCTGTAGGTATCGTTACTTAATTATTGGTGAGATATTTCGTAAGCCTTGTAAAAAGTTAAGTGAGTTTACTTACTGAGTAAGAAATGAAGGTTAACTCTAATATATTTTAAAAACTGCTGCTCCGTTTTAACATGTAATTTTCGCATAATGCTCCGGCGGAGTGACTTTGTCTGCTCTTCAGAAAGTGAAAGTAAAGCGGCCGTTTCGCTTAAATGATAACCGCTGGCGATCAGTTTTAACAGGTGACGTTCTGTTACTGAAAAATGACGAGTCGTGCAGTAGTGGCAAATGCCAGAAGGGACGCTATGTCGAAGCGCTCGCTTATGTAAGATCAATATCATTTTTCGGGTAATTTCTTCAACATCATCTTCCCGATAAATATGCGGCAGCATATACAGACATGGTCTGAACATGAGCTTTTCTTTATCGCATTTATTACAAATAATTACCCGTAGCTGATGTTGGGTATGCATAGGTATCTGGTAACAGCCTGCGCTGAACCAATCATCATCCAAGGCCAGGAAAGCGATATCGGCATTATCTATCTCTTCTGGCGGCAGAAAGTCAATTTTCTGCTGCCATTGATTCGCCAGACGCGTCATGATGATTTTCAAACCATGCTCAAAGTGACTGTTTTGTTCCTTAATAGCGATACTCAGCATAAAAAATATCCTACACGGCAGGTGAATCATGGTGAAATATTAAAGAAACTTATTGATTTTCTAAATACTGGCGGCCTTAATTCCCACTTTATGCGTGCTGAGATGTGTCCAGGCGATTTCCTGGAACCTGGCATTGCGCCAGAAAAGACGATATTCGTACACTTAGTCAGCAACCAGAACAAAAGCCATTGACTCAGGAGTACCTGACCGTATAATTCTCGCGTTTCGTCTACACGAAGTCTTCACTTCACAAGGCGCCCTTAGCTCAGTTGGATAGAGCAACGGCCTTCTAAGCCGTGGGTCGCAGGTTCGAATCCTGCAGGGCGCGCCACTTATAAATCAACGTGTTACGCTTCTTTATTTCCTCCTTATTTTCCATATGGGACATATTTGGGACATCATCACCAAAAATGTCGTCTATTTTCCTCGCGTGTTCCGTTAAATGATTAGGCGCAAGGTGAGCATATCTGTGAATCACCACGGATAACCTGGACACTTCTGAGTCGTTGATGATATAGGTTTTCATATTCAGCCGGTGGCATCTGCTCGCTCGAACCATGCCGGCGTCTACTGTTATAAAACATTTCTATGTAATCAAAAATATCGCTTCTGGCTTCGTCTCTCGTTCCGTAGATCTTTTCCTTTATCCGTTCACGCTTCAGTAGCTGGAAAAAGCTTTCTGCAACCGCATTGTCATGACAGTTGCCACGACGGCTCATTCTGCTCTCCAGTCCGTGCGGTTTCAGGAGCGACTGCCATTCATAGCGGGTGATTACGTCGCCACACGGCCATCAGAAGCGCATTCAGGACTCTATCTTTTGTCATTCATGGTTGCAGTGACCAATTGAATCTATTGCGGCTTTTTTTTATATGTCCCGCTCGTCAGTAACCCGCTTCAACTCTTTCGGGAGTCGGCGGATTCCGGTCTGATCATCTGACTGCTCTTTATTTCTTTATTGGTGGAGGAGTTCGACCCGTACTTCTTTATCCTGGCGTAAAGACTGTGGGTAGTAATATCGAGATGTGTTGCGGCGCTGGAAACAGAATGGCCACGCTCAACGACCTGTCTTACCGCTTCAATTTTAAACTCTTCGGGATAACGTTTACCGCTCATAGGCACCTCTCTTTAAGTCATCTTAAATGGCTCTGAGGTGTCTGTTAAACCTGTGGCGATTCACATTGACCGCAGATTGTCAGGTTCCTTTACCCGGTAGTGAAACCAGTAGGGGGCAGTTTATCCGCACTAAAAGACGGTGTTCCTGCATCTGTGGTGGAGTTGAACCGGATGGGCTTTGGGCACATGCGTATCCTTGCGTGTATTGGTCAGTTGCCGGAGTCTGGATTAATGCACTATGGCTCCGTTGGGTTCTTTTTTGGGACTGATGGTGCATTGCGACTTCTTGCTAAGAAACCTGATGGGGCATTTGTGACATACGATATGTAGGAATCCCCGCCGCCCGTTACCCATTGGTGGCGGGGAACATTAATTATACATGAATGTTATTTAATTATTTCCGTAATATTCTCATTTGTCCTCGCCCCTGTTCTAACGTCCCATGTCCCAGATGTAATTGATTCTAATTCATTTGAATCTATGCCGTTAATCGCCCGCCCGGAAAGCCATCTTCCGTCTATTTGGAATGTCTTCTTGTCGACATCTGCATTTATAATTTTTCCATCCTTTGTTTTAAAGCTAATGAACATCGCTGTATTCTCATCAAGAGAATCAGCAGGATTTTTATTAAACTCAAATATTACAAAGGTTTTAATGCCCATTTGCTGTTTATATATCCATAATGATTTTATATAAACGTTGTTACATATTTTTGCGTTAATATTAAGAGGCTTGAAATTAAAGGCTCGTGAATAGTCGAAAAATCCTGGAGCAGTTATTTTCAAATCAATCCCGTAGTATCTAGACATTGCTTCACTGTTAAACGTATCAAGACTTGGGCCTGCATGCAGTACCGGTGGAAAGTAATAATCAGGAATTATCGCTTGATCTTGTTTGTTATGTTTCGCCCTGTCTATTATTTCTTCCCTAATCTCCGTTTGTTTGCTTATTGATTTAATTGATGAGTAATAGAGGATGTATGATGGGATGAAATATAAAAAAGCCATTGCATATGTAGTAACAGATAAATAAATGGAAGCCTTGTTAAATTTCGTAAATGCAGAATGAGCAACAAAGGAAATCGAAAGAATCATAAAGCAGAGTGCTCCATTGAGAGCCCTGCTGGGCATTGCAGGAGATGCAAGGAACGCAACATTTGCAGCAATTGCACCCAGCATGAATAAAAAGCTTCCAAACATAAGTTTGCTGCTACTATTCCTTGATAACACTACAGAGATTAGTAGTATTATAAATGCAATATAGACCTGCCAATATGCCCCCATTGCTGATGGCAGCCTTTCTGAAAAGTGCTCAAGAACCCTCCATGCAAGTGGTTGATTGTACCAGTCTTGTATTGTAGACGCACGGGATAGGTTTCCCGGAGCCAGCAGGAGAACCCCCGCGCCTATTGCAGATCCGAATACGCCAATCAGTAAATATTTATTTCTATTCATTATAAAGAAATATGCTACAGAAATTAATACAACTACAAGAGATGTATTTTCATTTGAGCAACCTGCAAATATCGATGATATGGCATATACAAAGAGTATTAAATTGGATTTTTTACCATTGCTTAAATATATAGAAATTAGTATATAAATGGCAATGAACATGTTGGTCCATAAGTAATTTGCTGACCCAACAAGCCAGAAGTTAGTTTGACCGAGGGCTGGATTTGCAACGAAGTATAAGAAAAATAAGAAAATCATCACATATGGGGACGGTGACGACTTTGTTAATGTAGCTGGGATCATTGTCCAGCACAACACCATTAATGTTAGCGCTGCTGAGTTTATTGCATTGTAAATATGCGGGGAGAAAAACTTTAATAGAGATGTGCTGATCGTATCTGACACAACCCTTCCGCTCCATCCCAAATAGTGCATTTTTACGCTAGAAAGCGAAAGCTCTCTTAGGGCATAAGTATAGTCATCAGAGTTCATTGGTGTGATAAATCCTATTGAATACACCAACGAGAAAACTATAAGGATAGCGATTACCATTTTTAATCTATTGTTAACCATTTTTCTTCTCATTCTTAATTATGTACTTAGGCCTTTTTTTTGTTTCTATGTAAATCCTGCCAATATATTCCCCAAGAATACCTATTCCTATCAATTGAACGCCACCCAGAAAAAGTACAGAAACAAGAAGAGACGGGTAGCCAGGAACATTATTTCCAAATATTAATTTATCAATAATCATCCATGCACCGTAAAGGAATGACATACCTGCAATAAACAATCCAATGTAAGTCCATATGCGGAGCGGAAATGTTGAGAAAGAAGTTATTCCTTCCAGCGCCAGATTCCATAATTTCCAGCCATTGAATTTTGAATCGCCGGCAACACGCTCAGCGCGGGCGTATTCAACTACATCAGTCTTGCCGCCCACCCATGACAGAACGCCTTTCATAAACAGATTACGTTCTGGCATCTGTTTAATATTTTCGACAACTTCACGGCTCATTAACCGGAAATCACCGACGTTCTCTTCAATTTTCGGATTGCTGATTTTATTGTGCAGCTTATAAAACCACTCAGCTGTCTTACGCTTCATGCGCCCGTCAGTTGAGCGGTCTGAGCGCTTAGCCAGCACCATATCTGCGCCAGCCTGCCACTTCTCAATGAGATGGGGGATTACTTCTATCGGATCCTGTAAATCGACATCAATAGGAATGACCGCATCCCCGGTTGCGTGGTCGAGCCCCGCGAAAAGAGCAGGTTCTTTACCGAAGTTTCGCGTAAACGAAAGCGGAATAACGAGCGGATCAGATGCAGCTATTTTGTTAATTATTGATTCAGTTGCATCTTTGCTTCCGTCATTAATAAAAACGATCTCCACTTCATATTCTTTTAGTTCATTAAACTCACGTACCGTTTTATAGAAAATCGGTATCGTGTCTTCTTCATTAAAAACTGGAACGACAAGAGAGATTTTCATTTCGCATCCCTAAAGACAATGAACTTTGAATAAATGAATCCGCATATCAGGCTGATAGCTGAAAAGGTGATAAGAGTAAGGAGTGGTGGCAAGGAGCATTTGTCAGCCATCCAGCCAACAACAGCGCTCAGTGTTCCCATAAATCCCACGTACATCATGTAGCGAAGCGTGGTGGTGCTGGCGTTAAAGGTGAAGCGCGCATTGGCATAGAAGCTGAACGATACGGCGATAACAAAACCGGAAAAGTTCGCCAGCGCCTGATGCGTATGCATCCCATACACACAAAAAGCAAATACGCCCCAATGAATAAGCGTGTTAAGAACACCGATCGATGTGTACTTAGCGAATAACTTCAACATTATGAAAATCAGCGGATTCGGAAAGGTCTGGAGTGTAGCACTACAAATTGATTTGATCGATATAAACGATCAATAATGTGATATTTGATAGTTTAAACTTATTGTTATATTATTAATTGATCGTTGTTGCCGATCAATTGAGGCTACTGATTGCTGAGTGGGTTGGGACAAAAACGGTACACACAAAGCTTTGCATCGGCTTGCAAAGCTTTGCATGTTTTTCGAAGATGGGGCGAGTGAGCGCCGTGGTAATGGGATAACTTGTTGTTAGCTCAGGTAGTTCCAGGAACATCTAAGCCGTGGGTCGCAGGTTCGAATCCTGCAGGGCGCGCCATTTAACCTCTCAAAATTATGTTAATCCGTAAGCTTCTGCGGGGGCGACGTTGTGCCATCCGCAGTACGTGACGCTAATATGCAAATAACTAATTGTGTTTAATCTGTTTATGGTGCTCCTCAGCCTGGATCTCATGGGCGAAAGAATGGGCATTATTCATCGATTGATGGATGACCATTGCTTTTTCATAGTCGTCCATTTCAGAAAAGGGTGTCGCATTTTCCACAGGAGTCGGGGCGCTGGTTTTCTGTGTCTAAGCCATTTGCTGGTGCGCGAAGGCGTCACCGTTATTCATCATCTCATGCGCGGTGGCGGATAATTGGCGGGATTCCATTTTCTCTGCGACTTTTACGCCAGCTGAAATAAAAAAACGACAGCTAAAAGGGATGTAAACTTATTCAACTTATTTCTCCGGTGTGGGTTAATAAGAGAAATAATAAAACAGTCGTTGAGTCTGGCGCGTGACGGGATAATGACGATGATGTCAGATTATTTTGCTGGTTAGCGATAGCGCCTTTCACTATCGCTACAGTTCAACGGAGGTGTTTGGGTAATGTCAAAATAAAACGAGTAGCGCGCGTATCGGAGGTGACAGAAACTTTTCCCCGGTGCGCAGTGACGATGGATTTTACAATTGCCAGGCCTATACCGCTGCCTTCCCCTTTACGCTGGCGGGAGGGATCAATGCGATAAAAACAATCGAAAAGGCGCGGCAAATGTTCCGGCGCGATTGGCGTACCGGGGTTTTCAACAATAATATGTATCTGGTCGTCCGCTTCTTTTATCTGAAGAGTAATGGTTTTACCCGGCGGCGTATAGCGCATCGTATTAGAGAGTCAATTACTGATGGCTCTGCGCAGCATGATGGGATCGCCGGTGATCCAGCAGGCGCGGCCTTCAAAGCGCAAGCTCCCAACACCTTTTCGGCAGAAAAACTCAATGAGGCGCTTCACCACGGGGCGGTGCTCCGGGTGCGGCCAAAAGCCATGACGGTAGCGGTGATTATCGCCGGTCTGCTACCTGTTTTATGGGGGACCGGCGCGGGTTCTGAGGTGATGAGCCGTATTACCGCGCCGCTGCTGTCGCTGTTCATCATTCCGGCAGCCTACAAGCTGATGTGGCTGCGCAGGCATCGTCGCCTTGCGGCATAACGTGTGCACCCCGCCTGCGGCGTCAAACTGTAGGCGGGTTCAGTATACGTTTATCGTCCGAGCGCGTTGGCCCGTTTGCGGTACTCGCCTGGTGTACAACCGAATTCACGGACAAAAGCTTTGTGAAAAGAAGATTCGCTCGCATAACCTACCGACTCGGCAATCACCATCACCGGCAGCGCTTCACGCGACAGGGTCTGGGCGGCGATTTGCAGGCGCAGCGTTGTTAACACGGCTAAGGGCGTTGTAGCGGACACGTCGCGAAATAGCTGGGCGAAGCTCGCCCGCGACATGTGTACCCGTTGCGCCAGCGTTTCGACCGTCCAGGGATGCGCCGGTGTTTCCAGCATGTGAAGGATCACGCGGCCCAGCCGGGGATGCAGCAATAAATTGAGCACGCTTTTCGCTGTGCCAGCCTGCGATAGCCAGTCGCGAACGGCGAGGGTAAACAGCGTGGCGCACTGCTGACTGTATAAGACATCAGCGCCAGGTAAATGGCGTTCTGACTCCTGCTGTAACAGCAAAATGGCGGCGTTAAGCCAGATACTGGCGGGGCTATGCGGCGGCGGGGCAAGACATAACACTTCCGGCAACGCGGTAAGGAAATAACGTGACGTCGTGTGCAGACGTAGACTACCGCACACGATATGTGTCGGTGCTTCGCCAGACTGGCGCAAACGGTGGGCGGAGTTTTGCGGCAGAATCACCACCTTTCCCGGCGTAAGTATCATGGCGTCGCCGGTAGGTATTTCCAGTTGCGCTTCGCCCTGTGTAACGGTATGCCAGCGAATCACCGATAGCTCGCCAGCGGCGTGCGGTAACTGCCAGTCGCCGCCTAACGGGCAATTCTTGTCGATTGAGCCCTGAGGGGCGTTAAGCGTCAATAGCCGACTAAGCGCATCCATATAGACTCCAGAACAGATTCTTTTTCAAAAATAGGGATCACCATTTCTGTCTCTGATCACTATATTTCTGACTCAATGTCATTTCTACCCTTATTTTTGCTAACCGCTAATTTAGACGATAAGACAAAAATTGGCGCGTTACGGATAACCCTGTCTTTTTTGACGTTATTTATACTTGTCCTGACAAACAGATGGTGATTTGGCGGAGAAAGAAGATGACACAGTATCAGGCGCTCATTATTGGTTTTGGCAAGGCAGGAAAAACGTTGGCGGCAACTCTGGCGAAGACGGGATGGCGCGTGGCGATTATCGAACAGTCCGCCAGTATGTTCGGCGGAACCTGCATCAACATTGGCTGTATTCCAACGAAAACGCTGGTGCATGACGCGGAACGTGAGGGCGATTTTTCAGTCGCCATGCAACGCAAAGCGGCGGTCGTAAATTTTTTACGCGACAAAAATTTTCATAATCTTGCCGACCTGGACAATGTCGATGTGATTGAGGGAAGGGCGGAGTTTATTGATAACCATACCTTACGGGTATTTCAGGCGGACGGCGAGCGGGTGTTACGGGGAGAAAAGATCTTCATTAATACTGGCGCAGAGTCGGTGATCCCGGCTATTACGGGCTTAACAACGACGGCAGGGGTGTTCGATAGCACCGGGCTACTCAGCCTGAGCCAGCGTCCGGCGCGGCTGGGGATTTTAGGCGGTGGTTATATTGGCCTTGAATTTGCCTCAATGTTCGCCAACTTTGGTACGAAGGTCACTATCTTTGAAGCAGCGCCGCAATTCCTGCCTCGTGAAGATCGGGATATCGCGCAGGCAATTACCCGTATTTTACAGGAAAAGGGCGTCGAGCTGATTTTAAACGCCAACGTACAGGCCGTATCCTCAAAGGAGGGCGCGGTACAAGTAGAAACGCCGGAAGGCGCGCATCTTGTGGATGCCCTGCTGGTGGCGTCGGGGCGAAAACCGGCGACGGCTGGCTTACAGTTGCAGAACGCCGGTGTGGCGGTGAACGAACGCGGCGGGATCATCGTGGATGATTACCTGCGTACCACGGCGGACAATATCTGGGCGATGGGCGATGTTACCGGTGGGTTGCAGTTTACCTATATTTCACTGGATGATTTTCGTATTGTACGCGACGGGTTATTGGGAGATGGCAAACGCAGTACCCGCGATCGCCAGAATGTTCCGTATTCCGTCTTTATGACGCCGCCGCTCTCTCGTGTCGGGCTGACGGAAGAACAAGCGCGGGCAAGCGGCGCAACGGTGCAGGTGGTGACATTACCGGTGGCGGCGATCCCTCGCGCCCGTGTTATGAACGATACTCGTGGCGTACTAAAAGCGGTAGTGGACGTGAATACGCAGCGTATTGTAGGGGTGTCATTGTTATGCGTCGATTCTCATGAAATGATTAATATCGTTAAAACCGTTATGGATGCAGATTTACCTTATACGGTGTTACGCGACCAGATATTTACCCATCCTACAATGAGTGAGTCTTTAAACGATCTCTTCTCTCTCATTAAGTAAAACATAAATAACGTAGCCCTGTTAATCAGGGCTTTTTTTGGCCTGTCAGGCTATAAAAATACGCCAGGACAAATATGCTGGCGTCTGAAAGAAAAGGCTTTAGTCAGGCGTAACGTATTATAACACCATTGAAATAACCCACGACTGGAAATCTCGATGTTAAAAGTTACCACACTTATTGCTTCATTATTGGCTGCGCCGCTGGCGTTTTCCGTCTCCGCCCAGCCGCTAACTGACGTTGAATATATCAGCGTTTCTGCGGTGTCAGCAACGCCGTCAATGCTTGAAGACGCTATTACCAGACTGGCGCAAAGTAAACAGGCGTCGTCGTGGAAAATTACGTCCATGCGTATTGATAATACGGGTTACGCCACTGCGATATTATATAAATAAGGAGAGTCTGAGATGGATAAATATCTTCGTCTGTTAAGTCAGGGGGATCGGCTGGGATTAACATTAATTCGCCTGAGTATCGCCATCGTTTTTATCTGGATTGGACTACTAAAATTTGTGCCCTATGAGGCAGACAGTATTACCCCGTTTGTGGCGAACAGCCCGTTTATGTCTTTTTTCTATGAACATCCTGAAGAATATCGTCAGCATCTGACGCATGAGGGCGAACTAAAACCGGAGGAACGCGCCTGGCAAACGGCCAATAATACGTATGCGTTTTCGGATGGTCTGGGCGTGGTGGAATTGATTATCGCGGTGCTGGTACTGGCTAACCCTGTCAGCCGCTGGTTAGGGCTGGCGGGCGGCGTGCTGGCATTCCTGACGCCATTTGTCACGCTGTCGTTTTTAATCACCACGCCGGAGGCCTGGGTTATGCCGCTGGGCGATGCGCATTATGGTTTCCCGTATTTATCGGGCGCCGGGCGGCTGGTATTAAAAGATACGTTAATGCTGGCAGGGGCGGTGATGATCATGGCGGACTCCGCCCGTTCGTTACTTTTACAGCGCCAGTAGCGACCCTCTTACCCTCTTTATGCCGCGATTCGTCGGGTGGCGCTTGCGCCATCCGACAATGTGTTGATGAATGATGGACTACCCTGCCAGAAGTTCCTGTTCCACCTGTTGAACCTGCGCCTCCAGCGTATTGCGAATTTCGGTTAGCGCCCGTTCCTGCTCGGAGAAATAGGCTTCCTTATCCGCAACGGAAGAGGCGAGCCGCCAGGCGTTTTCCGTTTCCAGTTGCGTTATCTCTTTCAACAGCGCGTCGATTTGCGTGCGGAGCTGGCGTATTTTATGGCGCAGATGTTCCAGATTATTTAGCCTGTCGCTTGCCATCATCGGTTCCAGGCCGCTTTGCAGCTGCGTCAATAACGCGCGAATTGCCGCCAGATCGGCATTCTGCCGCGCCTGATTAAGCTGTACCATCATCTGGTGCGCTTTTTCTTTCAATTCATCGGCGACCACATCCGGGTGACACAGGCGGCTGGCCTGACGCCACAAACGTTTTAATTCACTGCGTTCGTCAGCCGACAAACGTTGATCGCGAGCGTAGCGGAATTGCGCTTCCTGCTGCTGCTCCCGGTACTGGTGATAGTCCTGTTCCGCATTTTCCTGCGCCTGGCGGAATGCGCTGTCGTCCTGATGGGAAAAATCCGCTTCCAGCTCGCGAATTTCCGCCAGCAACGCGGTAATTAATTCTGTCTGCTGCTGGATTCGCTGACGGATGCCCACCGCTTCGCGCGAGGCGGCATTCAATCCTGTCCACTGCTGTTTTAGCGTTGCCAGTTGATCCACGGCCTGGGAAATAAATTGCAGGCAGGATTGATAATCCTTTTCCCGGCGTTTTATTTCGGCTTCTTGCTTACGCTGCATACTCACCGCGAGCTGTTTACGCAACTCCAGAATACGGCTCATCAACGGCCCGAGGCGCAGATGATAGAGGTCGTTGAAATCGTCGAGGATTTGTACCCGCGCATTTCGTTTGTCAATCAGATCGCGAAGTTGGGCTTCAAGCGCTTTCAGCTCCAGTTTACTGGCGGCAATAGAGGGATCTTGCCACGTCGAGAGCGCCCGTTGAGCCTGTAGCCAGGCGGCGATCTCTTGCATGGCGTCACTGAATCGACGAGCTTCAATCGCCTGGGCAATCGCGCTGATTACGGCATCCTGCGGCTCATTTTTCAGGTAGATGAGCTGCTGACGGATAATCTCTTCGTCCTCAAGTTCGATGGCGCTTTTGATGATCTCTAAACGTTTGATGATCTTATTCATGACGTTGATGCCTGGCGTGGCTCAAAAACGGATAACAGATACCAGGTCTGATTCACCTTTTTGAAAATACTGAAAAAATACTAAATGTATTCTGTAGGGTGTCGTACTTTTCGTCCAGAGTTATTCACATATTTTATACCCGGCGTCTGTCACCCGTAACGTTCTATATCGGCGCGCACTCTTTTCTTTTTACTCCCCACGACATCTTTTTTTACACGATAACGTTAACGTCCGGAGTTGAGCCTTGACAAACGATTGCGCCTTGCGGCAGCGAGAGCGAAATGTTAAAAGGTGCCCCTCAATAAAAACGATACAGGGGTAGGACGTGAAAAACGCGTCAACTGCATCCGGCGCCAGCGTGTCGGATGCCGCGTCGAAGAATGAACCGACGCTTCAACGGGGGTTGCAAAACCGCCATATTCAGCTAATCGCCCTGGGCGGCGCCATTGGCACCGGACTGTTTCTGGGCATCGGCCCGGCGATTCAAATGGCGGGGCCGGCTGTTTTGTTGGGCTATGGCGTTGCCGGGATTATCGCTTTTCTCATTATGCGCCAGTTGGGTGAAATGGTCGTGGAAGAGCCGGTTTCCGGATCGTTTGCCCACTTCGCCTGGAAATATTGGGGGCCGTTTGCGGGCTTTTTGTCGGGTTGGAACTATTGGGTCATGTTTGTGCTGGTCGGGATGGCGGAGCTGACCGCGGCGGGCATCTATATGCAGTACTGGCTGCCTGACGTACCAACATGGGTATGGGCGGCGGCGTTTTTTATTATCATTAATGCCGTGAATCTGGTGAACGTTCGTCTGTATGGCGAAACGGAATTCTGGTTCGCGCTGATTAAAGTGCTGGCGATTATCGGCATGATAGGTTTTGGTCTGTGGCTGCTGTTCTCCGGCCACGGCGGCGAACATGCCAGCATTGATAACCTCTGGCGTTATAACGGTTTCTTCGCTACCGGTTGGCATGGTTTGCTTCTGTCGCTGGCGGTGATTATGTTTTCTTTTGGCGGACTGGAGCTGATCGGCATTACTGCGGCGGAAGCGCGCGATCCACAAAAAAGCATTCCGAAAGCGGTGAATCAGGTGGTATACCGTATTTTGCTGTTCTACATCGGTTCGCTGGTGGTGTTGCTGGCGCTCTATCCGTGGGTAGAGGTGAAATCCAATAGCAGCCCTTTTGTGATGATCTTCCATAACCTGGACAGTAATGTGGTGGCTTCGGCGCTGAATTTCGTTATTCTGGTCGCGTCGCTTTCGGTGTATAACAGCGGCGTTTATTCGAATAGCCGAATGCTGTTCGGCCTGTCCGTACAAGGCAATGCGCCGAAATTTTTAACCCGCGTCAGCCATCGCGGCGTACCGGTGAACTCGCTGATACTTTCCGGAGCGATTACCTCGCTGGTGGTGCTGATCAACTATCTGTTGCCGCAAAAAGCGTTTAGCCTGTTGATGGCGCTGGTTGTCGCGACGCTATTGCTAAACTGGATAATGATCTGTCTCGCGCATTTACGTTTTCGCGCGGCGATGCGTCGTAAAGGGCGCGAGACGCAATTTAAGGCGCTGTTCTATCCCGCCGGAAACTATTTGTGCATTGCGTTTCTGGCGCTGATTCTGGTGTTAATGTGTACGATGGACGATATGCGATTGTCGGCGATTTTGCTGCCGGTATGGATTGTATTCCTGTTTATCGCGTTTACCGTTTTGCGCCGTAAGTCTCATTAACTTTTTTGCCCGATCCCATGCTCATGCGATCGGGCAATCCATTAATGCCGCAATGTCCCTGACAGCGCGCGAATATCGCTGCCGGTCGGCGTCTGATGAATACGCAAGCCAAACTCTTCCACCACGGCAAAAATATGGTCGAAAATATCGGCCTGGATGCTCTCATATTCCAGCCACACGACGGTATTGGTAAAGGCGTAGATCTCTATCGGCAAACCATGATCGTCAGGCGCCAGTTGGCGTACCATCAGCGTCATATCTTTACGGATGCGCGGATGGTGGCGTAAATATTCGTTCAGATAGGCGCGAAATGTCCCGATATTGGTCATTCGGCGGTGATTTAAGGCTGATTCCGGCGCATCCAGCTGTTTATTCCATTCATCGATTTCCTGATGACGGCTGGTAAGGTACGGCTTTAACAGTTGCGCGGTTAACAGCCGCTGTTTTTCATCATCATCCAGAAAATGGATACTGGTCGCGTCAATATTAATGCTGCGTTTAATCCGGCGTCCGCCGGACGCAGACATGCCGCTCCAGTTTTTGAATGAGTCGGAAACCAGCGACCAGGTGGGAATGGTGGTGATGGTATTATCCCAGTTGCGTACTTTTACCGTGGTTAAGCCAATATCAATGACCGCGCCATCTGCGCCATATTTCGGCATTTCCAGCCAGTCGCCTAGTTTGAGCATATCGTTGGCGGAAAGCTGGATACCGGCAACCAGGCCAAGAATCGGGTCTTTAAAGACCAGCATTAATACCGCGGCCATCGCGCCCAGCCCGCTGATTAAAATTGCTGGTGACTGGCCAATCAGCAGTGAGATCATCAGAATGCCGACGATAATTGCGCCGATGAGCTTAATACCCTGAAATATTCCTTTTAGCGGTAACTGAGAGGCGGCGGGCCATTTTTGCGATAGATTGAAAATCACGTCCAGCAAGGAAAATAACGACAGCAGGGCGTAGGTCATAATCCATAACTGCGCGCAGGTCGTCAGGATATCCGCTGCCTCACTGCCTTTTTGTAGCCAGAGCGCGGCCTGAATATTGACAATGATGCCTTGCAGCGTAAAAGTCAGACGATGGAATAATTTATTCTGGGTAATAATTTGCAGCCACAGGCGGGAACTGGCGATGGCGCGTTTTTCGAAAGCGCGCAGTACTATCCAGTGCAAAATAATATGCACGACAACTGCTGTCAGAAAAATAATACCAAATATCACCACCAGCGACGTGGTGTGATTCATTTCAATTCCCGCTAAATCTTCTACCCGGGATATCAATTCCTGCATAATCTCTCCTTTATAAACAGCAGCCTATGATGACTGCTGAATGGCATTTATGCAAATCAGGACGCCTGCGCTTCAGGCATAATCAGCAACAGACGGGTAAAAGCGCCTCTGGGGTTATCCATACGCTATATTTTATCCAGCGCCCTGTAAACGTCGTTATTTTACGCGGTTCCCTCTTTTTGAACAGGCGCCAGTCCGTCAACAATGAATGAAAACTTTTTAACCAGAATGTTTAAAACGATTGCAATATCTCTGTCGGATAATGATTAGCACCGTCGTACCTATCAACAATAACATTAAGGAACATCGGATGACCCAAAAGCGTACCCTGCTAAAATACGGAATACTCTCGCTGGCGCTGGCCGCGCCATTATCTGCTTGTGCGTTTGACTCTCTTACGGTGATTGGCGATAGCCTTAGCGATACCGGAAATAACGGTCGCTGGACCTGGGATAGTGGTCAAAATAAGCTCTACGACGAACAGTTGGCCGAACGATATGGGCTGGCATTAAGCCCTTCCAGCAATGGCGGTTCTAATTATGCCGCCGGCGGCGCGACGGCGACCCCGGAATTAAACCCGCAGGATAATACCGCGGATCAGGTACGGCAGTGGCTTGCCAAAACGGGGGGAAAAGCCGACCACAACGGTTTGTATATTCACTGGGTCGGCGGAAACGATCTGGCGGCGGCCATCGCGCGACCTGCCATGGCACAGCAAATAGCCGGTAATAGCGCCACTAGCGCGGCGGCGCAGGTAGGGCTGTTACTGGATGCCGGCGCCGGGCTGGTCGTGGTGCCAAACGTACCGGATATTAGTGCGACGCCAATGCTTCTGGAGGCGGTAATCACCGCTGGGCTGGGCGCAGCGGCGCCCCCGGCGCTAAAAGCGGCGTTAGATGCGCTGGCGGAGGGCGCTACGCCCGATTTCGCCAGTCGGCAACAGGCGATCCGCAAGGCGCTGCTGGCGGCGGCTGCAACGGTAAGCAGCAATCCATTTATTCAGCAACTGCTCGTTGAACAACTGCTGGCGGGCTATGAAAAGGCGGCAGGGCAGGCGTCAGCTCTGACCGATTATTATAATCAGATGGAAGAGAAGGGGCTGGAGCAACACGGCGGCAATATAGCCCGTGCCGATATCAACGGCCTCTTTAAGGAAATTCTTGCCAACCCGCAGGCGTTTGGTCTGACAAATACCGTAGGTATGGCCTGCCCGCCGGGCGTATCCGCTTCGGCGTGCTCCTCGGCAATGCCTGGATTTAATGCGTCGCAGGACTATCTGTTTGCCGATCATTTACATCCCGGTCCGCAGGTCCATACCATTATTGCGCAATATATCCAGTCGATCATTGCCGCGCCGGTACAGGCGACATATCTGAACCAAAGCGTTCAGTCGATGGCGCAAGGTAGTCGTACCACGCTTGACAGCCGTTATCAGCAGCTTCGCCAGGGGGAAAATCCTGTTGGTTCACTGGGCATGTTCGGTGGATACAGCGGGGGATATCAACGTTATGATAATAATGAGGCCGACGGGAACGGTAATCATAATAATCTGACGGTTGGCGTCGATTATCAGCTTAACGAGCAGGTACTGCTGGGAGGGCTGATAGCCGGTTCTCTGGATAAGCAACATCCTGACGATAATTATCGTTATGACGCCCGCGGTTTTCAGGCCGCCGTATTCAGCCATTTACGCGCCGGTCAGGCGTGGCTGGATAGCGATTTACACTACCTGTCCGCTAAATTCAGTAACATTCAGCGCAGTATCACGCTCGGTGCGCTAAGACGGGTGGAAGAGGGCGAAACCAACGGGCAGCTGTGGGGCGCGAGGTTAACCAGTGGTTATGATTTTGTCATGATGCCGTGGTTAACGACCGGACCGATGCTGCAATATGCATGGGATTACAGCCACGTTAATGGCTATAGCGAGAAGCTCAATACCAGTACATCAATGCGTTTTGGCGACCAAAACGCCCATTCGCAGGTGGGTGGCGCTGGCTGGCGTCTGGATCTTCGCCACAGCATCATTCACTCCTGGGCGCAGATTAATTATCGCCGTCAGTTTGGCGATGATACGTATGTGGCGAACGGCGGCCTTAAATCGACCGCGCTGACGTTTAGCCGCGACGGAAAAACGCAGGATAAAAACTGGGTTGATATCGCGATTGGCGCAGATTTTCCGCTGTCGGCAACGGTGTCCGCTTTCGCCGGGCTGTCGCAAACGGCAGGGTTAAGCGATGGCAATCAAACCCGTTATAACGTTGGGTTTAGCGCCCGATTTTGATGACACGCCAGGGAGGGCCAACCCCGTGGTGACAATATCGCCATCGTAGGCGCAAACCGGTGTCACGCCGTTTTCTCCTTCATCCAGATAGGGGGTATCCAGATATGGCAAACGGCGTGCCAGTTTTAAATATTATTTATTTTCAATAGGTTGAAAGAGGAAGTTAACACTAGCGATGTAAAACCTGGCACTTCGCGCCATTGATCATTGAGGAACCTGGCAGAAAGGTGAAAAAAGCCGGACGGGCGTCCGGCTTAGGCAGGGGATTAGACTTCCGTCAGTGTGGTTTCAAGCGGCAGACGTGATTTCGGCAGCCCGGCGTTGAAATCCTCGACGCTATGATGGCCGACCGGCACCACGACCAGACTGGTATAGCCTTTTTCTTTCAGACCAAATTCAGCGTCGAGCACCTCGGCGTCGAAACCTTCAATGGGGACGGCGTCGAGACCCATCGCGGCAACGCCCAGCAGAAAGTTGCCGACGTTCAGATAGACCTGTTTCGCCATCCACTGGTGGTCATCTTTCAGCGAGACGCGGTGCATATCGGCGAAAAAGCGGCGACCTTTATCATTTGCCGCTTTAGCTTCCGGCGTAGCGAAACGGCCATCAGCATCTTCCTGATCGACGACGCGCTCAAGCCATGCGTCATCCATCGCGGTTTTCGCGCAGAAGACCACCACATGGGAGGCGTCCAGCATTTTGCGTTCGTTGAACGTGTAGTTTCCGGCGGCGGATTTTGCTACGCGCGCTTTGCCCTCTTCCGTACTGGCGACAATAAAGTGCCACGGCTGGGAATTGGTGCTGGAGGGACTGTACTGTAGTAGTGTTTTTATTTTATCCGCTTCTTCGGCGGTCAGTTTTTTGCTGGGATCGAACGCCTTAGTGGAGTAGCGCTGTAAGGCGACAGAAACGATATCCATAAATGCTCCTGGTTGGTTTAGTACCCTTTTGTATCAGCAGGGTACCGGGTTATCGGTAAAAAGATAAGGGAGGAAAATGCGGAAACGGTTATTGCATCAGCGCGGCCGCAGGCGCAGTTGCTCTCTTTTAGGCAGCCCGTCTACGACCAGATTCCATGAGTCATTTATCAAATCGTTGAGTAGCGAGACGGTGATATCCTCGCCCGCATAGACTGAAATCCAGTGTTTCTTATTCATGTGATAGCCAGGCGCAATGCTGGGGTAAATTTGTTGATTTACCAGGGACTTTTGGGGATCCGACTTCAGGTTCACCACTGGGCGACAGTGATGTTCAGTGAACAGCATGAATATTTTGCCGCCGACTTTAAACACATCGTACTGTGGGCCGAAAGGCCAGCAGTGTTCGGTAAAAGGCAGTTCCAGCGCAAAGCGTTTTGCCCAGGCGTGCAGTGTTTGACCGTCCATTATTGCTCCTCGCGAGTCAGCGCGCGCCACATGGCTTCGAATCCCAGCGCAATATATTCGCCAGCGCGAGCGGGATCGCGCGCGGCGAAATCCATTGTTGTTTCAGCCAGCGCCAGAAAAAGGCCGTCGCCGAAGGCGCGGTACTCATCCGACATAAACACCATCAAAACGGAACGATGACATAAATCGCGCAATTCGGGGAACATATCGTCGGCCCGTTGTTCCGTCTCTTTGGTGAGCTTTTCGCTGACGGCCAGTTGACGGATCGCCCGATGGCGCGCGGGATGGTTCAGACCCCAACTGATGTAACTGTTCCAGATAAAACGAGTCATCATTTTGGCATCGGTAATGGATCGATCCAGCTCCATTATCATTGACTGGCAGAGATCCTGCTTTAAATGCAAATACAACGTGTTAATCAGCTCATCTTTGGTCGCGAAATAGCGAAACAATGTTCCTTCTGCAACACCTGCGTTACGCGCAATCACCGCCGTTGAGGCGGCGATACCGGATTGCGCTATCGCCTGGGTTGCCGCTTCCAGTAATGCTTGTTTTTTGTCTTCACTCTTCGGACGAGCCACTACACGTTACCCTTATGTCTGGAAAAACATGATTGAATCATGCCCGTTGTCGCGTCGCAACGGTGAATGTCAACCTTTGAAAAGTACCTTGACGGCGTATCTTTGCTTTCTATAATGAGTGCTTACTCACTCATAATCAAGGGCTGCCGCATGAAGTGGTAGAAAAGCATATTGCAGGCCATGCGATAAGCCGTCTCACAATTTGTGTGGTTATTACTATGCTTATTGCTGTTGCCGTAAATGTGCGGTGCGGGAGCCGCTGACGAGTTTGATAGAGGGGAGAGCACGATGACCATTTCCGCTCAGGTTATCGACACGATTGTCGAGTGGATTGATGATAATTTGAATCAGCCGTTACGTATTGATGATATTGCCCGTCATGCGGGGTATTCCAAGTGGCACCTGCAGCGCCTTTTTATGCAGTACAAAGGGGAGAGTCTGGGGCGCTACGTGCGTGAACGGAAGCTAAAACTGGCGGCGCGCGACCTGCGCGACACCGACCAGAAGGTGTATGATATTTGTCTCAAGTATGGTTTTGATTCGCAGCAAACCTTTACGCGCATTTTTACCCGCACGTTCAACCTGCCGCCAGGCGCTTATCGTAAAGAAAAGCATGGTCGTACGCATTGAAATGTTTAATCGGCCAGCGAAAACCAGCGCCGCCAGATAAAACGAATGACATAATATTCCAGCGCGCCGAGCAACAGAAACCATAAACAAAACAACAAAGTATAAAGCTGGTTGAGATCCATAAGATGAAAGATCCCGACCAGTTTTTGCGCCAGCGCAAGGCCGAGCGAAGGGGCGGGCAGCAGCAGGCTGGAGAGCAACGCCATCAGCAAAATACCGGCAGCGGTCATCAATGATTCAAGCGGGTGTTTCATGGCTTTGTTAAACGTAAGTTAAAACGCCATTGTCCGGGATATCGCCTGGTAAGGCAAATATGCTGTCTATTGTCCCGCCCAGATTTCACAATGTTTTTGTACCAGGCCTATCAGCGATCCGCCGTCGGCAATAAACTCCCGCATATATTGCGCTTCGTTACCGCCTTTTTTCACCTGCAGACGTAGCGCGTCAATGGCGCTGTCGGCGCCCAGCTTGCGCGCTGAGGGGGTAACGTTATCCAGCAGACGCAGCGTATCATCTGCCAGGCGACGGCGGTCGCCGGTATAGACATCGATTAGCACGCCCTCCAGACCATAGCGGCAAGCCTGAAAACGGTTGAATTTATATAACAGATAGTCTTGTTCCTGCGGTTTAAAGGGACGCTCGGTCAGCAGCCAGTGCGCGGTCGCCTGAATCAACCCTGCCATATTGATGGCATGATCAAGGGTGAGCGGCGTATCCATCACCCGAACTTCTACCGTGCCAAAGGCCGGGCTGGGGCGGATATCCCAGTGCAAATCTTTGATGCTGTCGATCATCGTGGTGTAAGACAGGCGACGAAATAGTCCGGTAAACTCTTGCCAGTTACTGACCCACGGCATGGGGCCGTTATCGGGAAAAGCGGAAAAAATATTCAGGCGCGCGCAGGCAAAACGGGTGTCAGATCCTTGCATATAGGGAGACGCGGCGGAGAGCGCAATAAAGTGCGGCACAAAATGCGACAGCCCGTGTAAAAGATAAATCGCATCGTCGCCATTCGCGCAGCCGACATGGACATGCTGGCCGAAAACCGTCGCCTGTTGAATTAAGTAGCCGAAATTTTCCAGCGTGCGTTGATAGCGCTCATTATCACAGACCTCCTGACTCTGCCATTTTTGAAAAGGGTGCGTACCGCCGCCGCAAATGCCGAGATGGTGTTCCGACGCCGCCTGTAAAATAACGTGCTGCATGGCAGAAAGTTGGGCCGCCGCCTGGTCAATATCGCGGCAGACGCCCGTGGCCATCTCCAGCATACTTTCGGTGATATCGTGCTTAATTTCTCCCGCAGTAAGTTGGGGCTTAACGGCGTCGATCAGCGTAGAAGAGTCCTGACTTAAATCGTAGCCAGGTGGATTGATCACCTGCATCTCCAGCTCAATACCAAGCGTATAAGGTTCAGAAACGTGAAAATCATTCAGCGCCATAGCGATCTCATTTATCGGGGGATTGCGCTAAGTATAGAAGCGGGAGCGCTCCTGTCGTGGGGAAAGCGCGTTATTGCAGAAACAAGAGTAATAACGCTATTGCTACGTTGAAACCATTCTGTACGGACGGTACGTTCAGCCATCATGGCGGCAAAGGCTGGCAGCAGATGTAACGAGATGTGCGTGGCAGTAAGCGAGGTAACTTTTGCGCTATTGAATCCCGGGAGCGTGACGCGGTCTGAAAAGGCTTTATAAACGCTCTCCTTGGCGGAGAAAGCCAGCGTCAGGGCAATCGGAAAAGGGAGCGAGCTCGCCTGGAGAATTTGGCGCTCATCGCTATCAATAATGGACGGCGCCAGCTCTGTCGCCGTGTGTTGACTCATGATTTTTTCTATATCAATGCCAATACGCTGTCGGGATATGACGGCCAGCGCCGTTGTCGCACAGTGGCTGATGCTGCCAAATAGGCCGTCCGGCCATAGCGGCTGTCGCTTGTCGCCAATACCGGGCACTGTCCTGACGCCCACCTCGCGTAGCGCATGAACGGCGGCGATGCGGCCTGCCAGATGTTCAGCTTTACGCTTGCGTCCGGCAGACCGGAGCCGATCGTGATGAGGCAGCCATAGCAGGTCGTGTTCGTGAAAGCTGCTCGCATCAAAGTCGACGATATGCAGCCTGTGTCCGGCAAAGGGAAGGGGAAAATGAGATGTCCGCATCGTTTTTTGCTAATTCCCTCCCCGAATGAGGGAGGGAAGGTTGCCATCAGAAATGGGTATTAATGCTCATATACCACGTACGTCCCGGTTCGTTATAGGTGTACGCGCCAGCACCCGCCATATAAGCGCCAGTTTGCGTATCCCTGACGGTTTGCGCGTTACCTTCACGCCACAGACGTTTGTCAAAGAGGTTATCCACGCCACCGGTCAGGCTGACATTTTTGGTCACGTCCCAGGTCGCGCTCAGGCCAACAATACTGTATGGGCTGACCGCTTGCTTATCTGTTCCGGTAACGGGGTTACCCTGATAATCATATTTCTTCGGCTCTTGTTTGCCGTACCAGGTGAAGGTCGATTGCAGAGAAATGTCCTGACGTACCTGCCAGCTCAGGGTTGAGTTAAGCGTGTACTGTGGAATGATCGACAGGCGTTCGCCGGTCTCTTTGTTTTTGCTCTGCAGCATATACGTAACGTTATTCGTCCAGTTGACGGTGTCGCTAACCGGTACGTTTAACGTGCCTTCCAGACCTTCAACGACCGCTTTCGGCACGTTCTCCCACTGATAGACATCCGTTTTGCCGTTGTTGATACGCTGCAACGGCACCGTACCCGCTTCGATCTTATTGCGGTAATCATTGCGGAACCAGGTGATGCCGGCCAGCCAGCCATCGCGTTTAAATTCCAGACCGATCTCTTTATTGATGCTGGTTTCGGCTTTCAGATCATCGTTACCCATCATATAGCAGCCGATGCCGGTACCCGCGCCAGTCGCGTAGCAACCCTGACCTTTACTGTACAAAATATAGTTTGGGTTAGTCTGGTACAGACTCGGGGCTTTATAAGCGCGGGCGATTCCCATTTTCAGGGTAAAGTCATCCCCCAGACCTTGCGACAGGTTGAGGGACGGGCTCCAGTTATCCCCCACAATACTGTGATGATCGAAACGTAGCCCCGGCGTCAGCATGGTGCTGTCGGTCAGTTCCATGTTGTTTTCAGCAAACAGAGAGAAAATTTCCGCTTTTGAATAGGGGCTACGATTGGTACTGCTGTAACCCGGGATATTTCCCCCCATAAAGGTTTGCGAGTTGGAGAGCTCGTCTTTCATACGCTGTTGGGCCCATTCGGTACCCAGCGTCAGGTTTTGATTGACCAGCAGATCGAAAGGAAGGCTCACTTCGCTGTGTAGGGTGACGTCATTCAAATCGGCATCGGCATATTTTTGCGATGCTTTGGGATCGAAAATTCCTTCGGTGCCGCCTGCCAGGCCTTCCGGCATCCGGGAGTTACGGGTATGTTCGTATTGCACCCAGTTACTGGTGGTTACGCCATTATTCCAGCCGCCGTTCCAGGTCAGAGAGTAGTTCTGCCGATAGAGGCGGTTCGTCTCTTTTCCGTAATTATCTTTCACTAGTTGGTTCGTATTGGTGTTCTGAGTATCACCGGCATAGAGGTTGCCCTGGCGACTGTAACTGGCCTCCAGCTCCAGAGACTGAAGCGGAGCAAAATCCCAACGAACCACGCCGTTGATATCTTTGTTAATGACCCCCTCGCGTCCGGCTGGTAACGTGTCGGCGTAACTCCCGGTACGTTCAGACTGATGCCCCTGGTTAATATTACGCGCATCCGCCTGCGTTTTGTCGAGGTTGCCATACAGACGGAAGCTGAAATCCCCGCCCAGCGGGCCGTTCAGGCTAAAGTTAGTGCGTTTGGTCGCGCCTTCGTCTTTATGTTCCGGCGCGTTGAAATAGGTATTCCAGGAACCGTGCCACTCGCTACCGCCTTTTTTGGTAATGATATTGACCACGCCACCCGCCGCGCCGTTACCGAAACGTGCAGCGGCAGGGCCACGCAGCACTTCAATGCGTTCGATCATCTCCGGCGGCACCCACGCGGTATCGCCGCGGGTATCGCGTTCGCCGCGCCAGCCCAGGCGCACCGAGTTACGGCTGGTGACGGGTTTACCGTCTATCAGGATGAGGGTGTTTTCCGGCCCCATGCCGCGAATATCGATTTGGCGGTTATTCCCGCGCTGACCGCTGGTGGAGTTGCCGGTCAGGTTTACGCCCGGCATGGTGCGGATGATTTCTGACACGTCGCGCGCGGGCGGATTTTTGCGGATCTCATCGGCGGTGATGGTGGATACGCCTGGCGCCTGTAGGTTTTGCTGGGCAGCGGTCACCACGATGGTGTCTTCATTGGTGAGCGCAGCGCTATCGGTTTTGTCTTCCGCCATCACGGGCAGAGCGGCCCCGTAAATCCCTAAATTGACCAGTAAGGTCAGGGAATGAATCTTCTTGTTCATTGTATATCCTGCTTTTCTTTAGCCACATAAGCCAAAGCGCCCGTCAAAGGCATTGGCCGGGTGGTGAAATTGTGTTCGCGCGTCCCATAGCGCGACAATACGCTATTGCAAATGCAAATAGTTATCAATAATATTATCAATATATTTCACCTTTTATATACAAAATTCATAATAAACACAGGGTTATAATGAAAGAGGCGCTGGCAACGGGAAGTGAGGCCTGGTGGAGGACGAAAACCGGGCCGGAATGGATACGGGAAAAAGACGGAAATTATCGGGTCACTTTTTGGTGGCGCGACCCGCAGGGAAACGAAACACACTCCCCGATACGGCGTGTCTGGGTCTACATCACTGGCGTAACCGATCATCATCAAAACGCGCAGCCTCAGACGATGGCGCGTATTGCCGGAACGGATGTCTGGCGCTGGAGTACGGTGCTTAGCGCTAACTGGCGCGGCAGCTACTGTTTTATTCCTACCGAACGCGATGACGTTTTTGCCGCTTTTGCGCCGGGCGAAACGCCCGATCGGAACGTGCTGCGTGAAGGCTGGCGACAGCTATTACCGCAGGCGATTGCCGACCCGCTTAATTCGCAAAGCTGGCGGGGAGGGCGTGGTCATGCGGTTTCAGCGCTGGAAATGCCGGATGCGCCCCTTCAGCCGGGATGGGATCGTCCTGAAACGCCGTACTCGCCGCCTTTGATGATGCAGTGGCATAGCGCACGTCTGGGTAACTCCCGCCGCGTATGGATATTGACGACCGGAGACGAGGCGCCGGAGGAAAGACCGTTGGCTATTCTGCTGGACGGTCAATTCTGGGCAGAAAATATGCCCGTCTGGCCCGCGCTCGCCTCGCTGACTCATCAACGCCTGCTTCCCGGTGCCGTCTACCTGCTGATTGACGCGATTGATACTCAACACCGCAGCCAGGAGTTGCCCTGCAATGCCGACTTCTGGCTGGCGGTGCAGCAGGAACTGTTGCCGCAAGTCAGAGCCGTGACGCCTTTTAGCGATGATGCCGGGCGAACGGTGGTCGCCGGACAGAGTTTTGGCGGCCTGTCGGCGCTGTATGCCGGCCTGAACTGGCCGACGCGTTTTGGCTGTGTACTGAGCCAGTCAGGATCGTTCTGGTGGCCTCATCGCATCACCCCGCCGGAGGGGGAAGTCATTACCCGGCTGAAAACCGGCGCATTATGCGCGCGCGGACTGCGTATCGTACTGGAAGCCGGCGTGCGTGAGCCGATCGTGTTTCAGGCGAATCAGGCGCTTTATGCCCAACTGAATACTTCGCAGCAGTCCATTTTCTGGCGTCAGGTTGACGGCGGACACGATGCGCTTTGCTGGCGCGGCGGGCTAACGCAAGGGCTGATGCTGCTTTGGCAGCCGCTTATCGACACGCTTTAACCGGGCACATGTCCATGACAGGAGTTGAGTATGGAGTTCAGTAATCCCTTCGATAATCCGCAGGGACAGTTTTACATCCTGCAAAATGCGCAGCGTCAATTCAGCCTTTGGCCAGCGGCATGTGCGCTTCCCGCAGGCTGGGACGTGGTATGCGAACCGCAATCGCAGGACGCGTGCCAGCAGTGGCTTAATACGCGCTGGACAACACTGAATCCGGCGCATTATGCCGATAAGCAGGAGGCGAAATGACGCAGCGTTTACCGTTAGTCGCCGCCCAGCCGGGGATCTGGATGGCGGAAAAACTCTCTGATTTACCCTCCGCCTGGAGCGTGGCGCACTACGTGGAACTGAATGGCGAGCTGGATGCCCCCTTGCTGGCAAAAGCGGTAGCGGTAGGGATGCAACAGGCGGATACGCTACGGATGCGTTTTACCGAAGAGAACGGCGAGGTCTGGCAATGGATAGATCCTGAGCACACCTTCGGCGAGCCCCCGATTGCCGATTTACGCGACCATCCCGATCCGCATCACGCGGCGCTGGCGTTAATGCAGGCGGATTTACGGCAAAACCTGCGCGCAGATAGCGGTAAGCCGCTGGCGTTTCACCAGTTAATCCGCATTGATGATACCCGCTGGTATTGGTATCAGCGCTATCACCATTTGCTGGTGGATGGCTTTAGTTTCCCGGCGATAACCCGCCAGATTGCGGCGATTTATCGTGCCTGGCAGAGCGACGCCCCTACGCCGGAGTCGCCTTTTACCCCCTTTGCGGATGTGGTCGAGGAATATCAGCGCTATCGCCAGAGCGAGGCCTGGCAGCGTGACGGCGCCTTCTGGGCGCAGCAGCGCCGCGAGCTGCCGCCGCCGGCGTCAATTTCTGCCGCGCCGTTGCCGGGGCGGTCGGCGAGCGCGGATATTCTGCGTATGAAATTGAGCGCGCCGGCGGGGGCGTTTCGCCAACTGGCGGCGCACATGCCTGAGATACCGCGAGCGGATCTTGCCCTGGCGCTGGTGACGTTGTGGCTGGGACGATTATGCGGGCGAATGGATTATGCCGCCGGGTTTATCTTTATGCGGCGGATGGGCTCGGCGGCGTTAACGGCGACCGGGCCTGTCCTTAACGTGTTGCCGCTGGCGGTTAACCTTTATGCGACGGAAGATCTGCCAACGCTGGCGAAGCGTCTGGCGGTGCAGTTAAAGAAGATGCGCCGCCACCAGCGTTACGACGCCGAACAGATTGTACGCGATAGCGGGCGAGCTGCAGGGGAAACGCCGCTATTTGGCCCGGTGCTCAACATAAAAGTATTTGATTATCATCTGGATCTTCCTGGTATACAGGCGCAAACCCATACCCTGGCGACGGGGCCGGTTAACGATCTTGAACTGGCGCTTTTTCCGGATGAAAACGGCGGTCTGGATATTGAATTGCTGGCGAATGCACAGCGTTACGATGGCGCCACGCTCTCCCGCCATGCCTTACGGTTGATGGCGCTTATCACACAGTTTGCGGATAACCCGGCGCTGTGCTGCGGCGATGCGCAAATGCTGCTGGCGGAAGAACAAACGCAATTAACACACCTTAATAATACGGCGGTAACGATTCCCGCCGCCACGCTTAGCGATTTGGTGGCGCAGCAGGCGCAAAAAACGCCAGAGGCTTCCGCGTTGGCAGATGCGCATTATCACTTTACCTACCGTGAAATGCGCGAACAGGTTGTGGCGCTGGCGTACGCGCTGCGGGAACGCGGCGTTCAGCCTGGCGATAGCGTGGCGGTGGCGTTGCCGCGGTCGGTTTTCCTGACCTTAGCGCTGCATGGCATTGTCGAGGCGGGCGCCGCCTGGCTGCCGCTGGATACCGGTTATCCTGACGATCGGCTGCGAATGATGCTGGAAGATGCGCAGCCGAAACTGTTAATTACGACTCAGGCGCAGCTGGCGCGCTTTCACGATATTCCGGGGATGGAATATTTGTGTTATAGCCAACCGCTACCGGCCAGTGACGCCACTCCGCTGGGGCTGTCGTTACCGCATCATACCGCTTACATCATTTTCACCTCTGGTTCGACGGGCAGGCCGAAAGGGGTGATGGTGGGACAAACGGCGATAGTCAACCGGTTGCTGTGGATGCAGGATCACTATCCGTTGACGGCGGATGATGTAGTAGCGCAAAAAACGCCGTGCAGTTTTGACGTCTCAGTATGGGAGTTTTTCTGGCCGTTTATCGCCGGGGCGAAACTGGTGATGGCTGAACCGGAAGCGCACCGCGATCCGCTCGCGATGCAGCGGTTCTTTGCGCAATACGGCGTCACGACCACTCATTTTGTGCCGTCGATGCTGGCGGCCTTTATTGCCTCGCTCACGCCAGCGTCGGCTGGGAAAAGCTGCGCTTCCTTAAAGCGCGTTTTCTGTAGCGGCGAGGCCCTGCCGACGGCGCTGTGCCGCGAATGGGAGACGTTAACCAACGCGCCGCTACACAATCTGTACGGGCCAACGGAGGCCGCGGTGGATGTGAGCTGGTATCCGGCCTGTGGCGATGAGCTGGCGGCTGTTGACGGCAACAGTATCCCGATTGGTTATCCCGTCTGGAATACCGGTTTACGTATTCTCGATGCGCATATGCAGCCGGTGCCGCCGGGCGTGGCTGGCGATCTCTATCTTACCGGTATCCAACTGGCGCAGGGCTATCTGGGGCGTCCGGATCTTACCGCCAGCCGTTTTATCGCCGATCCTTTTGCGCCAGGCGAACGGATGTACCGTACCGGAGATGTGGCGCGCTGGCTGGATTCCGGCGCGGTGGAGTACCTGGGGCGCAGCGACGATCAGCTCAAAATTCGGGGGCAACGTATTGAACTGGGCGAGATTGACCGCGTCATGCAAACGCTGCCGGATGTTGAACAGGCGGTAGCACATGCCTGCGTCTTTAATCAGGCGGCGGCGACGGGCGGGGATGCCCGGCAACTGGTCGGCTATCTGGTGTCGCACTCTGGTTTGCCGCTGGATTTACCGGCGCTGCAGGAAAAATTACGCCAAAAACTTCCCGCGCATATGGTGCCGGTTGTGTTGTTGCAACTTGCCGGTTTGCCGCTTAGCGCTAATGGCAAGCTGGATCGCAAAGCCCTGCCGCTGCCGGACCTGACGCCGCGCGTGAAAGGGCGTGCGCCGCAGTCCGCAACGGAGATTGCTGTCGCCGCGGCGTTTTCCCGCCTGCTGGGCTGTGAGATTAATGATGTTGAAAGTGATTTCTTTGCGCTGGGCGGACACTCGCTGCTGGCGATGAAACTGGCCGCGCAGCTAAGCCAGACGTTTAACCGCCAGGTGACGCCGGGGCAGGTGATGGTGGCGTCTGACGTGGCGCAGTTAAGTAAGCTGCTCGATACTGACGATGACGAACGCTCGCGCAATCTGGGGTTCGGGCCGCTGTTGCCGCTGCGTGAAAGCGATGGTCCAACGTTATTTTGTTTCCATCCGGCGTCGGGGTTCGCCTGGCAATTTAGCGTATTATCACGCTATCTCAGCCCGTCGTGGTCGATTATGGGGATTCAGTCGCCGCGCCCCGCTGGCCCTATGCAAACCGCAACCACCCTTGATGAGGTATGTGAACATCATCTGGCGACTTTGCTCGCCCGGCAGCCGCATGGCCCTTATTATTTATTAGGCTATTCGCTGGGCGGGACGCTGGCGCAAGGGATCGCCGCCCGGTTGTGCGCGCGCGGCGAAACCGTGGCGTTTTTGGGGTTACTGGACACTTGGCCGCCGGAAACGCAAAACTGGCGGGAAAAAGAGGCGAATGGCCTCAATCCGGACGTATTGGCGGAAATTGAACGTGAACGCGCTGCGTTTGTCGCCGCGCAGCAGGGAAATGCCTCCGACGCCTTATTTACCGCCATTGAAGGCAATTATGCGGATGCCGTCCGTTTGCTGACGACGGCGCATAGCGTACCGTTTGATGGACATGCTACGCTCTTTGTGGCGGATAAAACGGTGCCGGAAGGCGTATCGCCTGAACAGAGCTGGTCGCCGTGGATAGCTTCTTTGGCTATTTATCGCCAGCCGTGCGCGCATGTAGATATTATTTCTCCCTCCGCTTTTGAAACTATCGGGCCCATCATCAGCGAACTTATTAATAAATAACGGGCGTTGTTTCTGCCTTTAACAAATTAAATCCTGAAACCCATAATAATGACTAATTATTATGGGTTTTTTATTGCAACTATTAATTCTTTTAACATAAGTGATACATGCTACAGGCAAGTTTAATTCCGAATATTTAGCTTTTCGGGCACTGGCGCGTAAAGATTGTTTCGGATAATTCTGACTTGCTGTTAGAATCTCTGACAGGAATGTGTTCTTTCATTGGATAAAGTTTTCAGGTCATACGGCATGCCATCTCTTAATGTAAAACAAGAAAAAAATCAGTCATTTGCAGGTTACTCACTGCCGCCCGCCAACAGTCATGAAATCGATTTGTTTAGCCTTATAGAGGTGTTATGGCAGGCGAAACGTCGTATTCTTGCTACCGTTTTCGCCTTTGCGTGCGTGGGGTTGCTTCTGTCCTTTCTGCTGCCGCAAAAATGGACCAGCCAGGCGATTGTCACACCGGCGGAGTCGGTACAGTGGCAGGGGCTGGAGAGAACGTTGACCGCGCTGCGCGTGTTGGATATGGAGGTAAGCGTTGATCGGGGCAGCGTATTTAATCTGTTTATTAAAAAGTTTAGCTCGCCCTCGCTGCTGGAAGAATATCTTCGTTCTTCTCCGTATGTCATGGATCAATTAAAAGGCGCGCAAATAGACGAGCAGGATCTTCACCGGGCGATTGTCCTGCTGAGCGAAAAAATGAAAGCGGTGGACAGTAATGTCGGCAAGAAAAATGAAACGTCGTTATTCACGTCGTGGACGCTGAGTTTTACCGCGCCGACGCGGGAAGAAGCGCAAAAAGTGCTGGCTGGCTATATTCAGTACATCTCCGATATCGTCGTGAAAGAGACGCTGGAAAATATTCGTAACCAGCTGGAAATCAAAACCCGCTATGAGCAGGAAAAGCTGGCGATGGATCGGGTGCGTCTCAAAAATCAGCTTGATGCCAATATTCAACGTCTTCATTATTCGCTGGAAATCGCCAACGCCGCCGGTATTAAGAGACCGGTTTACAGCAATGGTCAGGCGGTAAAAGATGATCCGGATTTTTCTATTTCTCTCGGCGCGGATGGTATTTCCCGCAAACTGGAAATTGAAAAAGGGGTAACGGACGTGGCCGAGATCGACGGTGATTTGCGTAACCGTCAATACCATGTTGAACAACTGGCGGCAATGAATGTGAGTGACGTGAAGTTTACCCCGTTTAAATATCAACTGTCGCCGTCTCTGCCAGTGAAAAAAGATGGCCCGGGTAAAGCCATCATTATTATCCTGGCGGCGTTGATTGGCGGTATGATGGCCTGCGGCGGCGTATTACTGCGTCACGCGATGGTCTCGCGTAAAATGGAAAACGCGCTGGCGATAGATGAACGGTTAGTCTGATTTACCCGAAAAGCCGGATAGCGATATCCGGCTTTGTCATCTGTGTGGGCGACTATCGCCGCCCCAGCGGTACCACCAGCGGCGTCCCGGCAACCGGATCGTCGATAATCATACAGCGCAGCCCATAGATTTTTTCGATAAGCTCTGCGGTAACAATCTCTTTCGGCGCGCCCTGCGCGACAATGTTACCTTCGCGTAATGCAATCAAATGCGTGGCGTATCGGCAGGCCTGATTCAGGTCGTGCAGGACGGCGGCGAGCGTATAGCCTTTTTTGCGGTTGAGATCGCTTAACAATTCCAGCAAATCAATTTGATGGCTAATATCCAGCCACGTTGTCGGCTCATCCAGCAGCATGATGGACGTTTCCTGCGCCAGTACCATGGCTATCCACGCCCGCTGACGTTGGCCGCCGGACAGAGTATCTACGCTTTGCGTCGCCAGTGAGGTGATACCTGTTGCACGCATGGCACTGGCGACGGCGTCGGCATCTTCCTTGCGCCAGCGGGTAAATAACGGCTGATGCGGATACCGCCCTCTGGCGACCAGCTCTTGTACGGTGATATCGCCCGGCGTGGTGGCGTTTTGCGCCAGCAATCCGATGCGCCGCGCCACCTCTTTACTGGCGTAACGCTGTATTTGTTCGCCATCCAGCCAGACATGGCCGTCAACAGGCGTCATCAGACGGCTTAGCGTACGTAGCAACGTCGACTTGCCGCAGCCGTTAGGGCCGATGATGGCGGTAAAATGGCCGTCCGGAATCGAAACATTAAGGTTTTTTGCGACGGTATAGCTGCCATAACCCAGCGTTAACTGGTCGCCGCGCAAACGGGCTACGGATTCGGTCATTTTTTGCGGGACTCCTGAATTAACAAGACGATAAGGTAAATACCGCCGAGGCTGACGGTGACCACGCCCACTGGAAGCTGATAAGGCATAAACAGTTGCTGCGCGCACGCATCGGCGGCCAGTAGTAATAACGCGCCGCACAGCGCCGACTGGGTTAATCCCCAGCGCGCTGTGCCGCTAAGACGACGGGCGATGTGCGGCGCGACAAGGGCAATAAACGAGATGGGGCCAGCCAGTGCCGTTGCAGCAGCGGTGAGCGACACCGCCACCAGCATCAGCATCAGGCGTGACCGCTCCACGCTAACACCCAGCGCGCAGGCGCTGTCATCGCCCATCTCCAGCAGCCGCATACGACGCACCAGTAGCGCGGCGCCTGTCAGCATTACAATAATCAGCGGCGCCGAAGGCCAGGTTTTTGCCCATGTCAGACCGTTGAGCGACCCGGCGTTCCATAAGCCGGCGGTGAGCGCCGTTTCCAGCGACGCCTGCAACAGAAGCCAGGTATTAAAGGCGACTAACATCGCGCGGATGCCGATACCGATGATAATCAGCCGGAAAGTTTCAATCCCGTTACGCCAGGCGAGCAGCCAGACAATCAATGACGTGACGATACCGCCCGCCATTGCCGCCAGCGCGATCGCGGTAAAATGCTGGCCAAACAGGACCATTGCGACCAGTACGCCGCTCCAGGCGCCGGTATTAAAGCCCATTACATCAGGGCTGCCTAGCGGGTTACGCATCAGCGACTGAAAAATCGCGCCACTGACGCCAAGCGCAGCGCCAATCAGCAACGCCATTAATACGCGCGGTAGTCGCCATTCGGTTACGACAAGGGTGATGTTACGCGGCGCGTCGCCCAGCAGCGCGGCAATAATCTGCCCGGTCTCAAGAGGCACGGCGCCGCTTTGCAGGCTCCATAAGCCAATGGCGAAGCAGCCAGCCGCCAGAAGCAGGCAACTTACGATAAGCCGACGAGAAAGAAACATCACAGGCCGCCTCCGTTCGATTTACGGCGTACCAGAAAGATAAGTACCGGCGCGCCGATAAACGCACTGACAACCGATACGCGGAGTTCGCCCGGCACCAACAGACGACCAATAATATCGGCAAAAAGCAGCAGAGCAGGGGTTGCCAGTAGCGTCACTGGCAGCGACCAGCGGTGGTCTGCGCCCACCAGCCAACGCGCCATATGCGGCATCATCAGACCAATAAAGGCGATAGGGCCGACCAGCGCCGTTGCGCTGCCGCACAAGACGGTAATCGCCAGTAAACCGATAAGTTGGGTGCGCGCCACTTTACTCCCCAGCGCCGTCGCGGTATCGCTGCCGAGGCTCAGGCTGTTCAGCGCACGGCTCAGAAATAGCGCCACGATCCCAGCGATAACCACGGGCGCAAGCGCGACTTTCAACGTTTGCAGGCTGCGAATGTCCAGCGATCCCGCCTGCCAGAAGCGAAGCTGGTCATAGACCTCTGGATTTAACAGCGCGATGCCGCTGGTCAGTCCTTCCAGTACCGCGCCAAGCGCCACGCCCGCCAGTGTCAGGCGGACCGGGCTTAACTGGCCGCCGCCCTGACTACCGGTGAAGGCGACAATCAGCGATGCGATAAGCGCGCCGCTAAATGCCATGAAAAGCTGCTCCAGCGGCGTGGAGAAACCAAACAGCGCCGCGCCCAGTACAATGGCGAAGCTGGCGCCGTTGTTAACGCCCAGAATCCCCGGGTCGGCGAGCGGGTTACGAGTGAGTGTTTGCATGAGCGCCCCGGCGAGGCCCAACGCGCCGCCTGCCAGTAATCCGGCCAGCGTACGCGGCAAACGCGCATCCAGGACGATGGTGCAATCGGCGCTTTGGCACACGCCGGTGAACGCCTCTAGCACGACGGCGGCGGGCAGCGGTTTCGCGCCAATGACCAGGCTTAAAACCGCGGCGAGACTCAGTAATAACAACAATCCGGGCACGGCAAACGCGCGCGTCACGGAAAACGAGCATGACATAGTAACTTCCCTGATAATGATAGTAATTATCGTTATCTATCTTATTTGGTTATGTTAGCATGTGCAGCCATTGAATGGATATTTAAAAAAACTCGCATTAAGGCGTTGTAATGAATCGACAATCCTGGCTGCTCAATCTCAGCCTGTTGAAGACGCACCCTGCATTTCGCGCAGTATTTCTGGCCCGTTTTATCTCTATTGTCTCGCTGGGGCTGCTTGGCGTGGCGGTTCCGGTACAGATCCAAATGATGACGCACTCCACCTGGCAGGTAGGACTGTCGGTAACGTTAACCGGCGGCGCCATGTTTATTGGCTTAATGGTGGGCGGTGTACTGGCCGATCGCTACGAACGCAAAAAGGTGATTCTGCTGGCGCGCGGTACTTGCGGTATTGGCTTTATTGGCCTGTGCGTGAACGCGCTGTTGCCGGAACCCTCATTGCTGGCGATATATCTCCTTGGCCTGTGGGACGGCTTTTTCGCGTCTCTGGGCGTGACCGCGTTACTGGCGGCGACGCCAGCGCTGGTCGGAAGAGAAAATCTGATGCAGGCTGGCGCGATTACCATGCTGACGGTACGTCTGGGATCGGTTATTTCCCCGATGTTGGGGGGCATATTGCTTGCCAGCGGCGGTGTAGCCTGGAACTATGGGCTGGCGGCCGCTGGGACGTTTATTACGCTATTGCCGCTACTGACGCTGCCGCGACTGCCTGTTCCTCCGCAGCCGCGGGAAAATCCTTTTATCGCGTTACTGGCGGCATTTCGTTTTTTGCTCGCCAGTCCGCTTATCGGCGGTATTGCGCTGCTTGGCGGTCTGGTGACGATGGCAAGCGCGGTACGCGTCCTCTATCCGGCGCTGGCGATGAGCTGGCAGATGTCGGCGGCGCAAATCGGTTTGCTGTATGCGGCAATTCCGCTGGGGGCGGCCATTGGCGCGCTGACCAGCGGACAACTGGCGCATAGCGTTCGTCCGGGGCTCATTATGCTGGTTTCGACAGTCGGTTCTTTTCTGGCGGTGGGGCTGTTCGCCATCATGCCGGTCTGGATCGCAGGTGTTATCTGTCTGGCGCTGTTTGGCTGGCTTAGCGCCATCAGTTCGTTATTACAATACACCCTGCTGCAAACCCAGACGCCGGAAAATATGCTGGGGCGAATGAACGGCCTGTGGACCGCGCAAAACGTCACGGGAGACGCTATCGGCGCGGCGCTGTTAGGCGGTCTTGGCGCAATGATGACGCCGGTCGCTTCCGCGAGCGTGAGTGGATTCGGGCTGGTGATTATCGGTTTGTTGCTGCTGTTAGTGCTGGGCGAGCTACGCCGTTTTCGCCAGACGCCGCCGGTTAGCGATGCTGGCTGATGAAGGGGCGTTTATCCGACTGACCAAATCGGTCTGGTCAGTCGGATAAGACTCCGATAAGGCTAAAACAGGGCGGCAAGCCGGTTAAGCAACAATGTTGCGCTGTAATAATCCAGACGGAACGTCTCCGTACCCAGGGCATAGACGCGCTTATTTTGCACCGCTGGCAGGTGCGCCAGCAGCGGATTGGCGTAAAGGGCCGCGACATCTTTGTTGTCGCCGGCAAACAGGAAAAGAGATTCGCCGTTTAACCCGGCGGCCAGATTTTCACCGCCAAGCTGAATGATATCGTGGCGCTTACCCTGGCTTTTGCTGGTTTGCAGCCCTCGGGGCAATGTCGCCAGCGTAAAGCCTAACTGCGTCAATAGCTTGCCTTGTGCTGATTCTGGCGTCCACAGATTGGCGCTATGCGCGGCAGGGGTATACACCAGCGCGCTAACCGGCTGCGGCGGCAGGGCGATTCGCTGTTTAACCGTCGTCAGTTGCGCCTCAAATTCCGCTATTCGCGCGGCGGCCTGTTTCTCCTGACCGGTGATCTCGCCAAGCTGCGTGAGCAAACTCTGCCAGCTTTTATCGTCATAATTGATGACGAGCGTCGGCGCGATAGCGGAGAGCTGATCGTAAAGCGCCAGCGCGGAGTCGCCGCCGGTGGCGCTAATCAAAATGAGATCCGGCATTTGCGCGGCGACCGTTTCGGCATTCGGTTCGCCGATGTACAGCCGGGCGACATGGCGAGCCTTTGCTACGTCGCTCCACTGGCGCATAAACCCTTGATCGTCGGCAAAGCGGTTATTCGGCGTAGTGGCTCCGCTGGCGACGACGGGCGCATCAATCGCCAGCAGCGAGCCTGTCAACGTCACGCTGGTAGAGACGATACGCGCGGGTTTGTGGTCCAGAGTATGAACGCCGCGGCTGTCCTGAATTTGCCGGGGCCAACCGGCGTCCTGGGCTAAGGATATTCCTGAAATTGATAAACCAACCACTAAAAGCAGCCAACGATAAAAGGCGGGGAGTCTCACAATAGCGTCCTGTTATTAATAAAGTTAATGCTTCTCATTTTCATGTCAGCGGCAGCGAGATGCAAGCCTTAGTGCCATTTAACTCATGACCAGAGTTGACAGAGCGACGTTTTACTCTTAGGTTAGTGCACTAAAAATAGAAATAATAATCATTATTATACACAAAATCATTCAAGAAGCATCGCAACGGCAAGGGAAGAAATCCCCGCGAGCATAGATAACTGTGTGACCGGGGTTTCTGATCGCAGCCAACAAAGAGGCAGCTTGAAAGATGAAGTGTATATAAGCCTTTATCATTGGAGGATGATATGGATATGTCACTGGCCGAGGACGCTCAGGAGACAATGGCAACGCTTGCTCCCGATCGCTTTTTCTTCATGTCGCCGTATCGCAGTTTTACCACTTCCGGGTGCTTCGCCCGTTATACCGAGCCTGCGGTTGCCGGCGATTCGCCGGATAGCCCTTTCCAGCAGAAATTGCGCCAGCAGTTTGCCGAGGCCAAATCGCAGGGCATCGCCAACCCTATCCTGGTGGGGGCGATCCCCTTTGATACTCGTCAGCCGTCGTCGCTATTTATCCCGATGGCGTGGCAGTCCTTTTCCCGCCAGCAAAAGCAGCGCACGGCGCGTTATTTTACTGACCATCAGTCGCTGACGGTGACGGCGCGAAAGGCGATTCCGGAGCAGGATGCTTTTGAAGCGATGGTCGCACGCGCGGCTATGCTGACCGCCACGCCAGACGTCGATAAAGTGGTGCTTTCCCGGCTGATAGATATCACCACTGATGTGGCGGTGGATAGCGGAGCATTGCTGGAGCGGCTGGTTGCGCAGAATCCAGTTAGTTACAACTTCCATGTGCCACTGGCGGATGGCGGCGTTCTGCTGGGCGCCAGCCCCGAATTGCTGCTACGCAAAGAGGGCGAGCGGTTTAGTTCGCTGCCGTTAGCAGGCTCGGCACGTCGACAGCCGGATGACGTTCTGGATCGCGAAGCGGGAAACCGACTGCTGGCTTCACAAAAAGATCGCCATGAACATGAGCTGGTGACGCAGGCGATGAAGCAGATCCTGCGCGATCGCAGCACGGAACTGCAATTACCTTCCTCTCCGCAGTTGATCACCACGCCGACGCTATGGCATCTCGGTACGCCGTTTGAGGGCAAGGCCAACGCCGGAGAAAACGCGCTGACGCTGGCCTGTCTGCTGCATCCAACGCCTGCGTTAAGCGGTTTCCCTCATCAGGTCGCGAAAAAGCTGATTGCTGAACTGGAACCGTTCGATCGTGAACTGTTTGGCGGCATTGTCGGCTGGTGCGATGCCGAAGGAAACGGCGAGTGGGTAGTGACGATTCGTTGTGCGAAATTGCACGGTAATCAGGTGCGCCTGTTCGCTGGCGCCGGGATTGTCCCTGCCTCTTCGCCAGTCGGCGAGTGGCGGGAAACCGGCGTCAAGCTCTCTACGATGTTGAACGTTTTTGGACTGCATTAAGGAACGATGATGCGTATACCTTTCACCCGTTGGCCGGATGAATTTGCCCGCCGTTATCGTGAAAAAGGCTACTGGCAAGACGTGCCGTTGACCGATATTCTGACCCGCCACGCTGGCAGCGACAAGACGGCGGTCATTGAAGGCGAGCGCGCATTCAGCTATCGCCAGCTCAACCAGGCCGCAGATAATCTGGCCTGCAGTTTACGCCATCAGGGCATCAAACCTGGCGAAACCGCTCTGGTGCAACTGGGGAATGTACCGGAACTGTATATCACCTTTTTCGCCCTGTTGAAGCTTGGCGTAGCGCCCGTTCTGGCGCTGTTTAGCCATCAACGTACCGAACTTAACGCCTATGCGATGCAGATCGCGCCGACGCTGGTGATTGCCGATCGCCAACATACGCTGTTCGCCGGGGAGGACTTTCTCAACACGTTTGTGGCTGAACACCGCTCTGTGCGGGTGGTGTTATTGCGCAACGACGACGGCGATCACAGCCTGGACGCGGCGATGCGGCAGGCGGCGGAAGATTTCACCGCCACGCCATCACCTGCTGACGAAGTGGCCTACTTTCAGCTTTCCGGCGGTACTACCGGCACGCCAAAGCTTATTCCCCGTACCCATAACGACTATTACTACAGCGTGCGCCGCAGCAATGAGATTTGCGGTTTCAACGAGGAGACGCGTTTTCTGTGCGCGATTCCCGCCGCGCATAACTACGCCATGAGTTCGCCGGGCGCGCTGGGCGTTTTTCTCGCCAAAGGAACGGTAGTGCTGACGACCGATCCTAGCGCCACGCTCTGTTTCCCGCTGATCGAAAAACACCAGATTAATGCCACGGCGCTGGTGCCGCCCGCGGTCAGTCTATGGCTACAGGCTATCCAGGAGTGGGGCGGCAATGCGCCGCTGGCGTCATTAAGGTTATTGCAGGTTGGCGGCGCGCGGCTTTCTGCGACGCTGGCCGCCCGTATTCCGCCTGAAATTGGCTGTCAGTTGCAGCAGGTCTTCGGCATGGCGGAAGGGTTAGTGAACTATACCCGGCTGGACGATAGTCCGGAACGGATTATCAATACCCAGGGAAGACCCATGTGTCCGGACGACGAAGTGTGGGTGGCGGATACCGACGGGAATCCACTGCCGCCGGGCGAGATTGGTCGTCTGATGACGCGCGGCCCCTATACTTTTCGCGGCTATTTCAACAGTCCGCTACACAATGCCAGCGCCTTTGACGCCAACGGTTTTTACTGTTCCGGCGATCTGATCTCCATTGATCAAGACGGTTACATCACCGTTCACGGGCGTGAAAAAGATCAGATCAATCGGGGCGGCGAGAAGATAGCCGCCGAAGAGATAGAAAACCTGTTACTACGCCACCCGGCGGTGATCCATGCGGCGCTGGTCAGCATGGAAGATGAACTGCTGGGGGAAAAAAGTTGCGCATATCTGGTGGTAAAAGAGCCGCTGCGAGCGGTACAGGTTCGCCGTTTCCTGCGAGAGCAGGGCGTGGCGGAATTTAAATTACCGGATCGCGTGGAGTGCGTTGCGTCACTGCCGCTGACGCCGGTTGGTAAAGTCGATAAAAAACAATTACGCCAGCGGTTGGCGTCACGTTCACCGCTCTGAAGGAGAAAGAGAGATGGCAATCCCGAAACTACAGTCTTACGCGCTGCCCACCGCACTGGATATCCCGACCAACAAAGTGAACTGGGCATTTGAGCCGGAGCGCGCTGCGCTGCTCATCCACGATATGCAGGATTACTTTGTCAGCTTTTGGGGCCGTAACTGCCCAATGATGGACCAGGTGATTGCTAATATCGCCGCCCTGCGCCAGTACTGTAAGGAACATCATATCCCGGTCTATTACACCGCTCAGCCGAAAGAGCAAAGCGATGAAGATCGCGCGTTACTCAATGATATGTGGGGACCGGGACTGACGCGCTCTCCGGAACAGCAGAAGGTGGTAGAAGCCTTAACGCCGGATGAGGCGGATACGGTGCTGGTGAAGTGGCGCTATAGCGCGTTTCACCGCTCGCCGCTGGAACAGATGTTAAAAGATACCGGACGCAATCAGCTCATCATTACCGGCGTGTATGCGCATATTGGCTGTATGACCACCACTACCGATGCGTTTATGCGCGACATTAAGCCGTTTATGGTGGCGGATGCGCTGGCGGATTTCAGCCGGGAAGAGCATCTGATGGCGCTGAACTATGTGGCGGGGCGTTCAGGTCGCGTCGTCATGACTGAATCGCTGCTGCCGACGCCGGTTCCTGCCAGTAAAGCGGCGCTGCGGGCGTTGATTCTGCCGTTGCTGGATGAGACCGACGAGCCGCTGGATGATGAAAACCTGATTGATTATGGCCTGGATTCAGTACGCATGATGGGGCTGGCAGCGCGCTGGCGTAAAGTACACGGCGATATCGACTTCGTGATGCTGGCGAAAAACCCGACCATTGACGCCTGGTGGGCGCTGCTTTCTCGCGGGGTAGAGTAATGACCGGCCTTGATTTTTCAGACAAAACGGTATGGGTGACCGGGGCGGGGAAAGGGATCGGTTACGCGACGGCGCTGGCGTTTGTTGACGCCGGGGCGCGGGTGATCGGCTTCGATCGCGAATTTACGCAAGAGAATTATCCCTTTGCTACCGAAGTCATGGATGTGGCGGATGCCGCACAGGTTGCGCAGGTGTGCCAGCGTGTGTTGCAAAAAACGACGCGGCTGGATGTGCTGGTCAACGCCGCCGGTATTTTGCGTATGGGAGCGACCGATGCGCTTAGCGTCGACGACTGGCAGCAGACGTTTGCGGTCAATGTGGGCGGGGCATTTAACCTGTTTTCGCAGACGATGGCGCAGTTTCGCCGTCAGCAGGGAGGGGCGATTGTCACCGTAGCCTCAGATGCGGCGCATACGCCGCGCATCGGTATGAGCGCCTACGGCGCCTCTAAAGCGGCGCTGAAAAGCCTGGCGCTAACCGTAGGGCTGGAGCTGGCGGGCTGCGGGGTGCGCTGTAATGTGGTGTCGCCTGGTTCGACTGACACCGATATGCAGCGCACGTTATGGGTGAGTGAAGATGCCGAACAGCAGCGTATTCGCGGTTTCGGCGAACAGTTTAAGCTCGGCATACCGCTCGGTAAAATCGCCCGTCCGCAGGAGATAGCCAATACCATTTTGTTTCTTGCCTCCGATCTGGCCAGCCACATTACCTTGCAGGATATCGTGGTGGACGGCGGTTCAACATTGGGAGCCTGACGATGATCTGGAAACGGCATTTAACGCTGGATGAATTGAACGCTACCAGTCAGAACACGCTGGTGGCGCATCTGGGCATTGTTTACACCCGTCTGGGCGATGACGTGCTGGAGGCGGAAATGCCTGTCGATGCCCGCACTCATCAACCGTTTGGTCTGCTACACGGCGGCGCATCGGCAGCGCTGGCGGAGACGTTAGGATCAATGGCGGGTTATCTGATGACCCGCGACGGGCAGTGCGTGGTCGGGACCGAGTTAAACGCCACCCACCACCGCGCCGTCTCGCAGGGGAAAGTACGCGGCGTTTGCCTGCCGCTGCATCTGGGGCGGCAGAAACAAAGCTGGGAAATTACGCTCTTTGACGAGCAGGGGAGGCGCTGCTGCACCTGTCGCCTGGGAACGGCGGTAATGGGATAGTTCTGGCAAAGTAAAATGCAATTGCAGCGTCAACGAAGAAAGGAAGTGATCTGGTTAACACTGTAATGTAAAAAATGGGTAACGATACGGTTTTATCATGTTGTTGTGTTGTTAATTACGGTAAAGGTGTTATAGAAACAAAATGTAACATCTCTCTGGAACACCCAAACGGACAACAACTATGAATAAATCAGGGAAATACCTCGTCTGGACAGCGCTCTCAGTATTGGGTGCGTTTGCCCTGGGCTATATTGCGTTAAATCGTGGGGAACAGATCAACGCGCTATGGATCGTGGTGGCGTCGGTCTGTGTCTATCTTATTGCGTATCGTTTTTATGGGCTCTATATCGCCAAAAAAGTGCTGGCGGTTGACCCAACGCGTATGACGCCCGCGGTACGTCATAATGATGGTCTGGATTATGTCCCGACCGATAAGAAAGTGCTTTTTGGTCACCATTTTGCGGCCATTGCTGGCGCAGGTCCGCTGGTCGGGCCGGTACTGGCGGCGCAGATGGGCTATCTGCCGGGGATGATCTGGCTGCTGGCGGGCGTCGTGCTGGCGGGAGCGGTGCAGGACTTTATGGTGCTGTTCGTCTCGACCCGGCGCGATGGGCGTTCGCTTGGCGAGTTGGTTAAAGAGGAGATGGGCGCGACGGCAGGGGTGATCGCGCTGGTAGCCTGCTTTATGATCATGGTGATCATTCTGGCCGTCCTGGCGATGATCGTGGTGAAAGCGCTGACCCATAGCCCGTGGGGAACGTACACTGTCGCGTTCACTATTCCACTGGCGATTTTTATGGGCATCTACCTGCGTTATCTGCGTCCGGGGCGCATCGGCGAGGTGTCGGTCATTGGGCTGGTATTTCTTATTTTCGCTATTATTTCCGGCGGATGGGTGGCGGCAAGCCCAACCTGGGCGCCGTACTTTGATTTTACTGGCGTGCAGCTTACCTGGATGCTGGTGGGGTATGGTTTTGTCGCGGCGGTACTGCCGGTCTGGCTGCTGCTCGCGCCGCGTGATTACCTCTCTACCTTCCTGAAAATTGGTACGATTGTCGGTCTGGCGGTCGGGATTCTGATCATGCGTCCGACGCTGACTATGCCGGCGCTGACCAAATTTGTTGATGGTACCGGACCGGTCTGGACGGGCGACCTGTTCCCGTTCCTGTTTATTACCATTGCCTGCGGCGCGGTCTCCGGTTTCCATGCGCTCATTTCCTCCGGCACGACGCCGAAGATGTTGGCCAACGAAGGCCAGGCCTGCTTTATCGGCTACGGCGGGATGTTAATGGAATCTTTCGTCGCCATTATGGCGCTGGTCTCCGCCTGTATTATCGATCCGGGTGTTTACTTTGCGATGAATAGCCCGATGGCGGTACTGGCGCCAGCGGGGACAGCGGATGTCGTAGCTTCTGCCGCGCAGGTGGTCAGTAGTTGGGGGTTCGCTATCACGCCGGATACGTTACACCAGATTGCCAATGAAGTCGGCGAACAATCCATTATCTCCCGCGCAGGCGGTGCGCCAACGCTGGCGGTAGGGATGGCCTACATTTTACATGGCGCGTTGGGCGGCATGATGGATGTGGCGTTCTGGTATCACTTTGCCATTCTGTTTGAAGCGCTGTTTATTCTGACGGCGGTGGATGCGGGTACCCGTGCGGCGCGCTTTATGTTGCAGGATCTGTTGGGCGTAGTGTCGCCAGGGCTGAAACGTACCGATTCGCTGCCAGCGAACCTGCTTGCTACGGCATTGTGCGTGCTGGCGTGGGGGTATTTCCTCCATCAGGGCGTGGTCGATCCGTTGGGCGGTATTAACACCTTGTGGCCGCTGTTTGGCATCGCTAACCAGATGCTGGCGGGCATGGCGCTGATGCTTTGCGCCGTGGTACTGTTCAAAATGAAGCGTCAGCGTTATGCGTGGGTCGCGCTGGTGCCAACGGCCTGGCTGCTGATTTGTACGCTGACGGCGGGCTGGCAGAAAGCGTTTAGTCCGGATGCGAAAATCGGCTTCCTGGCCATTGCCAATAAGTTCCAGGCGATGATCGACAGCGGCAATATTCCGCCGCAGTACACCGAATCGCAGCTCGCGCAATTGGTATTCAATAACCGTCTGGATGCCGGGCTAACCATCTTCTTTATGGTGGTGGTCGTGGTGCTGGCGGTCTTCTCTATTAAGACGGCGCTGGCCGCTCTGAAGATTGATAAACCGACGGCGAATGAAACGCCGTATGAGCCGATGCCGGAAAATGTGGATGAGATCGTGACGCAGGCGAAAGGCGCGCACTAATCTTTTTACATCAATAGCCCTCTCCAGAATAAGGAGAGGGCATTTGAATGACAGGTGACAACGATGTTCGATACGCTTTCGAAAGCCGGAAAATATCTGGGACAGGCCGCAAAAATGATGATTGGCGTGCCAGACTACGACAACTATGTTGAGCATATGCGCATAACGCATCCGGATCAGACGCCGATGACCTATGAAGAATTTTTCCGCGAGCGGCAGGATGCGCGCTATGGTGGAAAAGGCGGCGCGCGTTGCTGCTGAGGGTTGCCAGGCCTGATAAACGCAATGTCACCAGGCTATATTCTGAAAAATTCAACTTTTTCAAACGCCGCACGCAGGGTGTCTGGCGTTAACGTCACCGGTAAATAGTGGATGGATTCGACCGGGCGCAGGGTATGCGCGATTACCCTATCGATCTCGGCGGTGTTATGAATATCCACGTCCAGTTCGCTAAGCCGGGCCGGCAGATGAAATCGCCGGTACGCTGTAATCAATTGCGCCAGCACGTCATCTTGTCCCAGTAGCGCGCTTTGCACCAGAATGCCATAAGCTACTTTCGTTCCGTGCAGGAATTTTTCCGTTTGCGGCAGAACGGTCAGACCGTTGTGTACCGCATGGGCGGCGGCGACACGGGTATAGCGTTCCCCGAGGCCGCCGACCATACCGCCGCCAGCGATAATCGCATCCACCACGTCGCAAAATGCCTGGGTCAGCCGACGCTGCTGTTTATCCGCTAATGCTTGTTCGCTGCTGGTCAGCAGGAGATCGCGAATAGCGCACGCGCTGTTAATGCCCAGTCTTACGGTCAATGGCAACGTTTCAGGCTGCGGCGCAAGCACAACGGCTTCATACCATTTCGCCAGCGTATCGCCAATGCCAGCTAACAGATAGTCATCGGGCGCCTGCAGAATAATGCGCGGTTCGACCAGCACCAGAAAATTGGCATCATCAAAAATTTCGAACTGTAACGCCTGTCCCGCGTCGTTATACCAGACGGAAAGCGGTGTCCAGGCGGCGCAGGTTGCCGCGATGGTCGGGATAGCGACAAACGGCAGCGCCAGACGGCGGGCGAGCGCTTTGGCGGTATCGAGCAGCGCGCCGCCGCCGACGCCTATCACCACCTGACGATCGTCGTTGCAGGCGTGCGCCAGTTGGGCAACATGGCGTTCGCTACAATGGCCGGTAAACGGCAGATGTTTTGCGCCAGCACGTTCAAACGCTTCCGGCAGGTAAGGCCGGGCGGCGGCAATCGCGCGTTCGCCGTACACCCAAACGGCGTGGGAAAGCTGTTCCGGCGTGAAAAAGTCGGTCAGTCTTTCGAGGCTTCCGGCATGGGAAAAATAATTCGCCGGGCCGGTAACGACGCGGATTTCAGCGTGGTTCATGTTGTGTTGTCCTTAGGGTCTTCTCACCGTTGTTATTATATTTAGACATCTAAACGTCTTGATTGCCAAATACTAACACCCTGTGATAGTGTGTCAACAACCACATCACTGGCGGGTATGAAGATAATGAGAAATAACCCACTGATTCCAAAAAGCAAATTGCCTAATCTTGGTACCACGATTTTTACGCAAATGAGCGCGCTGGCGCAGAAACATCAGGCAATAAATTTATCGCAAGGCTTCCCTGATTTTGATGGTCCTCGTTATTTGCACGAGCGGTTGGCTTATCATGTCGCGCAGGGCGCGAATCAATATGCGCCGATGACGGGGGCGCAGGCGCTGCGGGAGGCCATTGCCGATAAAACGGCGGAAATATATGGTTATCGACCCGATGACGTCAGTGATATCACCGTCACAGCGGGCGCGACAGAAGCGCTGTATGCGGCGATTACCGCGCTGGTGCGGGCAGGGGATGAGGTTATCTGTTTCGATCCCAGTTACGACAGCTATGCCCCAGCCGTGGCGCTCTCCGGCGGCGTGTTAAAACGCATAGCGCTTACGCCGCCGCATTTTCGCGTCGACTGGCAGGCGTTTTCGGCGTTGCTTAGCGAGCGCACGCGACTGGTGATCCTCAATACGCCGCATAATCCCACCGCTACCGTCTGGCGTCAGGCGGATATCGAGGCGCTGTGGCAGGCTATCGGCGAGCGGGAAATTTATGTGTTAAGCGATGAAGTGTACGAACATATTTGTTTTGCCGTCGAAGGCCATGCCAGCGTATTGGCGCACCCGCAGTTACGAGAGCGGGCGGTTGCCGTTTCATCGTTTGGTAAAACTTTTCATATGACAGGATGGAAGATTGGTTACTGCGTTGCGCCTGCGGCCATTAGCGCCGAAATACGCAAAGTTCATCAGTACCTGACGTTTTGCGTCAATACGCCGGCGCAACTGGCGCTGGCGGATATGCTGCGCGCCGCGCCGGAACACTATCGCGCGTTACCCGATTTTTACCGGAAAAAACGCGATGTGCTGGTTAACGCGCTGGCGCAAAGCCGATTAAAAGTGCTGCCCTGTGAAGGTACCTATTTTCTGTTAATCGATTACAGCGCAGTGTCGACGCTAAATGACGTTGAGTTTTGTCAGTGGCTAACCGAAGAAGTCGGTGTCGCCGCTATTCCGCTCTCTGTCTTTTGCGCCGCCCCTTTCCCGCATCAGCTTATACGTTTATGTTTCGCTAAACAGGAATCAACGCTGCTGGCCGCCGCAGAGCGCCTGTGTAAACTGTAGTTATTTAACCGTCCACGCTCTGGAGAATCGACGGTCTGCAAAAAGCTCCTGCAGGCCGTTGATCTGTTTCAGGCGCAGGACTTCATCGGCGTCCATACCTAACTCCTGGCCGATTTTGCTCTCGTCCCAGCCTAGCAGAGAAAGTTCGCGCACGATTTCTGACATGGCGTGGATCTGGTGGCGCCCGCGCGCGCGGTTATGCCGAATGGTTGCCGCCATGCGTTCGTGACGTTCTCTGTCCAGACACGTTATCGGCAGGTAGCCTTTCAGACGCCTTTTCAGGGCCGCTTTTCCTTTGCCCAGCTCATGACGGTGAAAACCGTCTACAATCTCGTACTCCTCCGTATTGGCCTTTACCACCACGATCGGCTGAGTAAACCCATCTTGTTCAATCGATTTAAGCAGCAGTTTTTTCTCCGGCGGCGCAACGTTATTCGGGTTGTCGTCATTAGGTGAAATATGATCGTTTTTCACCCACAGGACACAATCGACAGGCTCATCGCGAAAAGGACTAACGCTATGTATCGCCATTCTAAATTCATTAATGGCGGCGATCCTCTCCTCTTCAGGCAGTTCAGAGAGAAAGTGAGTTATTTCGGTTGTGAGTCGGTGTTGCATAAGATCCCCCATTCCTGGCGTTTAGCTTTCATACGTTCGTTATAACGCTGGTAATTCTTAGGTTTTGTCGGACTGAATGACAGCGCCCGGCACCAGTAATCATTGTTCAGTAATACTTTGCAGATCCGTCGCCACGACGGAATATCGCGCGATCCGATATCGCCATGCTGCGTTTGTGGAATGGTGTGCATGCCTTTTTTCTTATACCACTGCAAATAAACGGCGATTTTATTACGGTAATGTTCGGCAGTGACTTCAGGCATACTGTGTAGCAGGAGCAGCGCGTACTCTTCCCAGTTAAGGTGATCGGGTTTTAAAATTTTCCGGTGGCCGTAAAAATGGCTGTCTTGTCCGGCGTATATTCCTCCGCTGAGTGCGCCGCTGACTCTGGCGCACATGGCCGCCCAGCGCTCAGGTTCGATAACATGATACAGCCATAACCCCTGTCGTTGTTCCGGGCCGAACGGTTCGCAAATACGCATGTAACGGGGCGGTACTCCAGCCTGATACATCAAATTATACAAAGGGTTACATGGTTTACCTGTTTTGGCGAACCAGGTCCAGATATCTGCGGTTTTCCAGTCATAGATGGGATAGATATACCAGGTGTGCCCCTTAGGGGCTAACGTGGTCCAGGGCTTATCGTCGGCAAAGCGCAGCTTATGCGAGTTAGCGATAGCGGCAAATCGGTTATAGGATTCGTCGGAACGAATACCGACCAGCATAGCGGCAGGACGTTTTTCTGAAAACCAGTCGGCAAAATCGCGAACGAACTGTTCAAAGGTCATGCCGTGTTGATAAAAGGAAAAAAAGGCCGGATCGGTAATCGCATCTTCTGGCGGTTGTCGTACCCAGTCGGTACCCGGCTGCCAACACTGCCACTCCGGCTGGTATTGTGAAAGGGAATTTTGTGTGGTTAAGGGTAATGCGACCCAATAAAAACGCTCAATAACGTCCGCGTAGTATTCACGTAACGATTCAATATAGGCGATGGTACAGGAGAATTGCGCTTCCCAGTCAATGAAGAGAACATGGATCTTTTTATTCATTTTGCGCGCCAACGTTGCCGTCAGGTGCAACATAAGTCCTGAATCTTTACCACCAGAAAATGAGACGCAGACCCGGGGTAAGGTTTCCAGGGGCCACATTATACGCTCTTGAGCCGCTTCCAGAACATTTTGCTCGAGCGGAACTTTATAAACCGACATCTCTGGATAGTCTCCGATGTGTTAACTACAGTATATTCGAAATAATTAACATAAAGGATAAGCACATTAGATGAACTTGCAATGCTTTATTATATTTGTAAAATAAATATATCCCATAAACATATACATTAAATTTATATTAATATCCGTTATCTGACCTTCTTATTAATGTTTTTTTGTGATGTGCTCAATGAGCTCAGCAAATCCGCTATTATTCAGCGAAGCCCTATTATACATAAGATAGAATTGTATGGGAGCAATGGTAAAAGGTATGGTGACTTTTTTAAGTTTGATAGAGGAAGAGTAATAGTCAAAAAATGTTTGTGGTAAAAAACCAATAAGCTCCGTGGAGCTGATAGAGTTGGCGATGGTCATCAGCGATTTGCTTCTGAAACCAATTATTCTTTCCCCCAGCACATCATCCATAAGTGAATGATATTCTTTCATACCGGTTGCCCGGGAGACGAGTTGCGTAAATGACTCTTGTAGAATTTCGTCGATAGTGGCGGTGTCGCCTAAATAGCTTCGCAAAATAGTAGATCACTGAAAGGGAACTCAGCCCGGATTGTGCGATCTGATCAATCGCCAAACATCACAAATCACCAACCGGACTGAGCGATGCCGATCATAGCAGCAATTCCTGATGAAGAACGACAACTGATGCGCAAAGAGGCCCAACAAACCCACGATAAAAACCATGCGCGACGGCTTATCGCCATGCTGATGCTGCATCAGGGAATGACCGTCACTGACGTTGCCAGATTACTCTGTGCCGCCCGTTCATCCGTTGGTCGATGGATAAACTGGTTTACTTTACATGGTGTTGAAGGACTAAAAAGCCTCAGACCCGGACGTGCTCCACGCTGGCCGGTCGCTGATATCCTTCAGCTCTTGCCACTATTGGTACAGCGTTCCCCGAAGGATTTTGGCTGGCTGCGCTCACGCTGGAGCACGGAGCTTCTGGCACTCGTCATCAACCGACTTTTTGATGTGACGCTGCACCGCTCCACCCTGCACCGATATCTGAGGCAGGCAGATATGGTCTGGCGCAGGGCAGCGCCAACGCTGAAAATCAAAGATCCGCACTATGAAGAAAAACGGCTTGTCATTGATCAGGCGCTGGCTCAGGAGCAGACTGCACATCCTGTGTTTTATCAGGATGAAGTCGACATCGACCTGAACCCAAAAATTGGCGCTGACTGGATGCCCAAAGGGCAACAGAAACGCATCGCCACGCCGGGACAGAACCAGAAGCATTATCTGGCAGGCGCACTGCATTCAGGTACGGGACGGGTTCACTACGTCAGTGGCAGCAGCAAGAGTTCTGATTTATTTATCAGTCTGTTAGAAACGTTACGCCGTACATACAGGCGGGCGAAAACCATCACACTGGTGGCGGATAACTACATCATCCATAAAAGCCGCAAAGTGGAACGCTGGCTGGAAGAAAACCCGAAGTTCCGGTTGCTGTTCCTGCCGATGTATTCGCCGTGGCTGAATCCGATAGAGCGACTGTGGTTGTCGTTACACGAAACCATAACGAGAAATCATCAGTGTCGGTACATGTGGCAGTTACTGAAACAGGTAGCACAATTTATGAATGCCGCTTCACTGTTTCCCGGCAATCAACAGGGTCTGGCTAAAGTGGAGCGGTAATATGCGAAGCTATTTGTAGCGGCTCGCAATCGAAATCCCCCCGACTCGCAATCAGCGCCAATTTTGGCTCACATTAACTGCAAATGAAAAACGCCACCGGCTCACATTAGGTGATAATGGGCTCGCATTTATCCTGCCCGGCTCGCAATCCATTCCACCGGGCTCACAATAACTGCAAATCAACATCGTCATATTGGCAGACCGACCGCCAGCATTCTGTCGCGTAGTTCGGCCGTGCGGGCAGGGTCTAACTGATTATTAAATAATGCCCTGATTTCAGCTGGTTTTGCATCGAACTGCTCCACCATATCCTTCAGCCGGTAACCATGTCGCGTGAGCGTCGGCTCCAGGTCATCCAGCTGACGTGACAGCACGGATTCAACCAGAGTGGCAGTAATCGGTTTTTCGCCCGTCTGGTATCCTGCTTCCATCGCCAGCGTCAGGTGCAACTGGACCTGCAGCGGTGTTCGCAGTTTCATCGCCAGCAGGTCAACGGCTTCGGTCGTTAGAATATCTTCCGGCTTACCCTTACCGGTGCTGGTCTTCAGCAGCCACTGGATATATTCACGCTGACTGCCGGTGATCCCGTCCAGTGTAAAAATATCGGTACGATAGCCAATTTCCTCCATCGTCGGACGACGCAGGTCATTACGCAGTTTTGGGTGACCGGCCAGAACGACGGACAGCCTACCACCGCCGTCTTCAACCACTTCCATCAGCCGTTTGAGCCCCGTTAGTGTATTACCGTTCAGGTCATGGGCTTCATCAACAAACAGCGCCACCGGGCGTTTGCCTTTTTTGACCAGTTCCTGCAGCTCACGCTCGCGGCGTTCACCTTGTTTGTGGATCTGCACCTGTTTATCCTGTGCCAGGTCATAAAACAGGGCATTAATCAGCGTGGCGAGCCGGACACTCTGTTTGTCCACCGACAGGGAGCGGGCGACAATGATTTTATTTTCATCCAGCAGTTGCTGCTGCAGGCGTCGCAGAGTGACGGTTTTACCGCTTCCCACCACGCCACAGACCGCTATCAGTCGTCCTTCGCGTATCGCACCCTTAATGTCTTTCATCAGCTGCTTATGGTGGGCAGTTTCATAATACCCGGCCTGTTCAATAGACTGCGTCAGTCCATAATGCTCCATCACTTCAACCCGCATGGTCCTCTCCTGATTGTCTGCTACGAAAATAGTCTCTGATGCGGGCGAGTACTTCACTACGGTTAAGCGTCTCAGTCAGAATACTGTCGATAAACGCCCGGTCTTCATCCGACATTCTGGCCAGCGGTATGGCCAGATCGTCGGCAATTGCCAGTTTTGCCGCAATAACGGTGGGAAAGTGGTATTCAAATTTTCGGGTATCAAAGGGCTGATGTGGCAACGCATCAATGCGCTGCTGAGTGTCATCACTGACCACGCGGAGATCGCTGCCGGACAATGCGCTGATGGGGATGTTCAGCTGCCTGGCCAGAGCATGGATACGATCGGCCCGTTCAGCCGCTTTACCGCGTCTGAACGTCCGGTAACGGTGCAGCGGCACAGGCCCCGACACCGGATAATAAGGCCCCCATGTTTCACCGGTAAACTCCACATACATCTCTTCGTCAAACAGCCCCCACAGCAGAATGACGGTTTCACCCGCCATATCCGGTTCAACTTCCCATGCGGTGCCGTCTATCGTTATCCGCGCATCAACACCCACCTTGCGGGATTCCGGCTCCCGGGCGAACCGACAGTATTGTTCCCAGCTGCACATATCCCTCACACCTTCCTGGCCGATATTTGCCAGCCAGTCCTCCAGTCGGGAGTGTTTCTCGCTGCGGTGACGCTGCGCGTTATAACGGCTCAGATAGTTCCAGAGCCATTCGTTGGCCTGCAGCTCCGTTTCCGGTTTATGGAAATGGTACAGAGTTTCATGTGCCTCCTTGACGGTCCGGAAAGGACGTTCAACTTTACCTTTGGACCGTGCCGTCGTCCGGGTGCCGTCCTTGCCTGCCGGCGTATGCGTCAGCCAGTCAACCTTCAGGGACTGCATCACATTCTGGAATACATGGTTTTTGGCCACCGGTCCATTATCGAGGTACAGCAATTTCGGGCGGCCCTGAAAAGGAAAATCAGACCTGGTTTTTGGGGCCATGGCGTTAAAGAGAAAACGCAGCGCAGATTCCGCATCCTCACCGTACACACACCGGTATTCCTGGTATGCGACACCGCTCCGGTCATCCACTACGCTGAACAGCATCAGCGTGGGTTCGCCCCGGGCAGGATCTACCCAGTCAGGCCGCTCAATATGTTTGAGATCGGATGGCGACATATCAAACTGCCAACAGTCATTGCTGTTTTCAGCCTGAAATCTTACCGCCGGAGGCTCCCGTAACAGGCGGGGCTGGTCGAGACGCCAGCGGGAAAGCCAGCGATTGACGGTCTGCTTACGAAGTAAGCCTTTGGGACTTTTAATCAATCCCTGGACCGTCTCCACGCCATGCTCTTCCAGCAGCTGTATTGCCCGTCCGGTCGACAGATGGCGGCCGGATTTATTTGTGGTTCGTAATTTCAGTGCAGCAATCAGTTCGCAGTAATGCTCCAGCTCGGACGGTGGCAGTATCCGGGGTTGACCATGATCACTGCGGTGGGCCGTTCGCGGTTTCAAAACAAGGTGAAGAGCGCGATAAACCGTCGTGACTGAAATACCATACAGCTGGGCGGTAGCGGCAATCTGATTGGCACGTTCAGGGCTTTTTGGCGGCAGGCGATCGAGCCGTTGCCGTAGTTGCAACAGGGAGTCAGACGGAATCGCGCTACGCCGGCTGCTCATAATTTTCCAGCGCCCGGTAGACTGACGCCCTCCCAATCCCGAGCTGGCGGGCGATGGCTGTGGCTCCCATCTTCTCAATGGTATACAGACGATATACCTCAGCAGGATCTATGGACGGTTTCCTTCCCCGGTATACGCCCCTGGCTTTCGCCGCGGCAATGCCTTCCATCTGGCGTTCACGTCTCAGATTGGTTTCAAACTCAGCGAAAACACCCAGCATATCGAGGAAGGCTTTGCCTGCAGCTGAACGCGTGTCCACTGGCTGTTCTGTTGCCCTGAGCGTTACGCCCTGTTGATTCAGGGCATACACAATGTCCTGCAGGTCCTTAATGCTGCGGGCCAGGCGATCCACGCGTGTCACCATCAACGTATCACCAGGGCGCAGGAACTCCAGCAGCAGCTGCAACTCGCTCCTTCCGGTCCGGCCGCTTCCGCTGGCTTTTTCTGCACGAATAATTTCACAACCAGCAGCGCGGAGAATTTGTGTCTGCAGAGTAAGATCCTGATCGCTGGTTGAAACGCGGGCATAGCCGTAAAGTGCCATAATGGTGAAAACTGTCTCGTTTAACTCTAGATGATGAAAACGTAACACCGGAATGGGATAAAAACAACCCAAATGAGACAGAAAAACTGTCTCACCAGACTGTGCGTTTTGGGTGTACTCAAAAAATACATTTTCATTCCAGAGAAAATTTAATGAGCTCTTAATGTAATGCGAGGCTGACTGTATTCGGACTCGGACTGCTTCAGTTATACTTCGAAAAACTCAACCTTACCGCCAGTAAGGTGATACATACTGCCAACGATTTTAATTTTCTTCTCATCTTCCAGTTGTTTCAGCACCGGGCTGTTTTTGCGGATATTTTCGATAGTCAGCTCGACATTTTTTCGTGCCACCGCATCGACAAAATCATAATTGCTACCTTTACGCTCACCGCTATACTCCGTTTTTGCAATCGCGGGTTTAATTTCATCCAGCAGCCCCGTCAGGTTACCCAGTTCAGCATTATCAATAGCACAGCGTACTGCGCCACAGCGGGTGTGTCCTATAACCAGCACTACTTTCGCGCCGGCAACTGCACAGGCAAACTCCATGCTGCCCAGCATATCGCGATTACTGATATTACCCGCTACGCGGGAATTAAACGTCTCACCGATCCCCGCATCCAGCACAATTTCCGCCGGCGCACGTGAGTCAATGCAGCTAAGGATCACCGCAGCAGGATACTGACCCGCAATACTGTTGCGCTTCTGTGCCAGGTAATCATGTTTAGCCGGGCGATTTTCCCGGAAGCGCAGGTTACCCTGTTTAAAATGTTCAATGACTGCATCTGGAGTCATACCGTCACGTTCCTCTTTGCTCAGTGATGCGGCGAAAGAGATAGTTGGTACCGATAAGGCCGCCAGCCCGGTGACAGACAAAGCAGATACTGCAAGAGTTTGTTTCAGGATTGCACGTCGTGAAGGTTGTGCTGGTTGGTTTTGTTCCATTATTTGCTCCTATTTACTGAGTTAACTCCAATTGCTGCGATTATACGTAGGTAAACGTTAATCAAACCAAAACGACAATTTTTAACCAGTATGAATAAATATCTGAGACCAGTCGAACTGGAAAATAGAATGCTGGCAGTCGGTTTGCCGATATGACGAAGTTGACTTGCAGTTATTGTGAGCCCGGTGGAATGGATTGCGAGCCGGGCAGGATAAATGCGAGCCGGTGGCATTTTTCATTTGCAGTTAATGTGAGCCGAAATTTGCGCTGATTGCGAGTCGGGGGGATTTCGATTGCGAGCCGCTACAACTAGGAACTCTGTGTGTTCCGAACTTCATAAGTCTGGAGCGTTCATCTCATTCTTTGAGTGTCCGTTTGGTAATTCCGGTTGTCGCGTCACAGTTATGATACGGAGAAATCAGGTGTGGCTCTCAGTCTGGTCTGACTTGAACGTGGCCATCCCAGAGCCAGTGCTGTTGCTGATGTACTTTCAGCCGCAGGCTTTCCTGATTTCGGGAAGTAGCTCCAGCAACTGGCCAAAGAACCTTCGCAACGTTGAATAAGCCTGATTTATTTTCACTGACTTATGTGATTAATGCTAATGTACGCATACATTAGCATTAATCATGCATTTAATCCCCTGCGCCTTTCTGTCTGTTCTGATTTTTCTGGTAGTCCTGCTTCACTCTCCCGATATTCTTCAGAACTGTCTGCCAGTGGTCCTCTGCCTGCTGCCGGTAGCGTTCGGCAACGGCAGCAATAATGTCAGGATCACTGTCATGGCTGCGGTGCATGCGTCCCTTCTGGCCAAAGATATCAACAATAATATTCTGGCTGCCCTGCCTGTCGAAAAGATGAGCGCACAGGCGCTTTACAACCAGCGGAGTATAGTCCAGCCCGGCCTCATCAGCGATCTGGAAGAAGAAGTACAGCATCTCATACGTTTTGTAGCGCTTGACGGCCGCACTGAGTCTGGCTGCCCGTTGTGGTGCTTCCCAGGTGTCATCCCTGTAGTTACACAGTTCTGCCTGGTAGTCGGATTCCAGGTCTTCCTCTGTATACCGGTGGTGGCGGAAAAAGTATTCCCTGGCCCGTTTGACGACTGATTCATCCTGCGGCATGTCTGTCTCTGGTTAATGCTAACGTATGCGTACATTAGCATTAACACCAGTACCTGGCAAGGAGAGTGGCGTGCATCGTACCTGTGGTGCATCCCGCCCGGGCTCCGGACATGCTGTGCCAGCAATTCGACCGGCGGTGCGCTGTCCTGGTGCCCTTTTTCGCTACCCTGTCACGTCTTTAATTTGTTTGTTAGTTAGTTTATTTGTTAGTTTGTTTGTGTATAATATAAGCATACCCCTTTATGCGGAGACTGACAGATGCGTCCGGCGACATACGAACCAGAACAGATTATTGAAGCAGGGCTGGCCCTGCAGGCTGAAGGACGGAATATCACCGGGTTCGCACTACGTAACCAGGTGGGTGGCGGCAATCCGACACGTCTCCGCCAGATATGGGACGAATACCAGGCTTCACAGAGCACGGTCGTCACTGAACCCGTTGCCGAGCTGCCAGTGGAAGTGGCTGAAGAAGTGAAGGCCGTCTCCGCCGCGCTGTCCGAACGCATCACCCAGCTGGCGACAGAACTGAATGACAAGGCGGTCCGGGCTGCAGAACGCCGGGTTGCGGAAGTCACGCGTGCTGCCGGTGAACAGACCGCACAGGCAGAGCGGGAGCTGGCCGACGCCGCGCAGACAGTCGACGACCTGGAAGAAAAACTGGATGAACTGCAGGACAGATATGACAGTTTGACGCTGGCGCTGGAGTCAGAACGTTCACTGCGTCAGCAGCATGATGTGGAGATGGCCCAGCTGAAAGAGCGTCTTGCGGCCGCTGAAGAGAATACCCGTCAGCGAGAGGAACGGTATCAGGAGCAGAAGACAGTGCTGCAGGATGCGCTTAATGCGGAGCAGGCACAGCACAAAAACACGCGGGAAGACCTGCAGAAACGACTGGAGCAAATTTCTGCCGAAGCTAATGCGCGTACAGAAGAACTGAAGTCTGAACGCGATAAAGTCAATACTCTCCTTACCCGCCTTGAATCGCAGGAAAATGCGCTGGCCTCAGAACGTCAGCAGCATCTGGCCACCCGCGAAACGCTGCAGCAACGCCTCGAGCAGGCCATCGCTGACACGCAGGCGCGCGCCGGTGAGATTGCACTTGAACGTGACAGAGTCAGCAGCCTCACCGCAAGGCTGGAATCGCAGGAAAAGGCCTCCTCGGAGCAACTGGTGCGTATGGGCAGTGAAATAGCCAGTCTGACAGAGCGTTGCACACAGCTGGAAAACCAGCGTGATGATGCCCGTCTGGAGACGATGGGGGAGAAAGAAACGGTCGCGGCACTGCGTGGTGAGGCTGAAGCCCTGAAGCGTCAGAACCAGTCACTGATGGCGGCGCTTTCAGGCAATAAACAGACCGGTGGCCAGAATGCGTGATGATGACAATTCAGACGCCTGTGATGAAGCGCCCCGGGCGGAGGATAAATGCTACACCAAAGGGCGGCTTCGGGATGAGTTCAGGATGAAGCCAGCCCCTGGTGCGGAACCGGTCAGAATGTACAAAAGTCCTTACGGCGGGAAATACGGCGTATGGCGGCTGGCTGACTGCGTCCCGATGCGGGCGAAACGCCCTCAGACAGAAAAACAGCGGCTGGCCAGCACACGTCTGGGCCTGCAGGCCCGGATGAAGAGTGAGCGTGGCAGGTTCGCCATGCTGGCACATACCTGGTTAGCACTGGGCCCCGTCTTCCTCGATACCGAAACGACCGGACTTGATGCCGGCGCGCAGGCGCTGGAAATCGGTCTGGTGAATGCCCGCGGTGAGAGGATATTTGAGACCCGCCTGAAACCCACAGTCGGCATCGATCCGGCAGCAGCTGCAGTACAAATCGTTACGGAACCATATCGCTTTCCGGTGCTGTCAGTCAGGCTGGCCTGAGCTGGATCGGGGTGGCTCATTCCGCCGTCACTGACGCCGTTATAACAGCACAGGTGGTAAACAATATTGCCGGATACTGGCATGAACTCCAGTGTGAAATGAATGATGACGCAGGGAGTGAGCCAGCATAACGCTGCTCTCTGGCTGGTCAGACAGTTGCAGGGATTAATTCAGGAGTCTGAAATGGAGAATATGTTGAAAACTATGCGTGAGCATTTCCCCGTTCGAACAGTGGTGATCGAACAGTCTCTGGATATGTTTGGTGTCAAACGAAATGAGGACGGGACGTTACTCTTCCCCCGTCACTCCGATAAACGTTTTCCCGTTGCACGTATCCGTAAGCGACTGGCGGCTTATGGCTGGCGAGGAGAACGCCTGAATAAGGAGGTGGCGCGAATCGTCGCGGGCCCTGATATCCTCCCTGAGAGGAGGGACTACAGCATTATTTTCCCTTACGGATGGGAGAAGAAGCAGCTGACGCGTGAGATGCGGCGAATGTTTCTCCGTAAGACGGGCTGACGTGTGCTGATTATGCCTGATGAATTACATCATTTTTCTGACTTGCGGGAGAAGCCGTGACATTGACAGAAGAATCAGGTCATCTGGCGTGGTGTGCCCTGGTGGCGCTTGCGCTGGCCAGGCAGGATGGTGGCGTTCTCTCGCCGGCACAGGAAAACCTCTTTCTCACCCGCTGGCTGGCGACTGCGCTGAAGCAACGGCGTTTTTCTCGTGATGTGACGCCCGATATCGAGTGGCTTTTGAAACAGGGACGTCAGATGGGCGTCAGCGCCAAGCTGGCCAGCAAGCTGAATTACCTCTGGCGTTCATGCACCGGTGAGTTGTCCGAGCAGAACGACCTGTTCCGGCTGACGTATGCTCTGGAAACAGCGAAAGATATGCACTGGAACTACCGTCTGCTGAGCGATCGGGAATGGTCCGGCCGGAATGCTGTGGCGCTCAGTGCAGGCGTGAACGGCATTTATCTCTCACGGGCCAAACTCGATGTCGGTTTTAACGACAGCGGCCGACAGATAAATTCGCTGACAGCACGTTTGACAGGGAACGTAGCGGGGGTAATGAAGCTGTTTGATCGCTGTGGCTGGCAGAGCCTGATGCCTCCCTGCCCCACCAGTATTCGCTGATGGCCGGGCAGGGAGTGCCAGAAAAGGGGGATTAGTGGCGGATCTGCGCTAGGTCGTCTTCAGTCAGACCGGTCATTTTCATGACGGTATTGCGGTCAATGCAGTTCTGGAGCATGGTACGGGCTATTTTCAGAGTCGCTTCGCGCTCCCCTTCTGAACGGCCTTTTTCGATACCACGTTGTTCACCGAGCTGAATCCCCTTCTCGATGCCCTTCTGTTCGAGCTGTTGTGCGATGGTCATAAGTGCGTCTCCGTGTTGCGGCACACGCTGTGCCAGTTCGCGTACAAAGGCTTCGGCGTCCGATGTTTCGCCTGCCTGCACTATATAGTGTACCAGCGATATTACCTGCGATGAAGACAGATATCCGGCCAGCAAAATGGGCGCCAGCCGGTCAACCAATTCTGCCAGGTCCCGCTGATGAATATGTTTCTGCAATAAAGTCAGGGCGGCCATGCTACGGTGGCCGGCGATTTCATCATCCGGAATGACCGTAACGTCTACCAGCGGGAAAGCACTGCTGTAGAGTTTGTCTGCCAGAGCCGTATCGTCAAATTCGTCCAGCCAGCGGGTGGAGTATGGATACGGGCTGCGTTTCCCCGTATAGAACAACACTGGTATCACCAGTGGCAGTTTTTTATGCCCTGCCTCCAGGTGGCGCTGCATGGCGGCCACCGCATAGCGTATCAGGCGGAAAGCCATATGTTTGTCAGGTGTTGACTGGTGTTCAACCAGGACATGAATATATCCGTCGCCGGCTGTGGTTTTCAGGCTGTAGAGGACGTCGCTGAAATACTGGCGGAGATCATCCTCAACAAACGAGCCGGATTCCAGTTTCAGTGTACTGAGATCGCAGATGGCACGCAGCTCTGCCGGCAGATGCAGCTCCATAAAATCCCGGGCAATGTCAGGTTGTGTCAGAAACTGCCGGAATGTCGCGTCGTGGGGAGTCGGCGTAGTGTTTTTCTTTTTCATCAGTCCATGCTCTGAAAAATGACCCGGTCATAGTATCACAGGCAAAAAATGTTGACATTGCGAGGAACGGAATTGCAATTCCTTCAGGGGCAGTCCCCTCTTTCTTTTTTAATCATCAGCTTGCTTGCCCGGAGATATCCATGTCCTGGCAGAAACTGGTACTGCTGAACTATACCCTAATGTGCCTGGCTGACGCGCCCCTTGGGCTTGTCCAACCCTTCGCCTGCTCAGATGCAAGCTCTGAACAGACTCACGGTTTGCGCTGTGGGTTAACAAAATGATTGTGGATGTAGCGCCCTCTTCTCCATTTAATCTTCGGTGCCTCCTGTGAGAGCAAAATCAAAATATTATGATTTATTTCTTGCAACATGATTCTTTTTGTTCAAAATGACAAAAAACATCATGAGGTGATAAATGGAAAATATTGAGCAGTTACGGAAAGTCGCCACACGTGCAGGTAAACTTCTGACATCCTTGAGCGAAAGTATCCGCCAGCAAAAAGAGGAATTGAAGCTTACCGAGTTCTATCAGGAATACAGCAAAGCCGCCCTATATAAGCTGCCTAAGCTCAGCAAAGGGAGTGTTGAGTATGCTGTGGCCGAAATGGAAGCCAGTGGCTACATTTTTAAAAAGAAACCTTCTGGCAATACCATGAAGTACGCGATGACGATTCAGAACGTTATCGATCTGTATTTCCATCGTAAAGTGCCCAAGTACAGAGATCGCTTCGATAAAGCTTTCACTATATTTGTATGTAACCTTAAAGGTGGCGGTTCCAAGACAGTTTCTACCGCTTCATTATCCCATGCATTTCGGGCTCATCCTCAGCTTCTGTTCGAAGACCTGCGTATCCTGGCCATCGATTTCGATCCGCAGGCATCTCTGACAATGTTCCTGAGCCATGAGAATTCAGTGGGCCTGGTTGAAAATACGGCTGCTCAGGCCATGCTCCAGAACGTGTCTCGTGAAGAATTACTTTCCGATTTCATCGTGTCGTCAATTATCCCGGGCGTTGATGTTATTCCCGCTTCCATTGACGATGCATTCCTTGCTGAAGGCTGGAAGGGATTGTGTGAGGAACATCTGCCAGGGCAAAATATTCATGCAGTGCTTAAAGAGAACATTATCGACAAGCTCCGGTATGACTACGACTTTATCTTCCTTGATAGTGGTCCTCACCTCGATGCGTTCCTGAAAAACTGCATCGGAGCGGCAGACCTGATGTTGACTCCACTTCCTCCGGCAACGGTTGATTTTCATTCTTCCCTGAAGTTTGTAGCCAGCCTTCCTGCGCTTATTGATTCGATCGAACAGGATGGACACACCTGCAATCTCATCGGGAATGTAGGTTTTATGTCCAAAATCCTGAACAAGTCTGATCACAAAATTTGCCATAGTCAGGCCAAAGAAGTATTCGGTGCCGATATGCTCGACATGGTTCTGCCGAGGCTGGATGGCTTCGAGCGATGCGGGGAGACTTTTGACACAGTTATTTCCGCAAATCCAGCAACCTATGATGGAAGCACCGAGGCGCTTAAAAGCGCAAAATCAGCAGCGGAAGACTTTGCGAAGGCCGTATTTGATCGCATTGAGTTCATTCGTACTAATGGAGGTATGTGATGTCGAATGAGAGAAGAAAAACTATTGGCAGACAGTTAAATACCCAGGCGTCAATGGTTGAGATGACTGACACCCAAAGAAGTCAGGTATTTACCCTAAAAACCGGCAGGAAGATAACGTTCAGGTTTGTTCGGGTACCTGCATCGGACGTTGAAAGTAAGACATTCGTAAACCAGGAAACCAACGGAAGAGATCAACTTGCTCTGACCAGGGAGTCCCTGAAATCTATTATCCAGACGATTAAGTTTCAGCAGTTCTTCCCCTGTATTGGCATTCAGCAAGGTGAAAGGATTGAGATACTGGATGGTTCAAGACGGCGAGCCTCAGCGATTTATATCCGTACAGGCCTTGATGTAATGGTTACCAATGAACTTTTATCAGCTGATGAAGCTCGCCATCTGGCTAAAGATATCCAGACAGCTAAAGAGCATAACCTTCGGGAGATCGGCTTAAGATTGATGGCTCTGAAAGAGTCTGGATTCAATCAAAAGGAAATTGCTGAACTGGAGGGGTTATCCCAGGCTAAGGTCACCAGGGCACTGCAGGCGGCAGCAGTACCGCAAGAATTGATTTCTCTGTTCCCGGTTCAGTCTGAGCTGTCGTTTAGTGACTATAAAATTCTGTTAGAGGTTAATGAAAAACTCAGTGAAAAGGGTTTAACGTCTGAAGGGCTCATTCAGTCTGTCTCAGATCAGCATGATGCAATTTTGAGTGACTACGAGCGACCAGACGACGAACAGAAATCCAGTATACTGAAATTGATTTCTCAGGCCTCTCAGGCATTGATAGCTCCGCCTCCTAAGGAAAAGTCAGTAATTTCCGCACTCTGGACCTTTGAAGAAAAGGACAAGTTCGCGCGCAAGCGTGTGAAAGGGCGTACGCTAACTTATGAGTTTAGTCGTATGTCAAAAGTGGTTCAGGATGAACTGGACAAAGCTATCAACGAGGTCCTTGAGAGAAATTTGAGTCAATAATTTCGCCACGGCGATTTCACATCTAACTTATTGTAATTAAGTAATTTATATTGAGAATTTCAAGGTGAAATCGCCACAATTTCAAGTCAATTTCGCTGCAGGAATATCTGCCCAACGTGTCGTATAAGCTGGCGAAAGTAGTTCCCTTTTCATCTGCCACTCGGGGGCAATCCCCCGACCGGCGAACCATATTTTCCCCTTGCCCGGATGGTTAATCCCATCTAGGACTTGCATCAGCTGCTCGCTCCGTTCCCGCGGCTGTACTTCATCAAACAAATTAAGCTGCGATACCCCGGTTGGCGTGAAATCGTTCAGCATACAGCCTGCCTTTGCGTAACGGTGACCATCCACCCAGATCCTGTCCAGAGCTCTGACGGCAGCGGCAATGATGTCCCGTGTATCCTGCGTGGGGATGAGCAGTTTTTCACTGGCCAGATTACCGTAGTAGGGCTCAGTTACGGCGAACGGCGATGTTTTCACAAACACGGCAATATGCCTGCAGAACTGCCGTTCCCCACGCAGCTTTTCGGCGGCACGTTCAGCGTGCTGACAGACTGCCTGCCGCATCGCTTCATAAGTCGTGACTCGTTCTCCAAAGCTTCTGCTGCAGACTATCTGCTGTTTGGGGGGCGGTGCTTCCTCCAGGGAAATACAGCTTTCTCCATTGAGTTCCCGGACCGTTCTCTCCAGAACCACATTAAAGTTTTTCCTGATGAACGTTGGATTCGCGCGGGCCAGCTGCAGTGCTGTGGTGATCCCCATTGTGTTCAGCTTCTTTGAGATCCTGCGGCCCACACCCCAGATTTCCTCCACCGGTTGCAGTGACAGCAGTTTCTCCGTTCGTTTCTGATTGTGTAACGTCAGGGCAAGCACGCCTCCGAACTGTGACCATTCTTTCGATGCCCATTGCGCGCTTTTAGCCAGCGTTTTGGTCGGTCCCATTCCGACGCCGATGGTCAGCCCTGTGCCGGAACGAACGTGCTCACGCAGCTGTCGGCCGAAATCCTCGAAATCGATGCAACTGTCTATACCGCGAATATCCAGAAACATCTCGTCAATGGAGTACTGCTCAACGCGTGGCGCCAGCTCTTCCAGGTGAACCATGACCCTGTTCGACATTGATGCGTAGAGGGCGTAATTACTGGAGAACGCGATAACCGGCTCCGGAAATTTCGCCGACCTCAGTTGAAACCACGGCACCCCCATTTTTATGCCCAGTTTTTTTGCTTCAGCGCTGCGCGCGATTACACAACCATCGTTGTTACTCAGGACCACCACAGACCTGTCACGCAAATCGGGGCGAAAGACCTTTTCGCAACTGGCATAGAACGAGTTGACGTCAGCCAAAGCGAACATCAGTCTGTGCTCCGGGTTTTGTGTATAAAAGCCGTCACCACCCCGAAAATCTGCAGTTCTTCCGGATAAAGCGTGGGGTAGGCCGGATTAATCGGCAGCAGGGCGATACGGGGCTTCAACTGCAGGCGCTTAACGGTGAACTCGCCATCTGTTTCCGCGATGACAATATCCCCCTGCATGGGTTTCTCAGCTTTGTCGACAACCATTAAATCGCCGGAATGCAGACCCATTTCTTTCATCGAATCCCCGATAGCCCTGACGAAGAACGTTGCAGCCGGACGCCGTATACAGTAGGCATTCAGATCCAGTTCCTCCTCCGTGTAATCGGCGGCCGGCGACGGAAACCCCGCCGGGCAACGTTCGGTGAACAGCGGGGCAGTGGACTGTACCGGCTCCTGTTCGGGTGCTACAAGCAGTAACATGGCATACCTCTTAAAATACCTGTTTTTATATACAGCATTATTTAAGATATTTTCTGTCCTGCAAGTGAAATTTTACTGTTTCCCGTCAGATAACTGTTCTGCCTGGAAAAACAGATGTCAGGTTATCCACAGAATCAGTTAATAACCCTGTGGAGGAGCAACGCAGAACTGTTGGTATGTCATCTGTCCTCCTCTGGTGTTTCCCTTCAGCTCCTGTTGTCACCCCGGCCATTCCTGCACACCTGATGCTGACTGCCACCCGCTGCCAGTGTGCCGCGTCCGGCCTGTCACGGGACGGGCGCTGGCGTCGTTGTGATTGTACTCCATACCCTCGCCAGTTTAAGGGCGCCCTTCAAGCTGCTTTCGCGGCATAAGCTCGCCGACGATGAGAATTGTCGGCTCGTTATTCCACGGTCGGCGTTGACCCGTTACCGGACGCGACGAACAGGCAGCGTGCGGCAGGGAACGGTATCGCGGTGATGCCTCCTGCCGGATGTTGAGGAAAATCTTATGTTCAGAGTGACCTGTATCGACCTGGAAAATGGCGAGTTTGCGCTTTATATCAACGGACATTATCTGTCCAGTGAAGACGGCAGCGGCGAGAGGCTGTACCTGGGGGATATTCTGGAACGTTTATCCCGTCTGCCTGGTGTGACCACGGAAACCGTGGAGCGACCAGTACCAGACAGTGATGAGTGGAGCTGGAACGATGTGGCCGACAGTGTTTTTCCGGCCTGTATCACGCTGTCCCGCAATATGACAGTCGCTGCGTTTAAACAGCGTCTTTCCCGGTTTCCTGATGATGCGCTGTGCTGCGGTACGTTCTGGCTGGCCAGTGATTTTCTGGCGCTGGACAGTTCGCTCACGGAAGACGATATCGATGCGGCAATGGAGCTGGCACAGCACTGCCATGATGCGAATGACGGGTTCAACTGGAGCCATCTGCAATGGGCAATCGATGAGGTGAAGCGCGGTGGATAATAATTCAAACATTAATGATACCTGGCTTGTTGGCCTGAGTGTCGACGTCAATGGCACTGAAATGATGGTGCATTACCTGGTTTCCGCGACTGACCTGGAGCATGCCGAAGCGGGTGTTCTGGAAATGGGGCGCACCTGGTGGCCATCGTTGAAACGCGAGGATGACCGGCATCGGTGGGAATATGAAACAGGCGTGGTCTGGTTTAACAGCATCATTCTGCTCGATGACGTGGAAAACAGTATCCTGCGTGGTCTGAAGTTCCTCGATGCGTGGACAGTGACCGGCTCAACGGATGCGCCGGTACTGCGCGATGAGTGGGGGAATGACTGGCGGGATATCACCCGCTGACAATCTGCCGGGCAGTACGTCTGCCTGGTACTTCCTGAATGAATAATGATGTCGCGCAGCTCCTCTTTTTTCGGCGCCAGCGCCGGCGGCGCGGGAGCAACGCTGCCTGTGGTCAGTATCCCGCGTCCGGCCGGGCACGGGACGGGCGATTTTTCTGCTCCTGCCGGGCGCTGTCGCTATTATGCGCCCGGCAGGAGCCTTCTGATGAACGCCCTTCAAGCCGCTTTCGGCATAAACTCACCGACGGTGAGGACTGTCGGCTCGTTATTCCACGGTCGGCCTGACCCGTTACCGGACGCGGTGAACAGCCCACAGGCAGCGGGGAACGGGCGTCACAGGGACGCCCTCCCGGTGCCTCCTGTAACCGCGAGGAATCTCTATGTCCCGTTTAATCCTGGGGAACTGTGTCGATATTATGTCCGGCTTTCCGGAGCGCGCCGTCGATTTCATTCTGACCGACCCGCCTTACCTTGTCGGATTCCGTGACCGTTCCGGCCGCAGTATTGCCGGTGACAGAACCGACGAGTGGCTGCAACCCGCCTGTAACCAGATGTACCGCGTACTCAAAAAAGATGCGCTGCTGGTCAGTTTCTACGGCTGGAACCGCGTGGACCGTTTCATGGCGGCCTGGAAAAGTGCCGGTTTCAGCGTGGTCGGACACCTGGTATTCACCAAAAACTACTCGTCAAAATCCGCGTATGTCGGCTACCGCCATGAATGCGCTTACGTGCTGGCGAAAGGCCGTCCGGCCCTGCCACAGAACCCGCTGCCGGATGTCCTCGGCTGGAAGTATTCCGGCAATCGCCACCACCCGACGGAAAAGCCCGTTACCAGCCTGCAACCGCTGATTGAGTCTTTCACACACACGAACGCCATTGTTCTCGATCCGTTTGCCGGCTCCGCCTCCACCTGCGTTGCCGCGTTACAGGCGGGGCGCAGATATATCGGTATCGAGCTGATGGAGCAGTACCACAAAGCCGGGATTGAGCGCCTGACAGCCGTACAGCGCGCCATGCAACGCCCGGCCGCCAACGACGTCTTTTATCCGGAGGCCGCGTAATGAACTATTCCGGACACGAAAAACTCCGCGCAGAAGTGGCGGCGCTGGCCAACAGCATGTGCGACCTGCGCGCCACCCTGAAAGTGCTGGAAGAGCGTTATCACTGGCAGCGTCACGGACTTACTGAACGACTGGCCGGGCAGAGTCTGCGGCGTATCAACACCCTGCTGGATGAAGCGTACAACGAAAGCCTGATGCTCAATGAGTGTTTTAAAGACTGACAGATTTCGCTGACGCCGGGCGACTTCCCTGACGGGAACCGGGGCTGTCATGCTGCGCACCGAGCCAGCTGCGCTGTCTCTGCCCGGCCCCTTCGGGGCAGCGGGTTTCCATCCCACTGTCGCAACGTCAACGGCAGGCTTGCTGCGACCGTTCCGGTCACGCCGCCCCTGGCGCGCCGTTTCCTGTGCTTTTCGCACCCCGGCGGTAAGGCTGCCGGGCTGTAAGGCGCAACGCCGTTTCGCGTGCCGTGTCCCGACGTTGCGGCGGGTTCCTGCTCATCTCCGCTTCTGGTGCCGTTACCCGTTTAAGTCCCTGTCGCCGGGGGCTGATACAGCCACAACCCGCCGCACTGGCTGTCCAGGGTGAAATGAACAGCCTACAAAACTTTTTGCCGTAAAAGGCCGGCAAAAACTTTTGCGTTCTGCCCCGGACAGGTGCGTCGGGCCGTGGCAGTGATGCCCCTTGCGGCGAAGGTTCTCAAACGGGTGATGGCAGTACCAGAGGGAACAGAACAGCAGGTCCCCGCAAAACGTCAAAACCGCGGCTCCCGAAACTCAACGGGTGATGGTTTTTAAAGTCAAAACAACGCATTAAGGAGATTTATCATGGCAGCACGTGGCGTAAACAAAGTTATTCTGGTCGGTCATATCGGGCAGGACCCAGAAGTACGTTACATGCCCAACGGGGGCGCGGTGGCAAATCTTACCCTCGCCACGTCAGAAACATGGCGTGACAGGCAGGACGGGGAGATGCGCGAACACACCGAATGGCACCGTGTTGTCGTGTTTGGCAAGCTCGCTGAAATTGCCAGTGAATATCTGCGTAAAGGTGCTCAGGTCTACATCGAGGGCCAGTTACGCACCCGCAAATGGACCGATCAGTCCGGTCAGGACAAATACACCACCGAAGTGATCGTTAACGTGGGCGGCACCATGCAGATGCTCGGTCGCCACAACAGCCAGCCACAGCAGGAGCCTCAGACCCCACCTATGGCGGCAAAGGGAGAAGGCAAAGCGGTAAAAGGGGCGGGAAATGCAGCAAAAGGGAAAAACTCAGCAGCACCGCAGCAGCCGCCAGCGCAACCCGATCCGGCGTATGACTTCGACGATGATATTCCCTTTTGACTCGGTAAATTTTCACTGATGCCCCGTCTGACGGGGCTTATCCAGGAGAACACGATGACAGACAACATCATGATCCCACTGAAATCCCTGCCTGATGGCACGTTCACCCACGAACAGGCCGAAGCGGTGGCAGCACAGTATCAGAATGTCGCCATTGAAGACGATCAGGGGACGCACCTTCGCTTGGTTGTGCGTAAGGACGGCGAAATGGTCTGGCGGGGCTGGAATTTTGAACCGGGCGGCGAGTACTGGCTCAACCGCTGTATCGAAAGCCACGGTATCCGTAAAACGCAGTAAGCCGTAAGAGGTGCCGGACGGGAACACGTCCGGCAGACAATTATTAATATCATGAAGGAGTATCAATAATGTCAGTTACCAATTCTAATGCAAAATCCGCAGTAAAAACCAGCCGTAAGGCGAAAAACGCCGCCAGTGCCAGTAACACCGTATTGTCGGCGGTGCTGGCGCAGACCGAAGAACAACACGTACCGCTGTCCGCACTGGTCAAATCCCCGCAGAACGTGCGTATCGTGCCGTATTCCGCAGAGAGCGTCCGCGAACTGGCGGACTCTATTAAAGGGATTGGGCTGCTCCAGAATCTGGTTGTTCACGCCCTCCCTGACGGCCTGTACGGTGTTGCCGCTGGCGGTCGCCGTCTGGCGGCGATGAATCTGTTGGCCACTGAGAACACGATCCACCCGGACTGGCCTGTCCGCGTGAAGGTTGTGCCGGATAATCTGGCGACCGCCGCTTCACTGACCGAGAACGGGCAGCATCTGGAAATGCACCCTGTCGAACAAATTGCGGGATTCCGCGCGATGGCAGCGGAAGGCAAAACTCCTGCACAGACTGGCGATCTGCTGGGCTATTCGCCCCGTCACGTACAGCGGATGCTGAAACTCGCGGGGCTGGCTCCGGTTATCCTGGAAGCGCTGGCTGCGGACAAAATCACCACGGAGCACTGTCAGGCGCTGGCGCTGGAGGACAATCCCGACCGTCAGGTGCAGGTGTACGAGGCGGCGTGTCGAGAGGGCTGGAACAATAAACCGGAAGTGCGCGTGATCCGTAATTTGATCACCGACAGTCAGGTTTCCACCCTCAACAACAGCAAATATACGTTTGTCGGTGAAAAAGCTTTCTCCGGCGATGAAATCCGCGCAGACCTGTTCAGCGACGAACAGGGCGGTTTTGTGGACAAACTGGCGCTGGATACGGCCCTGCTGGAAAAACTTCAGTGGGTGGCGGAGTGCCTGAAAGAGGCCGAGGGCTGGGCATGGTGCGCGGGACGGATGGAGCCTGTCAGCCGCTATGGTGAGGATACCGAAGTGTACCGTATTCAGGATGAGCCTGACGCGGTTTACACGGAGCAGGAACAGCAGCGTCTGGACGAGTTGCAGGAACTGTACGACGAAAACCAGACCGCCAGCGATGAAACCGACACGATGGAGTCAGAGATAGAGGCCATCGAATGCGCGGCACAACTCCGGGCATGGACGCTGGAAATGCGCGCACAGTCCGGCGTGGTGGTGTCATGGCGTCACGGTGAAATCTGTGTCCAGCGCGGGGTGAGCCTGCGTGAGCAGTCTGAAACGGAAGATGAACCCGCTCAGGTTCCGGTATATGAGCGCCAGCCGGAGCCTGTGGACGAAATCAGTGTTCCCCTGCTGACCAGAATGTGTGCAGAACGGACATTGTCGGTCCAGGCGGCACTGATGCAGCAGCCGGAAAAATCCCTGGCGCTTCTGGCATGGACGCTGTGTCTGAACGTGTTCAGCAGCGGCGCGTATAACCGACCCGCTCAAATCAGCCTGAACTGTAAGCATTACTCCCTGACAAAGGATGCGCCGTCCGGCGAGAGCGGTGTTGCGTTTGTGACGCTGTCGCAGGAGGGAAAACGTCTTGAAACGTTGCTACCGGAGGGCTGGACACAGGACTTCACCACCTTTTTCACCCTCAGCGCCAAAGACCTTACCGCCCTGCTCAGTTTCTGCACCGCATGCAGTCTTGACGGTATGCAGATGCGCGGCGCCGGAGGCACCACCCGCAGTCCGCTCGATAAGCTGGAAATCGCGCTCGCTTTCCATCTGCGCGACTGGTAGCAACCGACGAAGGCCGATTTCTTCACTGGCCTTAAAAAACCGCAAATCATCGCCGCGCTGAATGAGGCCGGACTGACAGGCGCGGGATGCGGAGAAGATGAAGAAGGGTGATGCGGCTGAACTGGCAGAGGACAAAATGCGTGACAACCGTTGGGTGCCTGTCTGGATGCGCGCCCCTGATGCAGAAAACGACGTATCTGATACCGAAAACGGCAGTGCTGATGCAGACAGCCACCACACCCTGCCCGATGCAGCCTGATAACGGAGGCCGCCCTTCGGGGGCGGCAGCAAGGAGAAAATGATGCGTAACATTATTACCCCCGCTGTATTGAGTACAATGATCCCCCAGGAATTCGAAGACTGGCGCGACGGCGGCGAAGACCTGCGCCGTGAACTGACCCACGCCGCGATGCGTGACCTGACATGTCCCGCAGGCTGGGACATGAACGGCGAATATCGCAGTGAGTTTGGTGGTTTTTTCCCGGTGCAGATCCGTTTCACGCCATCCCGCGGCAATTTCAGCCTGGCGGTATGCAGTCCCGGGGATATCAGCCCGTCCTGGATGGTGGTCTTTATTCCGGTCAGCGGTCGCCCGTTCTCTGTTATCCGCACGCTGCCAGCTTGGTCGCCGGAGGTTATCACGCATACACTCAGCCTGGTGGCTCACCTTGATGCCGATGGTTACAGTCAGGCCAGCATCATCAGCGTTCTGGCGATGGAGGGGGCAGCATGATCCACTCTTCACACGCCCTGGTTACCCTGAAGCCAGCCCGTCAGGCGGCATTACAGGCCATTCTGACGGTGGAAGAATCCCGCCGCCGTGGAGCACGTCTGCCCGCCCTGCCACATGCGCGTACTTTTTTGCGCGTGCTGAGCGGCAGCAGCCGGATTAACACGACAGTGGCACAGCGTATTCCCGGCCTGAACTGGGAGCCGAAGAACCGGCTGACCAGCCTGAAACAGGTGGAAGAGGCGCTGGACCGCCTCATCTCCAGCCACGGGGAGTATTGCCCGCTACCACTCTCCGTGGATGTGCAGGCCGAACTGTTCCCGGAGGTGATACACGCGCGCACAGATCGCCGGATGCAGCGTGAGAAAATCGCCTTTAACCGCAAAATGCGCCGGGAGGAAAAAGCGCTGGAACATGCCTGGCTGCTGCGCCAGAACCTGCTGGGGCAGGCCATGACGGAGCTTAACTTTCAGTCGCCGGAAACCGTCAATGCCTGGTATACGCGCTGGGCTGACGAGTTTGACGCGCGGGAGCTGGCGCAGGGGTTCTGGCAGTGGCGGACGCGGTTTACCTCGCTGACGTCGCTGGACTGGCTGCGCGACAGTGATGAGCCGCTGTACAACGTGATGTATGAAATCTGGTTCATCGTCCGGGAAAACCCGGTATATGTGCGCGAGGCCGAACGTTGGCAGGTACCCAACAAGCTGACGAACCGGAGGCCCGGGCGACTTTCCTGATAAAGTCCGTCTGGAAACGCAGACCGCCCGGCTGATGGATCAGCTGGAGGTACAAATCCGGCTCATCCCGGTGGCAACGCCGCCATTGCAGCAAAAAGTGGATGAAATAGCACAGATGCTTCACCTGATGGCGCAGTTTGCCGGAACTGAACTCAGGAAGTGACCCGGATGGCGGGGAATATCCCCGCCCCGTTATCGAAAGGAGATATCATGCGTAACTTTGAATCTACTGAAAGATGGTGGAAAAAATGAAAAGCCAGCTGGTAGCCGCTGCTGATCGTGCGGCCATGAGTGTCGCGTATGGTCAGGAAGCCGCAGATCATTACGGTATTCAGTATGGTTTTATCCGGTCTGTACGTGACTGGATCACCGGCTTCACCGAGGGGATTAAAGGGGAGCGTTGTTGAATAACACCCGCTTTTGTTACTTGAGTGTTAACGGAAATGGCGGTGTCTCCGGTCACTGCTTTTTCTTCAGAATTTTTTCATTAATTATATAAGGAATACGTTATGAGACTCGCTTCCCGTTTTGGTAGACAGAATTCCATTCGTCGTGAGAGTCCTTTGGCTGACGCTGAATTAATGCAGACTGTGCCTTCAGTTTTTTCCGGAGACAAACATGAATCCCGGAGCGAACGTTATACTTATATTCCAACCATTAATATCATCAACAGGTTACGTGAGGAAGGTTTTCAGTCGTTCTTTGCCTGCCAGAGTCGTGTACGTGATTTAAGTCGCCGGGAATACAGTAAACATATGCTGCGTTTTCGTCGTGAATGACAGATTAATGGGAAAGAGGTTCCGGAAATTATTTTGCTCAATTCTCATGACGGTTCGTCAAGTTATCAGATGGTTCCCGGGCTGTTCAGATTTATCTGTACAAATGGACTGGTATGCGGATCATTTTGGTGAAATACGTGTGCCACACAAGGGAGATATTGTTGGGCAGGTGATTGAGGGGGATTATGAGGTTATGGGGATCTTCGATAAAGCCACCGAAAATATGGAGTCAATGAAGTCAGTGATAATTAATCAGGATGAGCAATATCTGTTTGGTAAAGCGGCACTGACTGTCAGATATGAGGACGAAAATAAAATCCCTGTTTCTCCTGAATAAATAATTACTCCACGTCGTCGGGAAGATAAACAAAATGACCTGTGGACAACATATCAGCGTGTACAGAAGAATATGATGAAGAGTGGGTTACCCGGCAGGAATGCCCCGGAAAAAATACCCGGATCAGGGCAGTTACCGGTATTAATGGTGATATCCGGTTAAACAAGGCGCTGTGGATGATTGCTGAACAGTTTCGTGAATGTAAGTCATAATAACATAAGTAAAGCCCCGAAAATTTTTCGGGGCTTTACTTATGTTATTCTTCCCGGACATTGTCAGATTGTCTGTAACATCCCATTTTAATCAACAGACTTCATCGTTTTCTGTCATTTATGTGCCAGCGATAAAAACGGATCTGACAGGGTGGAAGAAGATATGATAACGGGTTCCCGTTTCGCGGGATTCCGGGCAGTCAGTATTACATTTCTGTGTTTATTCCATTCTGCTATGCGGCATAAAAAATATATGGGTTTCGGTTGATAATATTATCCCTTCTTCTGCTTGCCGGATACAAAAAGGGGATCATCGGGCGGGAGTCTGCCTGGTTTTACTTTGTTTCATCGCGATCCAGATTCGGTGTACATCAGTCGCATAGTCCAGACGACGCGCATCCTGAAGGGGAGTCTTTTTAAATCCGACGTTGTACGCTCCGACTGCTGTCCAGGATACCCCCCACTTTCTGAATGCGATTGCCAGATAATAAGCTCCGGTGTAAATATTCAGGCAGGGATCGGAGACAAGTTGTTCCGGTTTTATTCCATAACGAGCCAGTTCTTTAAAGTGCTGAGAGTCAACCTGCATTAATCCCGAGCCATATCCCGTAACCGGGTTAATACCGACGGCATTAACCCGGTTACGGGATTCCTTCCATGAAATCGCCCGCAGTAAATCCGGATCTATTTTATAGTCTCTCCCGGCCAGATCAAAACAGTCAGCGGCATGGACTACCGTGCTCATTAATACCAGGAGGACAGACAGGAGCCATTTATACATTAATTTGCCTCTTGCGTAGTCATCCGGTAATAACTTAACCCACTCCAGCTCCATACTCAACAAATTTGCCGTCCTCACCACCAAAAGCACCACACCCCACGCAAAATTAAAATTTTGCTGATTTGTTTTTAGTAACAGTGAGTTATGTTCATAATAATGTAATTTAATTTATTTTAAAGTATTAAATAGCGGTGCAGGCACGTCGCCGGCACCGCTATGACGACGCTATATAGGGGTAGTACTGACTATTTTTATAAAAAACATTGCATTATATCAGGGGCGCTGCTAGCGTCGCTGTGCCTGTTTTTAAGTAACCCCCCTGGGGGCGCTGCCAGGGGTGTTACCCCTTACAGAGTGCTCCTGAATCCGGAGTTTATAATGTTCTTATTTGTTGCGGAAAAAAAAGGTGATAGTGAATGGCTAAAGTCAATGTATATATAAGTAATGAGGTTCGCAATAAAATAACTGCTATTGTGGAAAAACGACGCCAAGAAGGGGCGAGAGATAAAGATATCAGTTTTTCTGGTACATCTTCGATGTTGCTGGAATTAGGGCTTCGTGTCTATGAGGCACAAATGGAGCGTAAGGAGTCGCCATTTAATCAGACAGAATTCAATAAAGTATTACTTGAAAATGTACTTAAAACACAGTCATCCGTAGCCAAAATTTTAGGTATAGGATCTCTCAGCCCTCATGTCGCCGGAAATCCAAAATTTGAATATGCAAATATGGTTGAAGATATCAAAGAAAAAGTATCTTCAGAGATGGAAAGATTTTTCCATGAAAATGAAGAATAATAGCGGGATTAAATTCTGATTTACTTTAAATAAAAGTATGTTGATCTATAAAAATATAGTGACAAATTAAGTCTAAAAACAATATAGTGTCTTTGTAGTTAACGCTACGTTAAAAAATTAAGTTAAATCGCCGATGCAGGGAGTTCTCACCTCCCTGCATCGACTGTCCATAGAATCCTTTAGGGAGGTTCCTATGTGTCCGACGGATCGTAGAGAAAGAACACTCGCCAGTCAATCTGTAAATAAATACATTCTGAGTATTCAGGAGATCTATAAAAACTCACCAGTTCCTGTTTGCGTCCGTAATCAAAGTCGGAAAATCCTTTACGCAAATGGGGCCTTTATTGAACTCTTCTCTAAAGAGGATCAGCCTCTTTCCGGAGAAAGTTATAATCGTTATCAGGTTGAAGTTTTTCTGTCATCCCTGGAACTTGAATGTCAGTCGCTTGGACATGGAGCTGCTTTTTGCCGGCGTTTTAATTTTCATGGGGAAATTTATCAGATAAGAATGGAGAATATCTCATTCGATAATAATGAGGTAATTGTGTTGTGGCAGATAAATTTATTTCCAGATCATCCATTTTTTTCTCCTGACACAAAAAGTAAAAATTTGTCTATCTCAGGAAATGAATCATTCTGGAACGAACTGTCTCCCGGTACTTTGCTTGTTTTTTCTTTTTATACATTAGGAGTTAGTCACGCAAATATAGCTAAAGAATTAGGTATTACTATCAGAGCATCAGAAGACAGAATCAAACCTGTTAAACGTAAAATTAAAAGGAATTATGAATCTTTCGACTCATTCAGAATATCATGTATTTCTAAAGGTAAAATAATGTCATTGATAGATATTATTCGTGAATTTTATTGTGTTAAATAAATGTAAATTAAGGCGCGCCATTTTTGGCGTGTTTTTTTTTGCCGTTTTCCGTGTAATCATAAGTTTATTAGTCGTGTAAGCAGAGGTGAATTTGTGAGGAGGAGAAACGCAAGAGAGGGGATAAGTCGAACTGTCTCAGTGTATCTCGATGAAGATACGAATAACCGTCTTATCAGGGCTAAAGATCGGAGTGGAAGAAGTAAAACAATAGAAGTTCAGATTCGTCTGAGGGACCATCTGAAGCGATATCCGGATTTCTATAATGAAGAAATTTTCAGGGAGGTAATTGAAGAAACAGAGTCCACATTTAAAGAGATTTAACTTTCGTATTTATAGTTGATATTACTCAAAAGAGGAACCATATGAGCGCTATTTTAAGTGTTCAGGGTGCTTCTGCGCCCGTTAAAAAGAAATCGTTTTTTTCTGAGTTCACACGTCTGAACCTGCTGAAACTTGCCCGCGCAGTGATCCCGGCGGCAGTGCTGATGTTCTTTTTCCCGCAACTGGCAATGGCTGCCGGCGGTTCGCAGGACCTGATGGCCAGCGGTAACGGTACGGTTAAGGCGACATTTGGTAAGGATTCCAGCGCCGTCAAGTGGGTTATTCTCGCGGAAGTGCTGGTCGGTGCCGTGATGTACATGATGACCAAGAACGTCAAGTTCCTGGCGGGTTTTGCCATCATCTCGGTCTTTATTGCCGTTGGTATGGCTGTCGTCGGCCTCTGACAGGAAATAAGACCATGTCGGGAGACGAGAATAAACTCAGGAAATATCGTTTCCCGGAAACACTGACCAACCAGAGCCGCTGGTTTGGCCTGCCGGTGGATGAATTAATTCCTGCTGCTGTCTGTATTGGCTGGGGATTAATGACATCAAAACAACTTTTCGGCATCAGCGCTGCGGTTCTGGTTTATTTCGGGATAAGAAAACTGAAAAAAGGACGGGGAAGCTCCTGGCTGCGTGACCTGATTTACTGGTATATGCCGACAGCCCTCCTTCGCGGTATTTTTCATAACGTTCCCGATTCGTGTTTCCGGCAGTGGATTAAGTAATCATTATTCCGGGATGAGTATATGGAACACGGCGCCCGTTTAAGTACCAGCCGCGTACTGGCGATAAGTTTTATTTTTATGGCCCTGCTGATTGTGCTCAGTCTGGCCGTGAATGTCATTCAGGGTATTAATAACTACCGGCTGCAGAATGAGCAACGCACGGCGGTCACTCCTATGGGATTTAACGCGCCCTTTGCGGTGTCACAGAACAGTGCCGATGCCTCTTATTTACAGCAGATGGCACTGTCGTTTATTGCCCTGCGTCTGAATGTGTCGTCAGAGCGTGGCGGCCGCAGACCTGGGCACCTGGGGCGATCTGTGGCCGGTACAGGAGCCGGACATGCTGGCGGTGATTATGCACCGGCTGGAAGCCCTGCAGCAGTCCGGTGAGATGGGCCGCCGGATGTGGGGACTGAACCTGTCCCGGCATACGCATATCCGCCAGTCTGCGATTAACCGGCTGTGGGGATGGGCGGTTATCGCGCAGTCCGGATATTTTCTGGCGGGATTTCCGTGGTATGAAGGGAATATTCTGTTTGCCTTTGCGGTGACCGCGCAGGCGCTGAAGTGGTGTGAGCAGCGCTGCCTGTTTCACTCTGCGGCCGCGCTGTTACTGCTGACGGCGTGGATACCCCTGTCCGGAACCAGCTACGGCGTTGCCGGCGTGCTGGTGCTGGTCATCTGTTACCGGCTGTACCGGATCACAGATACTGAAGAACATCTGGCGCTTGCGGCCTGCCTGGTGGTGGCCGTCCCCGCGCTGAATCTGGTCACCAGTGATGCCGCGGCGGTGGCAGGACTTCTGGTGACCGGGCTGACGGTATGGCTTGTTTCGCTGACAGGCAAATCACGGCCCCCGTTCTGGCCGGCTGATTTTTTCCCGGTATTCTACACCTGCCATCTGGCTGCCCTGGGCGTTCTGGCGATGTGACGGGTGTGGTATCTTTGGCGGTATGAGCAGGATTTGGCAGGGGCAGCATACAGCATGACTGAGCAGAAACGACCGGTACTGACACTGAAACGGAAAACGGATGGGGAAGCGCCGGCCCGCAGCCGCAAAACCATTATTAACGTCACCACGCCCCCGAAGTGGAAGGTGAAGAAACAGCAACTGGCTGACAGGGCTGTCCGGGAAGCGTCACTGGCAGAAAAAAAAGCCCGGGCAAGAAAAGATCTGTCCATCTACCTGCGATTTCAGTCAGTGGAGGAAGCGGTCAGCACGCTGAAACCCTGGTGGCCGGGGCTGTTTGACGGCGACACGCCCCGTCTTTTCGCCTGTGGCGTGCGTGAGGCGCTGTTTGAGGACGCCTCCAGGCGTGGTATCCCGCTGTCACACAAAAAGATAATCCGTGCGCTGAAAGCGATTGCCCGTTCTGAAGCATATCTCAGCGCGATGAAAGCCGGGGCCTGCCGATATGACACGGAAGGGTATGTGACGGAGCATATTACCGTGGAGGAAGAACAGTACGCGCTGGCGCGACTGGCAAAGGTCCGGGCGCAGAACGCCAGAAAAGCGGAACTCCGCGCGGTGCTGGCGCAGACGGTCTGAACCGGAGAAGCCCAGTATAATGAGTGAACGGATGAAACAGAAAGATCGTCTGTACGGCGTGGCACCGGCCTTACCCCGATGCTGCAGGCTGTGAAGCTAGGCCGCAGGTCCGCTATGTGTTTAAGTACTGGCCCACATTTGTACAGCAGTGGGAAAACTCGCTGAAAGCCGCACAGAAGGGGCTGGAAATCTGGAAATCAGCGAGGGCGGATGCCTGGCTTGCGTATCACAACGGTATTTTTGCCACCAGTCATTATGAAGGCGCGCTCACCAGTGAAGATATCAGTAGTGCGGCGGCCGCCGTCCTGAAAGGGCATAAAATCAGGGGTGGAAACGTGAACACGAAAAGCATACTGGATGCCAGTAACCGACTGGCACATACGCTTGCGTTGCAGGGCTCGCCGGTGATGATAATGATGCCGGTTAAGAAGGCCACGGAGAAGAACGTGACAGTGATACCGGGCGGCGCGGGACAGGAAACTCTGGAAAACGCGGCCGTGCTGATTCTGGCCGGGATGGAGCGTAATGATCGTGCCACCACTAGGGAAGGCAATAACAATTTATCCTGACGCCTCCGCCGCTCGCGTCGTTGTCCAGCCCCGGCAATCCGGGAAAAACGAGCGACGGTCGCCACACCGAAGTGGGATCGTTTAACTATTCCCGTGCAGCAGACCGTTCGAATTCGGAGAACGTGCTGTCGTCTGGGATGACTCAGTCCTAGCCCGCAGCTACCTGAACCACTGGACATCCCGCTGGGCGCAGGGAACGGACTGGAAACAGACGTACTGACATCCCAGGAAACGATCTTGAAACGTAAACCGTGCGCCAACACAGGTTACGTTCATAAAGTAAGTCGCTGATTTTAGAAATCTGTAGTATTCTCTGCAAACGATCTAGGTTTGATCCTTGAGGAGACAGAGATGTCGCAGATTGAAAATGCAGTAACTTCCTCATCGAAACGCATTTACAGAAAGGGTAATCCCTTATCTTCCGCTGAGAAGAAGAGATTATCTATTTCACGAAAAAAGACGACGCATAAAGAGCTCAATGTTTTCATACAAAACATACATAAAGAAAGCTTGCAGCAGCTTTGTGAAGAGACTGGAACTACTCAGGCTCAAATGATTGAGCTACTAATTGAACGGGAAATGGCTAAAAGAGCCTGAGATAAGAAGGTGAATGAGTAACTTTCTTGATCGTCTCGTCAGTGAGTGTTAGATTGCTGATCGTCTAAAGAATTTTGATGGCTGGCCACGCCGTAAGGTGGCAGGGAACTGGTTCTGATGAGGTGTCTACCCGGGACCAGAAAAGCAAAAACCCCGATAATCTTCTCATTTCTTGGCGGGAACGAAAGATTAACGGGGCCTACTTAAACTGTATAGCCACCAATCAGGCTATGCAGGGAGTATAGTTTTATGCTCAGAAAATTTCAATACTTGTTTCTGTGGCATTTACTCCTTCCGTGCATTGTAAGTGCAGGCAGAAGTGACTGACACCCGAACACTGTTCACTCATTACCGACAGGTCAAAAATCCGAATCCGGAATTCACGCCGAGAGAAGGGAAAAAGACCCTGCCGTTCTGTCGTAAGCTGATGGCGAAAGCCGAAGGGTTCACGTCCCGTTTTGATTTTTCCGTCCATGTGGCGTTCGTTCGTTCGCTGGGAAAGCGTCACCGGATGCCGCCTTTGCTGCGCCGTCGTGCCATCGATGCGCTGCTTCAGGGGTTGTGCTTCCATTATGATCCACTGGCCAACCGTGTACAGAGATCCATCACCAATCTGGCTATAGAGTGCGGTCTGGCCACTGAGTCAAAAAGTGGTAATCTGTCCATCACCCGCGCCACACGGGCGCTGAAGTTTATGGCAGAGCTGGGGCTGATTACCTACCAGACCGAGTACGATCCGCAGATTGGCTGCAACATCCCGACCGATATCACCTTCACGCCGGCACTGTTCTCCGCGCTCGACGTTTCTGACGTGGCTGTTATGGCCGCCCGCTGCAGTCGTGTCGAATGGGAAAATCAGCAGCGCAAAAAGCAGAATCTGGAGCCACTGGAGATGGACGAACTGATAGCGAAAGCCTGGCGATTTGTGCGCGAACGGTTCCGCAGCTACCAGTCTGAACGTAAACTGCACGGACTGAAACGCGCCCGGGCGCGGCGTGACGCGGACAGAACCCGTAAGGACATCGAAACACTGGTGAAACAGCAGCTGACGCGGGAATACGCCAGCGGACGCTTTACCGGCGGGCTTGATGCCATGAAGCGGGAGCTGCAGCGGCGCGTGAAAGAGCGCATGATGATGTCGCGGGGCAAAAACTACACGCGACTGACCATGGCCACCGTCCCCATATAACCCACCAGATTATGAAAATCCGGCTGACGTCGGAGGATTTTGTACGTCTGTCGCCGGGCGCCGCCTGTTTTCTGCGCGGAACGCTCGTTCTTCCTGCTAAAATATCTCTCATTCTGCTGCCAGAATGGCCAGAAATGTTCCCGCCTGAGTCATTTCCGGTCGCAATATTCAGTTACTCACAAATAACTGCAAGGGACCTTTCCATAAAGTTACAACCGATATACTGACAAAGCGCCAGGCGACCTGATTTCAAAGTGCGTGGTTTCCTTTAAACCCCAGATCTGTACTTCTTTTAAATACATAATCTTTCTCTCTTATAAATAAATAACCTGTTCATCACCTGCCCTGTGGACAGGTTCCAGAGGAGAATGCCCGCCCTTGCAGCGGACTCACGTCCGCGCCGGTTCGGAAACAACATTAGTACCTCCCGTCGCGATGCGCCGGGCCCCGGTCATGCAAATAGTTACAACATCCAAAATCCTGACCAACGAAACCGAAGCAAAAACCTGATATCCAGCCCATTCCCACCACTGAAAAGCGCCGCCGCCCCGGCCCAAAGGGCCGGAATGGAGTCGCTTTTAATAATGAATGATGTAACTAAATTACTGAGTGGCGTTATGTCCCGTCTGGCTTTGCAGGGCGATGGCCCACTGCGTGAACCATCACCCCGCCAGCATGGTATTTTATATGCAGTTGTCAACCACTGAATCGGAACCCACGCCGCTGGCGCGGGACCCCACGATTCAGCAGTTGACAATTTTATCTACCGTGACGTCATACGTTCCTTTTGCTCCATCCCCTGAACGTAACAGGAGCCACTCAGAACCGTTTTAAACAGAAAGTACCAGCAAAGCAGAAAAAATTGCCCAGAACGCGCTACAAACTCAATTCCCATGAGTCTGCCGTGGTCGTGGTGTCGGGCCTGGACGGCGGGAGGAAGGTGATGTCGCTGCGCCGGGGACACTATGGCCTGCGAAGGGATATTCCCCAGGCGGAGGGGATAGCCTCAGATGACCGGGACACGCTGTGGATAGTCAGTGAACCGAATCTGTTTTACCGTTTCACCCGCACGGCTGCGTCCTGAGGATGAGGCGGCGTTACGGGTGTGCAGGAGCAGAATGCACACCTTCTGTCATAACACAATGAACTTACAGTTTTGTCCGTTGTTATCGACACGGTTCATTCGCATATTGTGGTGCGCTTAACCCACGCCGGGCGATTTATACTGGCTGCCTACTGCGGATAAACCACATCAAAGACCACCGTCGCATCAATATTCCCCTCCGGGGAGTTCGTCGGGATATCCGTCACCGGACGAAGCTCACACCTGTTCGGGGCGGTGGGGGAGATGCAGAAGGCATCACTTTTTGCCCCCGTCAGCTTCACCCGCTGTCCGCCATTCTCCAGCCAGAACAGCGGACCATTAGTTGACGCCTGACCGTTCACCCGCATCATGACGCTGTCACTCCCCCCCTGCAGCGTTCCCGTGGTGCTCCTTGCCGTCAGGGCCGTCTTCACTGCCGTGCTCCCCCTGCAGTCCACGGTGACGGTAGCCGGCCAGGTTCAGGTTGCTGTTCCCCAGACGTTGCGAGAAGCGCATCTCATAGCGTGATTTTGTGTTGTAGCGGGTATACCGGTCCGTGCTGTAGAAGTCCGCGAATTCCACATACCCCTTACTCTGGTAACGGTAGGCCAGCAGCTGCAGGTCCGAGCTGTCAGAGAAGCTTTTGGCATACTTGGCGCTGACGCTGTGCCCGCGCTTGTTGTCCCCGTTGTCGTATTTCGCCTGTGACAGGTTCATCCCGGCAGACACGGCGCCGAAGCCCCCCAGGGCCTGCGTCACGCTCACCCCGCCGGCCTGGTATTTACCGTGCAGGATGGAGGCGGCATTCAGCGTGGTGGAGTCAAAGCCGTACCCCACGCTTCCCATCCAGAACGTGCCGCTTTCACCGTCCCGGAACGGTTTTTTCAGCTGATAGTTACTGGACTTGCGACCGGCCGCCACGTTGTATTCAATCTCCCCGGGACGCAGCAGCGTCGGCAGGGTGGTGACCGGATAGACGGTGGTGGTTTTGTGGCCGGACGCATCCTCCACGGTCACCACCAGGTCACCGTTCCCCACGGAGCGGACATCATCCAGCTGGTACGGGCCGGGCGGCACCACTTTTGAGTACACGGTGTACCCGTTCTGGCTGATGGTGACGCGGGAGGTGGAGTTTGCCACCCCGGTGATAAGCGGGGCATACCCGCGGGCCTCCCACGGCAGCATGTTACTGTTGGAGCGCAGTGCCGCCCCGTAAAAGCCGAAATCAGAGAACAGGGCGCTGCGGGTCTGGGATTTACCGAGCAGCAGGTCCCCCTGCACCTGGCTGATGGCGGTGGACAGCGTGATATCCCGGGCGGTGAACTCACCGGAGCCGTCAGCGTACCGGGATGCGCTCATGTTACTGGCCAGCACCCAGCGGCCAAGGTTGACCATCAGGTCGGCATTCGCATAGGCACTGGTGCTTTGCCCGGACGTCTGCGAGGCGTTGGCGGAGTACTTCAGGCGCGCCGCCGGCACGCCGTAGTCCCAGCGGCTGGGGTCCGTTTTACCGACCAGGAACGACTGGGGAATACTGAACACCAGGCTCTGGGAGCCATAGCTGAAGTCCACCCTGGTATAGGGGTTGCGGCTGAGGACATAGCACTGCCCGGCAGCATTCAGCGTGGAGGCATACCCCTCCAGGCGGACAGGAACCCCGGCAGCTTTCAGCCACTCCGGCGACAGGCACAGGGCGTTTGCTGACTCTTCCTGTGGCGTAATGGATAAACGGGCCTTACCCACGTTTTCCTGGTTAACAATGACGTCGACATAATACTGTCCGGCCGGAAAATCCGAACCGGATTTTAATACGGAGGGAATGGCGCCCATTCCCTGCAGGAAATCCAGGTTAAGCTCTGAGTCAGTACTGGCAAAAGACAGGTGAGAAAATAAGGCGAGACTCAGCGCCGACAGTTTAAATACCCGGTGATGAAATGACACAACAACCCCCTGACTCAGACAGTCCCTCTCCGGAGGAAATTGCACGGAAAATACAATTTCCTGTTAAACAGGTAATAACGGAATGCAGGATGGCGGGATGAATATACAGGTGCTGTCCCGGCCTGCAATCAGCGATATAAAAACAACGAACAAGGTAATTAAATGCGGCGCACCGCCGTACGCCGCGTCATTTAAATAAAATATGTAAGGTTCTGCTTACGGGTGATTACTTGTAAGTCACCGCGAAAGATGCCACAGATTTGAAGTCACCTTCAGTCTGGCCACCCTTCAGTTTTGCAGTGAACTTTAGGCCGTCGGTGGTCAGGTTAGCGCCGTCGAAGTCAACTGAACTGGCGTTAGCATTTACAGCACCCGGTGCTTTGGAGTTCACGCTGTCAACCAGTACCTTGGCATCAGCAGCTGTACCGCTGGTTGCCCCGAAGCCTTCACCATCCAGGGCAGCAGAAGCCCAGGTGATAGTGGCCGTTTTCTGAGCCAGGTTTCCACAAGCCTGTGCGGTCGGGTCAGCCGGCTTCATGGCGAACTCAACAGCATTACCCGTCTGGTTAGCCTGAACGGTACCCAGCTGAACAACCTGGTTCGGCTGAGCTGCGCCGTTGACAGAAGTGGTCAGGTCACAGGTCGTGGCGCTCACTGACCCCAGGAAAGTCACTTCATTGGCAGCGTGTGCAGTCCCGCCCAGAACACCCAGTGCAATAATGGAAGCAATAATGCTCTTTTTCATGTATATAACCTCTTGAATTTAATTTTTTGACTTTCACAAAATGAAAATACACATTCACATTTTCCAGCATGGCTGGCTTTATTCCTTCCCGGACAGGGCAGAAATAAAGTCAGCCATGACGTGACGGCGTAAAAATCCTGAGTTGTCATCCGACATATTTAATAACCGCTCTGTAAAACAGGCGCGCAAATACGCATCTGAATTAAATTCAGTGTCTGTTATCTGTTTTTAATACCTGGCGGAAGCTGTCCTTCAGTCCGTGAACAACACAGACTTATGAATAGTAAACAACCATCTGCGCTGCGGCCTGACTGATACGTGACAGGCGGTTCAGACTGGTACTGAAATACCCGTTGTTCACTTCATAGCGTTCACAGACATCCTTTCTGGACACACCAAAAACAAGGTAGTCTCTGAGTGCCTGAATAATCTTCTCGCTGTGAATGGATGATATACCGATGAGTAACCAGAAATGTTCCTCATTTACTTTTGCAGGTATCAGCGCCCCTCTTCTTATTCTGGCCAGCATGATTTCTTTGCCCAAATAATAATCAGCATCTTTTCTATTCAGCATCATTGGATTATCTCCGGCTCAATCTGGTGTTGTGACAGAAAATTTCCAAAGGAAACAAACTTTATGCCGGGAATTATATACAGATGTTTGTTTTGAAAAAGATCATTTTTGCGATCTTTTCTACCATACAAACAAAACAAACAAGAATATACCACCAAAAAATCAAAAAAAAAGTAGGGCAAGAATCTATTTTCCATACAAAATTCAGCATAAAAGATCGCAACAACACAAAAAATCAAAATATCTGCAATGCAAATCTTTTTGCACATGAAAAGACATATATCAAAAAAGAAAAAATAAATATAAACTTTCAAAAATATAAAAATCAGCCACACCAGGATTAGAAAAAACATAATAAAAATAAGTTCTTAACATCCGTGAAATTATTATGTAATGCTTCGGGCTGTGAGATTATCCGGATGTATCTTTGCCTCCGGTGGCTTTAGGCAGGGCACTCCGTAAGAGATGAAAAAAATCACGGCAACCTTCACGCTAAAACAGAGAAGTAAGAACCAGGCCTCGTGTATTGCTCTGTAATGTTTATGCTCTCCGGGGGTAAGAGCCTCCCATGAAAGCACCCACTGGATAAAGTTTATCCATCGGATGTAATCAGGAAAAAGGAGCAAATACCCTGTCGCTTAGTTTCGCTTAAGGTTTAGTTAAGATTTGCTCATTAAGTTTTCCAGGAATTTTTTTCAGGGAAAACAGAAATGAAAAAAACTTTAATCACTCTTATTATTACCACTCTTTCTTTCAGTTCGCTTGCCCGGCAAACGGACATTGTTTCTTCCGTAGAGCAGCCCGGGTATGTTCAGGGAGGATTTACAGGCCCGGCCCCCACCCAGACATCGGTTTCACAGGCTAAAAAACAGTGGGATGATGCGTGGGTGGTACTGGAAGGCAACATTATCAGGCAAGTCGGTCACGAGCTTTATGAATTCCGTGACAGCAGCGGTACTGTTTATGTGGACATCGATAACAAATACTGGATGGGTCAAACAGCCTCGCCTGCGGATAAGGTTCATATTGAAGGAGAAGTGGATCGGGACTGGGATGGTATAAAGATAGATGTAAAAAATATCCGGGTAATGAAGTAATACCGGAGTTTAAGAACAAGTCGTATATCCAGACTAACTGTATCCATAACCAGTGCGGGCGCTGTCTGAAAAAACACAGGCACGACGCGAGTGCCCGCCAAAAGATGAGGTTCGTCTGGTCCCGCTAACAGATATAAGCTATGTCAGGCAGATAGAGAGCTGGGTGATCACCCCCGTCCCAGCCGCACAGATCCTCCGGATACTCCCGTCCTGACATGACAACGTCACTCACCACAGCTTATATAAGCTGTGGTGAGTAAATCTTCCCTGAGATAAGCTGTAGTGAGTTAAATAAACTGTAGCAGGCAACATAAGCTGTAGTGAGCATATTACGATACATGGAGGGAGAACGACGGATTCACAGGGCTCCTGCAGTAACAGGAATGCCATTCTGAAAAGTTTGTGGATCAGGGATATGCTTCCGGTATGGGCTGCTCTCATCACTGCTTATATAAGCTGTAGTGAGCAGAACACTCACCAGAGGCAGTAATATAAGCTGTAATAAGTAAACAGTAGTGGATAACTCACTACAGATTATGTTCAGCGGGATTTGAAGAGTTTCTCCAGGTCATCAAGTGTGATGCCCAGTTTATCAAGAAGCGCAAGTTTTTCAGCCATCTCCGGACTGACGTCACCCGGTGTGGCTGGCAGTTGCGGGTTCTCCACACTCTCATCATGAGGTGGCTTTAACTTGGGCCGGCGGTAGTGAATACAGAAGAGTTTTGTGCGCCCACGCTGGATCTCAGTGTAATCCAGATAGCCAATCTCCCGGAGCTGCTCCATGGCACGCCTCACCGTCTGGTTCTGCGAGAACACAGGGGATTTCAGGTTCAGACGGGCCCGTAGACGCGCCAGTGATATCGGCGCCGGATCCCGCGGCAGACTCTCTATAAAGGTATAAAGAGCCTGAGCGGACTCCCGGCGCTTCAGGGCATTGATGGCCTTGAGCTGCAGCAGCACTTTCCGGTCAAACTGGTAGAGTTCAAAGAGGCGCGGATCGGCTTGCAGCTGAACGATATCTTTTTCCGTATCATAGTAAGCCGACTGTACCAGATGCGTAATGTACTCTTTGGTGTGCTTCTCCGTTGTGCGGGAAAACGAGATCACAGTACCCGCGATACGCTTAAGTGAAGGACTGATACGTTCCCGGAGCTTCCGGGATGACTGACTGGAGGGGATCCCACAGAGTTTGGCGAATTCGACAAACGGCAGCTCAACTTTATCGCCAATAACTTTATGTCGGGCAAAGGAATGGATCACCCCTACCCAGGTCTTGAAGTCATTATCCATATCCAGGCGGGGACCGGTGATCTCCACTTTATCAAACCCCTCGGCCCTGGCGAGAGACAGACGCGTCAGTTCTTCCGACGCATCAGTACGCGAAAGTGTGTTCTTTTTGCGGTTTTTCAGTGACTTAAGCGTAGGAACAAATACTCCAAGCCGCATCAGAGCTACAGGCTGCACGGTATTACTGGCATTAGGAGTGAGATTTACGATTTCACCGGAGGATTTATCCACCTCTTCAAACAACTTTTTTATGTCCAGATTGTCCTTGTCCAGAGCGCCTCCGATCGGTGGATAGTTTAAGAATAAAAGCAGCCACTGTTTTCATGTTATAGCCTGAAAGGTGCTAAACAACTGGCTTCAGCTTATACACAGCCCTGAAGAAGTTTCAGGGGAACATACTCACTGTAGTTTATATTACTAACTCATTACAGTATATCCTTTGCATAATACAGCTTATTGTTTACCAGTTACAGCTTATGATTAACATGCTACAGTTTAGGTGATCATCCTCCAGGCCCAGTACTGACGCGGCCTTTAGAAGAGTCGGGATCTTCTTTTGATCTAACAGGGATCGTTGTAAGGATCTTATTACTGGATCGAGTGACTGTATATGTGGATAACCTGCTGACCGACAAGGTGATTCGTATAGTTTTTCAATAATCACTTGCTGTGACTCCAGTGCGTATCTGCTTCCTTTAACTTCTGTTTTTTTGCGCTTCCTCGCCGGTTCCCGGGCTTATTCCCGGTCAAACTCTTCCTGACTTATTAATTGCCAGCGAATAAGGTGAAGTCGCATTTCTCTTATCTGGTGTATTGTGAATCCTGTACGGACCAGCAGTGTTTTCAAAGCTGAGGAAGTATCTTCTTCGTATGAAGCTGCTGAGAGGGAGAAGGCCTCTGGTTTTCTCGCAAAACATGCAGCAACCGCGCCAGTGCCGGCAGTAACCGGAGTGTCTCCCCGGGAGTTACAACGGCCTGCAGATCTGTTTCTGTCAGGCCGGTGAGTCCCTGTTTCTGAAATTCAGCATCCATCTGCCGGAACCATCATTGTGGATCAGCAGTTACAGTTTAATTCCTCCTAACGGGAACTGAACGAGCTTTATTTCAATATTCGCGAACAACCGTGGGAACCTGGACCAGGATTGCTCGTCATGAATATGACAAACATGCCAGCTGAACCACTTATTTTCCAGTCGGGTACGCAAAGCGCAGGGTTAGAACTGGTTAATATTTATTTCTGGATTTTCAGGCAATTTATGGAAGAGAAGGAATTAACCAAGCCTCTTGCGCGCCTTGTTTATACCAATCTTAAGACTGCCAGAACAGACAGCGTTTCCCTGCAGTCAGTTGGAAAACGTTTTGAGGCATCTTTTGAAAATTAACCTGAGCCTACAGCAGAGAAAAATGGCTCAGGTACGTGAACTGCATGAATTAGAAGAGGCCAGACGTAAGCCATATATGATGTCCAAATAACTCTTTTAATACCGGTTATATATTTACGTTTACCTGTCCCCTCTCAGGGACAGGTAGTTGATCCAGTTTGCAGACGGCGATTTCTGAATCTCTTTGTGTCATGTAATGACGTCAGGAAATCCAGGACTTTATCATTGCTATCCGTCGCCAAGTCATGCAGGAACAGAAAAAATTTCCCTTCATTATCTGCCAGATGCGAATCGAGATAACCTAACAACCACTTTGCATGCCTCAAAATATGACGTTGTTCCCGTTGCAGACGCTTTAACGGAAGGCGTGTCGTCATTTTATCCAGTTTTTGAGTCTCCTGAGAGAGTTTCTGCTGCATGATTCTCAGTTCTGATTTAAGCGCCTGAGCGGGGGCGCTCCGGCTGAATAACCTCGCGGTATCGGTCAGTGTATTTACCATCATTCTGTGGACCTTTTGGCACAGATCCCTGGAAGTCTGATATTTCTTAAAGTAATAGCGGGTATAAACGCCCACTCCGGATAATGCAGTTGAGATAAATGGAACGAGTAATGCTGTGTTCATAAAAATCTCCTTATAAGTAGGTGGAATGGCCACGTGATGTGGACGACGGATGAAATATAACCCACTTTAGCAATTTGTGCTATATATTTTTGCAAAAAGTGCTAACTTCAATTTCGTGTATTGATTTATGTTTTGTTCTGTGGTTCATGTATTTTGTATCTTCCTCTGTCACCTGAGATCCGGAAAAAGGTAGAGTAGGATCTTCCGGAAACGCACCGGCGCGCAGTAACCCTTCGACACAAGATGTAGTGGATCTTTCAGCTGCTGTTGCTACCAGATGTTGTGTTATGAACCTTCCCTGTGAGCCGGCGCGCAGGGGCAGAAAAGACCGCTTTGCTTATTCCCTGACCGTGGTACACTTCCGGAAAGTCGTGAATAGACAAAAAATCGGATCACCTGAAAATAGCCGTCCTGTAATTCCGTTACGTTTTTATAAGTTGGATTGTAATTGCATGTGGTTAAAGTTTCATTATGAAAAAGATGAGTGATTTACTAATAGCGTGATAACAGTATGCGTTTTAAGGATTGAAAACATGCATCAGTAAAATGCACGAGAAAATACATATAAGAGATATGTAGATAATGGCGGCGAACAGTTAACTCAGTCACTATAAGCTGGTTAACAGTATTCACAATGCGTGGCAGATTTTTGCTTCATCGGAATGTATACTTAATTGCATACCTGAAGTATGTAAAAAAGAGGTGAATCATGAAGCAGCGAATTACAGTGACAGTGGACAGCGACAGCTATCAGCTGCTCAAGGCATACGACGTGAATATCTCCGGTCTGGTCAGTACGACCATGCAGAACGAAGCCCGCCGTCTGCGAGCCGAACGCTGGCAGGAAGAAAATCGGGAAGGTATGGCTGAGGTGGCCAGCTTTATAGAGGCTAACGGATCGTTTGCTGACGACAACAGGAACTGGTGATATGCAGTTTAAGGTTTACACCTGTAAAAGGGAGAGTCGCTACCGGCTGTTTGTGGACGTGCAGAGCGACATCATTGACACCCCCGGACGGCGGATGGCTGTCCCGCTGGTCAGCGCCCGTCTGCTGTCGGAAAAGGTTCCCCGCGATCTTTACCCGGTGATGCATATCGGGGATGAGCCTTACCGCCTGCTGACCACGGATATGACCAGTGTGCCGGCCACCGTCATCGGGGAAGAGGTGGCCGATCTCAGCCTCCGGGAGAACGATATCAAAAACGCCATTAACCTGATGTTCCGGGGGATCTGATATGCGTGTCAGCGAACAGGTGCTGCTCAGTAGTCTACGTCAGGGCGGCTGTGTGCGGAGTTTCTGGCGCCGCTCCGCCAGACTGGCGGGTACGCCCTCTCCGATCGTTCCGGACGGGCTTGTGCTGGAAACCCCCGGTGAACGCGGGGATACCCCACTCTGTCATGTGGATTTTGCGGTGGTACAGAAGTGGCTGGTCTGCGAGGAAACCTGGACACAGACCCTCGGGGGAACGGAGTTCGGCGGGACGGTCTGGCGACTGCGTACTGACAGGGAGAACACCACCTCATGACACGGTCACGCATCTGTCCGGATACTGAATCCACCGGTCTCAGTCCGGCATCGGATGCCCTGCCGGTCAGGGAGACGACAGAACAGTTTGCACAGGTCTTTTTCGGAAAATCCGTGTCCCTGCTGACGCCGGAAGAGCGGTTCACGACGGTGTACGCCGGCTCCCGGGATATACCTGCGGATTTGCATCCGGCGAGCTGGTTTCCGGCCGACACCTGGTTTCGTAACGAACTTCGCGCCTGCGCGGCCTATGTCGGACGTCGTCAGGGCTGGCCACTGTATCACGCTTCAGAAGCGGAACGGCTGCGCGCACTCTATCCGCTACGGCTCGCCACGCCCGCGACCGATCCGGGAAAACAATTGCTGACCCGTACGGCGCTGCTGAAAGCGGGTTACTCACGTGCCACGATTGCGGCCATGACACCGGTGGCCGAACGGCAGAACCGTCACAGCGGCGACTGGTATCCTTTATACAGGGTTCAGACTGAAACCAGAGATGACTCCGGGGAAAAAACATGATGTCCCGGAAGATTTCACTTAACGGAAAGAGGACATGAGTCAGCCACCGTTACCTGCTGTCTGTACGCAGGCAGCGTCCGCCCTGCTGCCGGTGGCCATTGATTACCCGGCGGCCCTCGCACTGCGCCAGATGGCAATGCAGCATGACGACTACCCGAAATATCTGCTGGCACCGGAGGTAAGTGCCCTGCTCCACTACGTCCCTGATCTGCATCGCAGGATGCTGCTGGCCACTCTATGGAATACCGGCGCACGGATTAACGAGGCGCTGGCCCTGACACGGGGAGACTTTTCGCTGGCACCACCTTATCCGTTTGTGCAGCTGGCCACTCTGAAACAGCGGGCGGAAAAGGCGGCCAGAACGGCAGGACGGATGCCGTCCGGCAGCCAGCCCCACCGCCTGGTGCCGCTTTCTGATAACCAGTATGTCAGCGAACTGCAGATGATGGTGGCCACGCTGAAAATCCCGCTGGAGCGTCGTAACAGACGTACCGGCAGAACGGAAAAGGCGCGCCTCTGGGAGATCACCGACCGGACGGTCCGTACCTGGATTGGGGAGGCGGTTGAGGCCGCAGCGGCTGACGACGTGACGTTCTCAGTCCCGGTGACACCCCATACATTCCGCCACTCCTATGCGATGCACATGCTGTACGCCGGCATACCGCTGAAGGTGCTGCAGGCGCTGATGGGACACAAATCGGTGAGCTCGACGGAAGTGTACACGAAAGTGTTTGCGCTTGATGTTGCCGCACGACACCGGGTGCAGTTTCAGATGCCGGGTGCTGATGCAGTGGCTATGCTCAAAGGAGGTTCATAGAGACGTGTATGCATTTTTCAGCCTTTCGCCTGCAACAGGCCATCCGGAACCGGGAGTTTACGCCGTTTTATCAGCCCATTGTCTGCGCCACAGGAGGGGAGGTGGTGGGCTGCGAAATGCTGGCCCGCTGGCTGCATCCGCAGAAGGGCCTGCTGAGCGCCGGGAACTTTATTCCCGCCATTGAAGCCACCGGCCTCGGCGGAGCGCTGCTGCGCGGACTGGCCGACGAGGTCTGCGGGGACGGGCAGGACCTTGCCCGCAGTGCCGGCCGCAGGCTGATGATGACGCTGAATCTCAGCCTGAGCCTGGTTATGACGCCGCTTTTCCGTCCGCACCTGCTGGCCCTCAGCATCCGGCTGGAGCAGGCCGGCATGACCCCCGTCTTTGAAATCACCGAGCGGGAAGATATCCGCGCCTTTCCTCAGGCGGCGGTATTCCGCCAGCTTGCCGCCGGGGGGCTGCGGTTCGCCGTGGACGACTTCGGCACCGGTCATGCCGGTCCCGCCAGCACGGTGGCTGATCGGATGATTGCGCGCACCGTCAGTCTGGCCCGGTGCCAGGGGGCCCGGGTCATTGCCGAAGGTATCGAGACCCCGGCGCAGGCGGCGCGCCTGCGGGACGCGGGGGGCGATTACCTGCAGGGCTGGCACTGCGGCGCCCCGATGCCCTTCGGGCTGTTTCATTTCCGGCTGACGCAAAAAAGCCAGCCGGCCTTTGGTTAAGTTATGCGCACAGGAGTCATTTCTATGAACCAGCCGTTGTTATTCCGGACCGTTGCCGGCAGGCAGAGCAACCATGAAGGGTTTTACATGCCCCCGGGCATCCGCCATCTGGGCACCCTGTCCCTGTACCGGGCCGTGGCCTGGTGGGGGCTGTTTCTGGGCCGGGAGTTTACCCGCGATGACGTCAGCGAGGCGTTCAGCATTGAGCCCCGCCGTGCCAGCGGTATCCTCAATTACATCTGTAACCGTCACAATGACGACGACATTTGCTTTGATTCCCGCCTGCACCCCGTGCGGGGAGGCCGCGCCCAGCTCGTGGTGCGTATCCGGGCAGTGGAATCCCGCCCGGACACCATCCGCCGGCAGCGGACAGACCGGCCGGGCGGGAAGGTGAGTGACCGGCAGTATGACCGCCAGATGGCGCACTGGCTGCTGTCCCGCCCGGCCGGCGGTGATACGGCAAAACTAGCCGCCTGGCAGGCAGCCTGCCCGGTCCGGGAGGCATCATGCTGATTATCGTCAGTGACTGTCAGTTTACCCGCCTGGCGCTGACGCGCCTGCTCGCACATCTGGACCCCGTGAACATGAGTGTTGCCCGGTGGTTACAGACCGCGCCGCCGGCAGGCAGCCATGTGCTGCTGGCGGCCTCTCCCGGCATGCTGGCATCGCTGGTCCCGGCCTGCCATCACGCCAGGACATCACTGTCCCTGAAACTGGCGCTGCTGGGCTCAGGAGGACAGGCTGTCTTCCTGAACACCCTCGGTCTCAGGCCGGACTGCCTGCTGCCGCGCACCGCCTCCGCGACTCAGCTGAAGGCCGCGGTCAGCAGCTGGCTGCGCCGTGCGCGGGGCTGGCGGCAGGCGACGACGGAGAGTCTCTCCCTGCGCGAGCGACAGGCGCTGTGTGCCACGCTCGCCGGCCTCTCCGCGCGCACGGCGCCCGGCTCGGCATCAGCCCCAAAACCTTTTACGGCCATCGCCGCAGCGCGCTGAACCGCCTGGAGCTGCTGGCCAATCCGGTGATCGGCCTGCCTGACCCTGCGGCGCACTACAGCATGATGCTCCACCCGGGGTCGCCGCCCTTTTTCAGCAGCCGGACGACCGGCGCCGGTAGCCACAACGTTTCTGCACATCACCCCGTGCACCTTCCGGTAACACACCGTTCTCATTATACGGACATGACACTATGAAATTATCCTCCTGTACTCCCCGGCGTGGACGGGGTGTACCTGGGCCACATTGTGGCTGCAGGCCACCACACCGCTGGTTTTAACGCTCACGCCGGCCATGACGGCCCGGGCGGACATCGCGTCCCGGATCGGGCAGAGCCCGTTCTCTGCCGACCGGGATGCCGCCCTCGCCGGGATCCGGACCGTGCCTTATACCCTGAAAAAGGGGGAGACGGTGGCGCAGGCGCACGGCCTGACCGTCCCACAGCTGAAAAAACTGAACGGGCTCCGCACTTTCGCCCGCGGCTTTGACCACCTGCAGGCCGGCGACGAGCTTGACGTGCCGGCGGTCCCGCTGACCGGCGGGAAAGGTGACAATAACCGCCATGACGCCCGCGGTCCGTTTGCTGCTGACCGGGAAAATGAGGACGCGCAGGCGCAGCAGATGGCCGGCATGGCCTCACAGGCCGGCAGCTTCCTCGCCAGCCATCCGGACGGTCAGGCCGCCGCCGGGATGGTTACCGTCACTTCCGGCCGTCTGACATGCTCGGGGCGAACATCTTCCTCGACTATGACCTCTCCCGCGACCACGCCCGCGCCGGCTTCGGCGGCGAATACTGGCGCGACTTCCTTAAGCTTTCCGCCAACGCCTATGTCGGCCTGACCGGCTGGAAAACCTCCCCGGATGTGGAGGACTACGAAGAGCGTCCGGCCAGCGGCTGGGACCTGCGTGCTGAAGGCTACCTGCCGTCGTACCCGCAGCTCGGGGCGAAGATGGTGTATGAGCAGTATTACGGAAATGAAGTGGGCCTGTTCGGGAAGGATGAGCGGCAGAAGAACCCGCACGCCCTGACCGCCGGGGTCAGCTGGACTCCGGTGCCGCTGCTGAAGCTCAGCGCGGAGCAGCGCGCCGGCAAGGCCGGGGAGCATGACACCCGCTTCGGGGCAGAAGCGAGTTACCGCATTGGTGACAGCCTGCGCAGCCAGCTGGATCCGGATGCCGTGGGCGCCCTGCGCAGCCTGGCGGGCAGCCGCTACGACCTGACTGACCGTAACAATGACATTATCCTCGAGTACCGTAAGCAGGAGGTGACGTGCCAGTAATTTCACGATGCAATTGTGCTTCAATCACCGGGATTTTCGGGATTCTGACCGCACCATCCAGCACTTTTACCCCAACAGCTTGCCGTGTTTGCGCTTGAACATAGGGAAGCGGGCTTTTAGCTTCGGATTGAAGCAGTTGGAAAAGGCAACATCGAGATTGATCACCGCCTGTTGCAACGCAATAGAGTCATATTCCTTTAGCCATGCGTATTTACGGAATTTACGGAATTTTTTCGCTACAGCCAGAAGCGGTTTAATGTCTTTACGCGGGGTTAAACTTACGCCGTGTCGTTGATAAGCGTGTTTCTTGATATGCAGAGATTTGCTGTACACAAAACGGACTGCACCGAACTGGGCGTTAAGGTGCTCCGCCTGTTCCGGTGTCGGATATATGCATACTTTCGTGGCTCTTAACATATTCAGCGCTCATTAATATATTGTATTTATTTTAACATGTTAAGTGAAAAATTCAATTGAGTAATCACCACGAATCACTGGAAGGCTTTCTTCGTAAACGGCATAGTGTAAGTAAGCTGGTTGTGCATTTAATCTTTACGACAAAATACCGCTGCAAGCTGTTTGACGGGCAGATTATCGCTCAGTTACGTGATGCTTTTGGTTCGGCTGCGGCAAAGTTGGAGTGCGAAATTATCGAGATGGATGGTGAACAAGATCACGTCCATCTGCTGATAGCGTATCCGCTAAAACTGGGGGTCAGCGTGATGGTAAATAATTTAAAGTCGGTATCGTCGCGGCTTCTCCGTCAGCAGAATACCCACTTGCGGATGCAGAGCAAAACCGGGCTGCTGTGGTCTCGTTCTTACTTTGCCTGTAGCGCCGGTGGTGCCACGATAGAAACGCTTAAAGCATACGTGCTCAGACAGAATACGCCGGAGTAGCCTGCCCTAAAGCCCTTCGGGCTTTTCGCCTTATATCCCCGCCCGCATTGGGCGAGGGTTTACAGCGGATCTTGCTAAGGCCCTCTATTAACTTACCATTCATAAAATGAATATTTAAAAAAGTTATCAATCGTGTTTTTCATCATAAGCCCTGACATAAAATTCCCCTGATGATGAGAAGTGTTTTTTTATTTCTTGTAAGCTAGGAAGTATGTTGGATGTTTTCCAAGAATCAATGAATTGTACATATGGTTTTTTATCATATTCACAGATAACCACAGCGTTGAAATCATGTCCACATTCGCCAATTATTGGAGCTATGTAGTTCTCTGCGCTAATGATAAAAGAACTTTCCCTCTTAATGTCATAACGGTTTAATATTTCTTTTTCCACCTCATCGATGGAATTTAAACAATATGATTGGTTAAGCTCATGACCAAAAATGATTTTATCAACAATGGCGCTGTCTAATCCCACTGTAGGAGAGGCAGTGTTCTTCGAACTTAATATATCCTGTCGGTGATGTATGTTATAATGTAAACACGCTGATAATAAAACGCAGTTCCCAGAGTAATGGACGTATGTATTATTTACATATCTAGCCATTTGTTTTAAATTATCTCGACTCAAATTTTGTGGATACAAAATTCTCTCTTTTGATTCAATACAAAGCGCATCTTTAATTCTCTTGACTTCATTTGAATCATTATTATTGATATTTTTTGAATTTATACGTGATATTATATCTTGGGATGACGCACTACCAGAAACTCTCATAGTTACACTACCTCAATAAAATGCGTATTACAAAACATTAAATATAATATTTTTTCAAAAAACGCTCTTGCTTATGTAATTTTCACCATTACAGTGCGGACATATCAATATGTATGAGCGTTATTCCTTTACGGTGCCGGAATTCGTCAGTAAGGGGGGAGCCTTCAATGAAAATTTGTAATTTATTGATTAATAAATTAATGAGCATTTAAAATAGCTGTTTAACGGCGTTTACTGTTCCGTTGCTCCCCAAACCCATACTTACTCTGTCATCAAACGATAAAACGGTTCCTCACGTAAAGCCTGTCTCTGCATTTCACCACCATCACGCCCACTTCGTAGTTCATTACGATAACTGAGATATTTCCAATTTTCAGGATGAACGTCTGACTCAGGACACTGTCCTGAAATAACCCCATTTTCGGATAGTCTGGATTCCAGACACTCTATAAATTGCCGTGTCTTGTGGAGAAACGACGCACTGTACTGCGAATTTTCCTGGTCTGGTTTTATATACAACGTGAACTGAGCGCCCAGGCTAACACGGGCTTGTTGAACGACCTTCTCCATATCGGTCACTTTCCACTTATCTACCGGACTGTCCTCTGAAAACAGCAATCCGGACAGCGCTTGAAATGCTTGTGGCACCATATCCCTGAGCACACTGATGTGGAACTTGTCACCGGCAAATTTGCCCTGAGACTGAGGTGATTCTCGACGAGCATGGATGAAAACATCGTAACCATGGTTATTCAGCTGAAAACCTTGGCTCATAGCAAAGAAACCACTCTGGCGCATCCCTGAATAGTCAGGCACATCCAGCGCCTCTTTAAAGTGGGATACCGGCATCTTCCGCATTTGGTTGTGCAAGGAGTTGAAATTATTTTTCAGGTGCTTATTTGTAGATGGTATTTCCGCCCCATCATAAGCAGCTACAATATTCAAAGGAGGGATGTTTAGATTTAGATTAGGCCTATTTATGGGCATGGGAAATCTCCTTTGCGATATGGATATATCGCCATATTATTAGATATAAATTCTCAGTTTTTTTAATAAAACGATTAGTTATCCAGAAAACCTCATTTTTTATCAGGCGAAAAAATGATATTTCGGTCCGTTCCGAGCAGAAAGTTAAAGAAGGGTAATGGCAAAAGTTTAGATGCACTACTTTGCGGGCCTAGGGTGACGGAAAAATCTGGGGTTCCGGAGTATAACCCCTTATAGAGCTAGGCCGCTCATACCACTTCTGGAATAGATTCTTAGTATCTATGAGTTGAGTACCCTCATGTTTATTATTCTTTTTATCCTGTTTGTGTCAGCAGTTGCATCATCACTTAATCTCAGCTTACTAAGCTGGCTTGCAAAGTCTTGGGATCCACAATTTACAATGCTTTCGATTTTGAGTTTAGTATTTGGAGGGAAAAGCATCTCTGCCTCTCCCTTAAAATGTGCAACATCTCCGAGTATTCTACCTTTATGTCCTTTTTCTAGGTATATGTTGAGAATAGTGTCATTTATCCATGCCTTATCTGGCGATGTACTCATAAAAGCTTTATCTATTATTATATTACCTATAGTAGTGTATTCCTTCAGCACATCCGATAATGCGGGCTTATCAAGCTTCAGGCCCCGGTATACGACTCTGTGATCTGTTTCGGGAAGTGAACTTAATCCCTCCGCAATATCATTTATATAAACTGACATGGCATTTTTAAACTCCTCATCACTGGGTTCATTTGTGGAAAGATAGTCTCTGGAGAGCAGAGTTTCTTTTGCCTGTGTTTCAGGATAATCATCCCCACGTAAATATTTATTAATCACACTGTACCCTTGAGCTGAATAGTACCTCAGAGCTTGAATCTGCTTTGATTCCTCTACAATCGCCCATTTTGATTTTGGTCGAGATGAATTACCTCCCATCATCGGAGGAGGCGGTGGCGGTGGCATCATATTGTTGACAGGAGCTCTTCTATAACCGTCGCCTTCATAGGCCAGCGTCCGAGCAGCGCAAAGCTGTGTCAGTATCGGATTTTCGTCATACTCCAGCAGCAGACGGGAAACCAGCGTATCGGCTTCACCCAGTTCATCAGGAAAGTGGTGGAACATCAGGACTTGGCGGCACAGGCGATGGAGGCGGATCTCAAAGCCGTAGTTATACAGGGAGAAGGGATCCTGGCGGGCGAGCCAGCTGTTCTGAGCAGTGAATGCAGGCGGTACCTGTGGATCTACACCACGTTCGCCGTAGTCAAACACTAGGGTGAACAGCCACTGTACCGCGGGTGTGGCGCTAGTCCAGAGGTACAGATCGGCGGCGGGGGTCGCGTTGCCATACTGTACCTTGCTGAGATAGCGCATGGCGCTGCGATCGCGTCCGGCCTCGTTCCCATTGAGGTCCACATTGTCACCGTTCTCCGCCAGGTAGGAGTAATAGATATGCTCGCCGGCAGGGGTCACCGACTCCTCAACCAGCCATTGCGCCGTATGAGAGGCGGCCTGCGGATCGCTGAGGCGTGCTGCGGCGGTTTTCCCCAGCAGGTGCAGGATGCCGTTACTGTCATGCAGTAACCAGAAATCATCGCCGTTGCTGTTGCCCACCCAGTACTCCAGGCGATAAAAACTGCTCTCCGTGCGGGGCTGATAGCGGGTCACCGTGTAGCTTTGCGGGAACGATACGTCACCGTACGCGAAGCAGGTGACGGGATTGGGGGCATCACCGGTGCTGAGCGTTTGAACCAGCACTTCTCCGTCCGGCCCCAGAAACTCATCGCTGTCGTTATACTGCGGCACGCCATGGCTGGTGCGGCGGGCAATGCTCATTGTCGCGCAGGACCAGCCCACGCCGAAGGGGCCATTGCCGCCACCGCTGCTGTAGTGCAGCGCCAGCGCAGGCGCAAAGCCGCGTTCGGCGCTGATGGGCAGAGGCAGCGTTATACTGGCTAGGCCGTCAGGGCCTGACTGACTCAGCGCCTTGCCCCCTTTTGGCAGGAAAGGGGGAGTGATCAGCGCTAAAGTGGCAGATGAAAAACCATTTAGTATCAACATACACTATCTCCTGAAACTGGCCGTCTGACGATGGCCAGGTATATTTTCTGCTTACAGCGTCTGCTCTACGGCCTGTTCAAAAGTGCTGCCGCCGTACAGCGCGGTAGAATGCACCTGAACAATGACGTCGCTCAGATTCTGCAGAATGGTCTGCTGCTCACTACTCTGGTAGCGCGGGAAGCTAAACTGCCGGCTGGCACGCAGAGTACCCGCAATCAACTGTTCCACCTGGGGGAACGGTAATCGCTAACTGTCGGGCAAAGGTATTCAGTGCTTCAAATGGCGTATAGTCGGCGGTTTTCAGCCCCAGATTGGTCTGGTAAAAAGAGGTCAGGTCAGTGGCGGTACTGTTGTCCGGCTCGGTCGGCAGTGTCTGCTGCTCTGGTGACAGCCGGCTGGCGAGCTCCATGGCATAGTTACTGTTATCGCCGGTCAGCGAGTTGCTCAGGAACCACGGCCAGTCAATGCTGCTCTCGCTGATAATATCTTCCAGCGACACATCGGTATTCAGCAGAGATAACTCCACCTGGTCGTGTGGAAAATGATACGGCAGCAGGGTCGGTATTTGCTGGTTAATGGCATCATTAACAACCATCAGGGTGGCCAGGTCCGGCCGACGCTCTGCCTGTCCCTGAATACCGCCGACAGCGGAACTGCTCAGGTTCGTGCCATTGTCCGGTGTCTGCTGCAAGGTCCCCCGAACTCTGCGGGTCAATTGATTTTCTCGGAACATGCAGCGGATATACTGCGCCTGGCCCATCGCCAGGTCCCAGGCTTTACCTCCGCGGGAGCCCGGCCATGACATATTGGCGTTAATAAACTGTTTACGGGTCTGACGGACAATATCAAACACGGAATAATAATTATATTTTGCAAAATTCCCTGCCGGGACCCGGATGGCGGTTTCGACCTGTGAAAGTGCCGGACTGGTGGTCTGATTCATATTCATAAATAATGATGACTCCTGAAAATAAACAGAATGAAATCCTGAAGACTGATAATGTCTGCAGGGGAATTATTTTGTATTGCCAGAAAATGAGTGGCTTATATTGAGTTTATTTATGTGCTATTTTTCTGCTGTGCGGAATCGCGGTTCCCGGTGTGCAAAGATGGCACAACAAATTAACTCAGGAATAAACAACGTTCAGCGCTCCGGCGTCGGGTCAGGCCGGGAACAACCTGACCGCTGGCGTGGTCCCATTTCAGGAATTCATTCGCTGCGCCGTCATAGTCACCGTTATTCAGTTTCTTCAGTAAAGTGGCGTGAGCCAGCGCGTTAATGCCCATGTTTTAGGTAATCCACCAGAGCATCAAACTGATTCTGTGTCAGATTGACGGCGACCAGCCGGTTTACTCCATGCTCCGCGGTGAACTACCGCTATGGAGGATGGGGATTGCTGACAATCTGAATCTGGCAAATGCCGTGAATACAGGTGTTGCGGCCCTTACGCTGCATAAGGTCAGAAGGTGGACTGTTTCAGTTCCTGCTGTATCAGTTTTATAGCTTTACGATAATCTGGTGTCTCCCGTTTCTTGGTCGGGTAATACAAGGAGGTACAGAGCGCTACGCCTTTGATGTGCAGTGCGTGATCTGTTGATAATCCCAGAGCCCGACAGACTCTGACGGGGATGAGTAACATCGCCAGCCCTTGTTGTAACCGGTACAGTGAACTGAACAAATCGACGTTATCAAAATTGAATGCAGGGTTGGTAATACCTAGTGTCTGTTCAAAAAAATGGTATATGGTGTCCTGATTAAAATTTTTAGCCCCCTCATGAAAAAGTACAGGTGTTCCGGCCAGCCTGTTGATATCAGGTTTGCCGCAGAGAAAGAATTTTTTAGGAATAAATAACATGACCCCACCCTCCACTGATGTCCGGCAGACAAGCGATTCCCGATGAAAATAATTTCTGGCAGAAATAACAATGCAGTTGTTTGTCTGACACAGTTCTTCTATTATTTGGCTGTTAACGGCTCTCCCCATTATATTTGTTTTTTGGCCGGAAATGGTCAGTGCTGAAATGATCAGATTTTTTAAACTTTCCGGATAAATTTCGTCAAATATTATTTCTAGTTGTTTCGTTTTACCCGTAGGTCCGATTTCCTGCTCCAGTGCATGTAAGAAAATATAATGGGATTTTACTTTTCGATAAATAGTTTGTGCAAATTCGGTTGGGATAAGAGTGCCATTCTTCCGTATAAAGAGTCTTTGTTTCAGCTCTCTTTCCAGGTCTGAAATAACCCTGCTCAGCGGGGTTCGGGTGATATACAGTACTGATGTTGCGATACTGAAGGAACCTGTTTCCATCAGTGTTATGAAAATTTTTAATTTTTTATTAATCAAGAAATCCATAATATCTCCTTTTTTTTCAGAATAATCCTGAAAAAATGTTTTGATGTGCAAAAACAGGATGGCGGTGACCTGTTTTTGCACAGACTGATTAGTTCTTACTAATCATGGTGTTACTGGGTAGGATTATGGGCGATAGATTTTATGCATACCCTGACTTTATTTCTGAGTGGATTTAATTGACCTGTTATGATGTATAGCTGGATAACAACGATGTATACCCATGATCAATGAAGATGCTTGGTTTCAAAAATAATCAGGATCATGCTGATGGCTATGAATGTTGAGTTGACCGCAGAACAAAAAATCGCTCTTGAAGCATTACAACGAAAAAGTCGCGATCCCATAAATGAACAGAACCGATGTACGACCGGGCCGGAATTAAACGGGAGGCGTTATTAGGCCTGGCGCACTACAGGACAGAATGCAGAGCCTTTTTATAGGTTCAGTCGAACGAAAACTCACGCCAGGCGAGAAAGGTTGTCTGAAAAATCGATTAGTGTGCACTAAATAGCTTCGCAAAATAGTAGATCACTGAAAGGGAACTCAGCCCGGATTGTGCGATCTGATCAATCGCCAAACATCACAAATCACCAACCGGACTGAGCGATGCCGATCATAGCAGCAATTCCTGATGAAGAACGACAACTGATGCGCAAAGAGGCCCAACAAACCCACGATAAAAACCATGCGCGACGGCTTATCGCCATGCTGATGCTGCATCAGGGAATGACCGTCACTGACGTTGCCAGATTACTCTGTGCCGCCCGTTCATCCGTTGGTCGATGGATAAACTGGTTTACTTTACATGGTGTTGAAGGACTAAAAAGCCTCAGACCCGGACGTGCTCCACGCTGGCCGGTCGCTGATATCCTTCAGCTCTTGTCACTATTGGTACAGCGTTCCCCGAAGGATTTTGGCTGGCTGCGCTCACGCTGGAGCACGGAGCTTCTGGCACTCGTCATCAACCGACTTTTTGATGTGACGCTGCACCGCTCCACCCTGCACCGATATCTGAGGCAGGCAGATATGGTCTGGCGCAGGGCAGCGCCAACGCTGAAAATCAAAGATCCGCACTATGAAGAAAAACGGCTTGTCATTGATCAGGCGCTGGCTCAGGAGCAGACTGCACATCCTGTGTTTTATCAGGATGAAGTCGACATCGACCTGAACCCAAAAATTGGCGCTGACTGGATGCCCAAAGGGCAACAGAAACGCATCGCCACGCCGGGACAGAACCAGAAGCATTATCTGGCAGGCGCACTGCATTCAGGTACGGGACGGGTTCACTACGTCAGTGGCAGCAGCAAGAGTTCTGATTTATTTATCAGTCTGTTAGAAACGTTACGCCGTACATACAGGCGGGCGAAAACCATCACACTGGTGGCGGATAACTACATCATCCATAAAAGCCGCAAAGTGGAACGCTGGCTGGAAGAAAACCCGAAGTTCCGGTTGCTGTTCCTGCCGATGTATTCGCCGTGGCTGAATCCGATAGAGCGACTGTGGTTGTCGTTACACGAAACCATAACGAGAAATCATCAGTGTCGGTACATGTGGCAGTTACTGAAACAGGTAGCACAATTTATGAATGCCGCTTCACTGTTTCCCGGCAATCAACAGGGTCTGGCTAAAGTGGAGCGGTAATATGCGAAGCTATTTAGTCGGGGATGGTTTTCACTGCAAACCAGGATGCATTCTAGCCTATTAAAGTGAGTACAAACAATAGAACGATTATTCAGTGGGGCCATTGAAACCACAATATCTGCTTTGCGGTAGGCAAGCAGATCTTCAGGCAGTTCGTCAGTGGTCAAAATGTCGTGATGTTCAATTTCAACCTGTGGATCTTTGCGGATATATTTAACTAATTTCATCACATATTGGGTGATCAACAGCTGTGGGCTGTAGATAATAAATTTTTTCTTCAGGCTGGACTGATTCATTATATTAATAGTTTGTTTCAGGCTGTTAAGATTATTTTCTAAATGATAATGTAAATTAATGCCTGTTACGGTAGGCGTAATTCCTTTGCCTGAACGAATAAATAGAGGGTCGTTGAATTGCGTGCGCAGGCGTTGCAATGACTGGCTTACGGCAGAAGGTGTAATATAGAGTGTTTCTGCTGCTTTGCTAATGCTTAAATGTTGATAGATACATTCAAATATAACCAACAGGTTAAGATCAAATTTTTTAAGGTCGTAAAGGTTAGCCATAGTATGTTCCCGGCATTATCATGGTATCTTCCATGATTATGACTTAATCTCAATAATTTACCAGAGTTATGTTTATTAAACTTAATGTAGAGTTTATTTAAACTAAAATACCACAGTTATGAATATTTTAGCGAGTAAATAATTACAGTAAAGGCGGACATAACGTACACTTTTATAACCACGCCGTTAGTCTAAAAAGGCTGTGTCGGATGACATGCTGGTCTGGCGTTGCGTTAATGCCAGTCAGAGGTTGGCCCGACAAACGTAGCGCTATCGGGCGTGGTACGGTTAAGCTCCAGCTTTGCTAATTTCTGCGTTAAGGCTGCCCCATCATGGCGTCCAGTTGCGCTTTTTCCGGTAAACCCACAACCTGTTGCAAAATCTTATCTTTATTCATGTAATAAATTGCTGGCGTCGCGTTAGCGCCAAGATCGTCCATTAGCTGCTGATTCTGATTAATGACTTTCATCTGCGCCGGGGGGATGGACGCCGGAACCTCCAGCTTCATCTTTCCTGCGGAGGCTTCATAGTCATGCCAGGTTTTCGCCGGGTCTGTCGCGGCTAAAATCGCTGCGGCTGTGGCCGGGCTTTCCGGTTTAATCACGCCGACCAGTAATGTGCGTAATTGTACCTTGCCGGATTCGACCCACGGACGAGCTTGTTGCCAAAACTGCTTACAATAGGGGCAGAAAGGGTCGGCGAAGACATACAGCACCACCGGCGCGTCTTTTTTACCGTCGAGTATCCATGACGCTTTTTCCATTTTCTGCCACATTTCACGTCCGGCCGGCGCATAGATCTCTTTTTCTATCAGGGCGTTGCTAAGATTTTCGCCTTTTTCATTATACATATAGCCGGAAATCGCGTGTTTACCGTCCGGCGTCAGGTAAATCGTGACGCCCATATCCTGATACTTTCCGAGATAGCCCTTCATGCCCCCCGGCGCCTCGAAGGATTTCAGGATAGTTATACCCTGTTTTTCAATGGCTTTAACCGGCGCAGGCAGTTCTTCCGCGTGGGCGAGAATGGGCAGCATAGCAAGCAGCAATGTACGTTTAATCATATTTTTTCCTTTTAATATCAAAGCGAAAAGAGTATTAATGATGATGCCTATCACAGACATAGGTAAGAGCTGGCGTGCCAGGATTGCCCTTTCTGTGCTGGGGTGATGTAATCCTTTTCGCTGTTACAGCCTTTGTTAAGGTAATGTAGAGCGCAACACTTAGCCAGCATATACGCTATGGATTTCGAGTTGCAGACAATACGTCTGTAATTTGCAAGACGAGTCGTACTGGCTCTGAAGTTACCTACGGGTAGTTCAGGTAATGGGGCCGCCTGTCAGGCGGCCTTTTTACTTTAGATGGCTGACAGGGCGCAGTGTTCACAATGTCGCCCGAATCGGGTTGTTAGTTAACGCTTATTGATTTGATAATGGAAACGCATTAGCCGAATCAGCAAAATTTCGTTAACTTACTCCTCAACGAAAACACGGAGGAAGTATAGATGTCCTTAATTAACACCAAAATCAAACCTTTCAAAAACCAGGCGTTCAAAAACGGTGAATTCATTGAAGTCACCGAGAAAGATACCGAAGGCCGCTGGAGCGTCTTCTTCTTCTACCCGGCCGATTTTACCTTTGTTTGCCCGACTGAACTGGGTGACGTTGCCGACCATTACGAAGAACTGCAGAAGCTGGGCGTAGACGTTTATTCCGTCTCAACCGATACTCACTTCACGCACAAAGCATGGCACAGCAGCTCTGAAACTATCGCAAAAATCAAATATGCGATGATCGGCGACCCGACTGGCGCCCTGACCCGTAACTTCGACAACATGCGTGAAGATGAAGGTCTGGCAGACCGTGCGACCTTTGTTGTTGACCCGCAGGGTATCATCCAGGCGATCGAAGTTACCGCTGAAGGTATCGGCCGTGACGCGTCTGACCTGCTGCGTAAAATTAAAGCAGCACAGTACGTTGCCGCTCACCCAGGCGAAGTATGCCCGGCGAAATGGAAAGAAGGCGAAGCGACTCTGGCTCCATCTTTAGACCTGGTCGGTAAAATCTAAATTTCCGTCGTCTTTCACGCCATAGCTGCGTTGGCGTCGCCTGCTCACCCCGGTCACTTACTTCAGTAAGCTCCCGGGGATTCTCAGGCTAGCCGCCTTACTCTGACGTGAAATACCTTGGAAATTGTTTCAGTCATGGGCGCACCCGCGCCCATTTCATTTCAGCACCATGACGCAAGTTGCATTAATGCAGTCCCGCGAAGTCGGCTTGCATGATGATGTTTTCAGAGAGGGAAGAAGAATGCTCGACACAAATATGAAAACCCAGCTCAGGGCTTACCTTGAGAAACTGACCAAACCTGTTGAGCTGATTGCCACGCTGGATGACAGCGCTAAATCGGCGGAAATCAAGGAACTGCTGGCTGAAATAGCCGAGCTGTCCGACAAAGTCACATTTAAAGAAGACAATACTCTGCCGGTGCGCAAGCCGTCTTTCCTGATTACGAATCCAGGTTCTCAGCAGGGGCCGCGCTTTGCCGGTTCTCCGCTGGGCCACGAATTTACCTCGCTGGTTTTGGCGCTGCTGTGGACCGGCGGTCATCCGTCAAAAGAAGCGCAGTCGCTGCTGGAGCAGATTCGCGATATTGACGGCGATTTTGAATTCGAAACTTATTATTCACTCTCCTGCCATAACTGCCCGGACGTAGTGCAGGCGCTGAACCTGATGGCGGTGCTGAACCCGCGTATTAAACATACGGCAATTGATGGCGGCACCTTCCAGAACGAAATCACCGAACGTAACGTGATGGGTGTTCCGGCGGTATTTGTTAACGGTAAAGAGTTCGGCCAGGGACGTATGACTCTGACCGAGATTGTCGCTAAAGTGGATACTGGCGCAGAAAAACGCGCGGCGGAAGCGCTGAACAAACGCGATGCGTATGACGTACTGATTGTCGGCTCCGGCCCGGCGGGCGCGGCGGCGGCGGTCTACTCGGCGCGCAAAGGCATCCGTACCGGTCTGATGGGCGAGCGCTTCGGCGGTCAGGTGCTGGATACCGTGGATATCGAAAACTATATCTCGGTGCCGAAAACCGAAGGCCAAAAACTGGCGGGCGCGCTGAAAGCGCATGTCAGCGATTACGACGTTGACGTTATCGACAGCCAGAGCGCAAGTAAACTGGTTCCGGCCGCGACAGAAGGCGGCCTGCATCAGATTGAAACGGCATCCGGCGCAGTCTTGAAAGCGCGCAGTATCATCATCGCCACCGGCGCAAAATGGCGCAATATGAATGTGCCGGGCGAAGATCAGTATCGCACCAAAGGCGTCACCTATTGCCCGCACTGCGACGGTCCGTTATTTAAAGGGAAGCGTGTGGCGGTCATCGGCGGCGGCAACTCTGGCGTTGAAGCGGCTATCGATCTGGCAGGTATTGTAGAACATGTTACGTTGCTGGAGTTCGCGCCGGAGATGAAGGCGGATCAGGTGCTACAGGACAAAGTGCGTAGTCTGAAAAATGTCGATATCATTTTGAATGCGCAAACGACAGAAGTGAAGGGCGACGGTTCGAAAGTGGTGGGGCTGGAGTATCGTGACCGTGTCAGCGGCGATATTCATAGCGTCGCGCTGGCAGGGATTTTTGTGCAGATTGGTCTGTTGCCGAATACCCACTGGCTGGAAGGCGCGCTTGAGCGTAACCGCATGGGCGAGATCATTATTGACGCCAAATGTGAAACCAGCGTTAAGGGCGTCTTCGCTGCAGGCGATTGCACCACCGTTCCTTACAAACAGATTATCATCGCCACAGGCGAAGGGGCGAAAGCCTCGTTGAGCGCCTTTGATTATCTGATTCGTACCAAAATCGCATAAAAAGAAGTAAGCACACCTGCAAGGTCAGTTAACTGGCCATCGTAAACGGCCCGATAGTGTAAGCTATTCGGGCCTGCGGTGTTTATGCCCGGGGAACGCCGCCGGGTAAAACACGTTCTTCATTATCAATACTCTGAAACCGTCTGTTAATAACAGACGGTTTTTTATTTCAACGGTCTTCTGTTTTTAAACTTTGAAACAATAAAAAAGCCTTCTACGGATTTAACTGGAATTTTTCTGTTTTTTTATCAAAGAAAGATTAAGCGCTTCCGTTAACATGCCCATTCTTTTTTCTTGATTTATATTGCATTTGTATGTGAGGTTATTTATTCATGGATTCAATCTATGAATCACTGACGGAATTAGAAAAAACAGGGCTTACATTGCGTGATTTTTTTAATTCTCATGATAGTCATTCACTGAAATCTGCCTACGTGAGATTAAATCCCTCTGCTGCGGTAAACCTTACCGACCGGGCGTGGCTGGAAGCGGAGTATGACTTTAATGCGCTATTCGTCGGTCCTGGCAAGCTGCTGGCTGCGCCTTTCGCTTCAGTGTATCTGGAGGACGATGCGCTGGTGATGGGAAAGGCGACGCTGGAGATACGGGAGTTTATGGCAGCGTTGGGATTATCGGTTAATCAGGAGAGCAATATTCCTGACGATCATATTTCCTGCGTGCTGGAGTTGACCACACTATTACTGGCTAATACCCGGCAAACGTCACCATACCGATCTACTCTCACTCAATATATCAATAACTATTTAACAAAGTGGGTGCCATTATATATCGAAAAAATAAAAACTCATGCACAAACGACCACGTTATATACGGTGGCGGACATCTTATTTTATTGGCTTGATGAATTAAAACGAGAGTATCAATATGAGTAATGAGACAGGACATCTGAACAGACGTTCTTTTTTAAAGGGGATAGTGGCACTGGGCGCCGTTGCGGCTTTACCCGGAGGATTACTGACCTCCCGATGCGCGCTTGCGCAGCCGCCTGTTCCCTTTAACCCTAAAACGTACAAAATTTATCGTAACGCGTGTCCGCGTAACTGCTATGACACCTGTAGCCTCAAGACGTGGGTAAAGGACGGGGTCATTACTTTCGTGGAAGGCGCGCCGGAATCAACATTTACTCACGGTACCCCTTGCGTCAAAGGGTTAAGCTATCCGCGCCGGGTTTATAGCCCCGATCGTATTAAATATCCCATGGCGCAGGACGTTCGCGGTAGCGGCAACTGGCGTCGCATCTCATGGGAAGAGGCGATGCAGCGCATTGCCGCCAAAATGCTGGAGATTAAGAAAAAAGACGGTTCTATGCTCGGTCTGGCGCTGACCAAATATTCCGGTAAGTTTGGCGTGCTGAACTATGCCGTTGAAGGGATGATGTCCTCGCTTGGCTACACCACCCGTTTTGCCGGTACGCCGTGCTGGCCTGCCGGTATCGACGCGCAAAACTACGACATGGGCGACATGTGGTGTAACGACCCGGAAGATATGGTGAAAGCGAAATACATCATTATCTGGGGCGCCAACCCGGCCTGGTGCTCAATGCACAGCATGAAGTACATCTATCAGGCGCGCGAGAAAGGGGCGAAGGTCGTGGTTATCGACCCGCTGCTGTCGCAGACTGCTGCCAAAGCCGATCTCTACCTGCGCGTACGGCCTGGCTCAGACGGTGCGCTGGCGCTGGGAATGGCGCGTCATCTGGTGGATAAAGGCCTGGTGGATCAGGATTTTGTCAACAACGATGCTCACGGCTATCCGGAATTTGAAGCCTATCTGCGCAATAACGTCACCGTGGAATGGGCGGCAGAAATCTGCGGCCTGTCTGCGGATGTCATTCGCCAGCTGGCGGAAGAGTTTACGGCGGTTAAGCCGGCCACGGTCTGGATTGGTTACGGGATGCAGCGTCATGTCAACGGCGGCGCCAACGTTCGCGCTATCGATGCCTTTGTCGCTATGTCCGGCAACATCGGTGCCGAAGGCGGCGGCGCGCGTTATGGCCATCTGCATACCTGGGGCTTTAACTATAACGCCATGCTGCAGAAGCCGCCGGTGGGCGCTATTGGCATACCGGGAGCGGCGGGCACCACCAGTGAATTCGGGGCTGCCGCTGGCAGCGACGCCGTGCAGTACTCCGATCGCTCTCTGAATATCAACCAGACGGCGCAGGGGATTCTGGAGGCCAACGATCCGCCGGTTCGTATGCTGTGGGTCACCTGTAAAAACCCGTTTGCCCAGGATTTCGATCGCAGCAAGATGAAAAAAGCGTTTGAAAAACTGGAAATGGTGGTTTGCGCCGATCAGTTCTTCAACGAAACGGTGCAACACGCTGATATCGTGCTGCCCGTTACCACCGCGTTTGAAGAGTGGAACGTGGATGCTTCTTACTGGCACTACTGGCTTTCCATTAATCAGCCGGCGATTAAGCCGATGTATGAAGCAAAATGCGACCTTGAAATCGCTACCATGCTGTCGCGCACCATTAATAAGATGGCGCCGGGTTCCTGTACCTTCCCGCAAGAGTTCGATCACAAGCGCTGGCTGGATCAGGAGTTCAACGACGGTATGGCGAAAATGTTTGGCATCTCTTCCTGGGACGATCTGCTGGACGGGCCGAAAAAAGCGATCCTGCCAAGTTCTGCCGCCTGGTACGATCGCAAGTTCAAAACGCCGTCAGGCAAGTATGAATTTAAATCTGAACTGGCGGAGAAAAACGGCCACACCGCGCTGCCGGAATACAAACCGGAAGCCGAGAGCAAACTGCCGTTCCATCTGTTTACGCCGCACGTGCAGTTTGGCCTGCACTCGCAGTTTATCAACCTGGACTGGATGCAGGTGTTCTACCCGGAACCGTTCGTTTATATCCATCCTTCTTCCGCGAAGAAAAAGGGCATCAGCGAGAACGATCTGGTCAAAGTTTTCAATGGCACCGGTGAAGTTGAGCTGCGGGCAAAAGTCACCACCAACGTGCCGGAAGATTTTCTGGTGATGTATGAAGCGTGGTTCCCGAAACGGCAGTACAACGTGCAAAACGTCGTGGCCGATACGCCTGCTGATATGGGGCTGATGAAAACTGGCGCGCCGGGCGCCGCTATCCACAGTCAGTTTGCTGACGTTGTATTGATCGGTAAAGGGGAATCCGTAGCATGAGACGTGCGTTTTTAGTGAATAGCGATAAGTGCATCGGCTGCCGCGGCTGTGCTATGGCGTGTAAAAGCTTTAACCAACTGGAGCCGGATCGCTTCTGGCGCTACGTTTATCCGTTGGATAAAGACATCTATCCACATGAAGAGCGGGCGTTTTACTCGCTGGCCTGTAACCACTGCGAACATCCGGCCTGCGTCGCCGCCTGTCCGGTCGAAGCCTATACCAAACGTGAAGATGGCGTGGTGGTGCATAACCCTGAGCGCTGCATCGGCTGTAAAAACTGTATTCGCAACTGTCCTTATGGCGCGCCGCGTTTTAATGAAGAGACGCGTAAAGCGGAAAAATGCAGTATGTGCTACGAGCGTCTTGATATCGGTATGAATCCGGCGTGCGTAAACGCCTGTCCGGTGGGCGCCTTGTCGATTATCGATTTGGATGCCGATCCTGTGCCCGATAATGCGGTGCAGTATCCGCCAGGGTTCCCGCATATGCCACAGCTTAATCCAGGAACGCGCTTTATTCTGGCGCGCCAGCCTAAGCAGCCGGAGGACAAGTAATGGAAAAATATGAACTGCCGCTGGTGTTTTTTACGGTATTAAGCCAGATGTCTGTCGGGATGGCTTTGGTACTGACATGGCGTACGCTGCGTGGTGAAGTGGAAGGCCAGCGTTTCTGTTGGTTGGCCACCGGGCTGGTGCTGGCACTGGCGTCTATTGCCGCGATTCTGCATCTGGCGCATCCCGATCGCGCTTATGATGCGCTGATTAACCTGCGACATGCCTGGTTAAGTCGGGAAATCCTGGGCGCCACGTTGTTTGGCGCAGCGGTCGGCGTAACGTTCCTGGCAAAGGGACATAAAGCGATGGCTCTTATCGCCTCCGTGTTCGGCGTGTTACTGGTGGCGGTGCAGGGGATGACCTACGCCGCGCCAGCGATGGTGGCTATCGCTAATGGGTTTACCATGCTGTTATTTTTTATTACGGTATGGGTCATGGGTTGCGCGGCGATTCCGCTGTTAAAACTCAGGCCTGCCGTTCCTGCGTTACGCCAGGGGATTGTGGTGTGTATCGCGGTACTTATCGCGGCGCCGCTGGTGTGGTTAAGCGGGGGAACGGTAATGCAGATGACGGCGCGTTCATGGTTGGCTTCACCGTTTTATCTGGCAAGCCTGGTCTGCCTTGCGCTCGCTTTTGTCGCCAGCCGTCACGGTGATTCGCGCCCGAAACTCCTGTTCGTCTTGTTATTCGTCGGCGTATTTCTGAGTCGGCTGGTCTTTTTTGGCGACACGGTGAGTACTATTGTGAATATCGGGCATTTGTACTAACGATGATGCAGTAAAAAGCCCTGCCAGGCGTGACCTGGCAGGGCGTGTCAGTTTTTAGCCGCCAGAGTTAACGCACAACCAATACCGGCAGCGTTGCATGGCGCGCCACGCTTGAGGCGTTAGACCCCAACAGGTGTGTCGTGATGGACGGATTACGCGAACCGATTACCACGACATCCGCATCCAGTTCTTCGCCCATCTCATTGACGACATCGCGCACGCTACCAAAGCGAACATGCGTTTTAATTCGTGAAGGATCGATACTGAAGTGTCCCACCATCGTTTGCAGACGCGTTTCCGCCTCATGCTGTAAATGTTCTTCAAAGCGACGCACGTCGGCGGCAAAGCGGTGCAGACTCATGCTCGCGGACCCAGGCAGTACATGCAACAGATGAATGACGCCATCCTGTTGCGCCAGAAACTCAGCGTGGCGAATGGCTTTATCGCTAAGTTCCATTTCAAAAACATCAACCGGCATAATGATTGTCTTATACATACCCGTTACTCCCTGTTAATCAATACTGAATTTATTCAAGCATATAATAATGTTTCTTTCTGCTATTTGTCTGGCAATTTTAAATATTGCGACAACCTGACGTTAAAAAAGTCGTGTATTTTCCAGGAAAAATCCTAAAGCCGCCTGTTTTTCCGGCAGTCTCTCCGGGATAGCTACCCTTTTATAGTCGAACGCAACATTCACCGTTACCCCGGAGGCTGCATGAAAGCATTGACGTATCACGGTCCACATCACGTAAAGGTTGAAAACGTACCCGATCCCGGCATTGAGCAGCCTGACGATATCATTTTGCGTGTTACCGCCACCGCGATTTGCGGATCTGATTTGCATCTCTATCGCGGCAAGATCCCACAGGTAAAACATGGTGATATTTTCGGCCATGAATTTATGGGCGAGGTGGTGGAAACCGGACATGATGTGAAGAATATTCGGAAAGGGGATCGGGTCGTTATCCCGTTTGTCATTGCCTGTGGTGACTGCTTTTTCTGTCGGCTACAGCAATATTCAGCGTGTGAAAACACTAACGACGGACACGGCGCGACGATGAATAAAAAACAGATCCCACCGCCGGCGGCGCTGTTTGGGTATAGCCATCTGTATGGCGGCGTTCCCGGCGGACAGGCCGAATATGTTCGCGTGCCAAAAGGTAATGTCGGTCCATTTAAGGTGCCGCCGCTGTTATCTGACGATAAAGCGCTGTTTCTTTCTGATATTTTGCCTACCGCCTGGCAGGCGGCAAAAAATGCCCAGATTCAGCAAGGTTCCAGCGTGGCGGTTTTTGGCGCAGGGCCGGTAGGATTACTGACTATCGCCTGTGCGCGACTGCTGGGCGTGGAGCAGATCTTCGTCGTTGATCACCACGCCTGGCGCCTGCGTTTCGCCGAAGAACGTTACGGCGCGATACCGATCAACTTCGATGATGAGAACGAGCCGGCGGAAAAAATCATCGAGCAGACGGCAGGACACCGCGGCGTGGACGCGGTAATTGATGCCGTAGGCTTTGAAGCGAAAGGCAGCTTGACGGAGACGGTTCTGACGAACCTTAAACTGGAAGGCAGCAGCGGCAAAGCGCTGCGACAATGTATCGCGGCGGTCAGACGCGGCGGCGTGGTCAGCGTGCCCGGCGTGTATGCCGGTTTTATTCACGGCTTTTTATTCGGCGACGCCTTTGATAAGGGGCTAACTTTTAAAATGGGTCAAACCCATGTTCACGCGTGGCTGGGGGAATTATTACCGCTTATTGAAAAAGGGTTGCTGAAGCCGGAGGAGATTGTCACGCACTATATGCCGTTTGAAGAGGCGGCGCGCGGCTACGAAATTTTCGAAAAACGCGAAGAAGAGTGCTGGAAGGTTATCCTGGTGCCGGGAGCGACGTCGGCACAAGCGGCGCAGAAACAGGCGACGGGAGTAATCAACCCGATGCCAGGCGGCGTTGTCTGAAACAGGCAAATGAAAGGGCTAACGGAAAGAGGATGCGCAGGCATCCTCTGTGTAAACGCATTAACGCTTATGCAGATGGTTTAACGCAGGAAGTCGCCCGCGGCTTCAGGCTGATATTCGAGTTCCAGCACTTCGAGATGGGTGGAGGCACCGCCCGGCAGTTCCCAGTGAATGGTGTCGCCGACGCGCAGTCCCAGCAACGCCGCGCCGACGGGCGCCATTACCGAAAGCTGGGTACTGCTGTCCGTCATATTGGCGGGGTACACCAGCGTCCGCACGCGTGTTTCACCATCGCTCAAATTGCGGAATTTAACGCGGCTGTTCATGGTGACGACATCGTTCGGCATCTCTTGTGGCGAACACATTTGCGCGCGATCCAGTTCGGCGTTGAGCGCGTCGGCAATCGGCAGATCCGCATACGCAGGCTGTTCCAGAAGACGATCAATACGTTCGGCGTCAAGGTCGTTAATGATAATAGTGGGTCTGGACATTTCTTACTCCATGTCATCGATACTGCGAGTAGTGCAGGTAAATGGTCCCAAAAGAAAACCCTCACCGTCTGGCGGCGAGGGTTTAACTCTCATGATGATACTGAGACTTACCCCGTCTTTGAAGTGATTTAGTTCACATTCGGGTAAATCCTCAAACGTCATAGCCCTGAGTGAATTTTAGTCTACATTCGGGCGTGTTCTCAAATGTGGCTACGGTTTTAAACCTCTGCTTCGTCAATAACCGGCTTTATCGATAATAAACTGTTTCCCGCAGTTGCCGGGATGCGGCTGCGGCAGGAATGAGGCAAAGGAGAGCGGGGCGTTAATCATCGACGCCTTTAATGAAAACTGAATCTCTGTTAAATAGGCGGGATTGCCATGGCAGTTTACTTTAACGGCTTTGACATTATCCTGGCCCCACGTTTGTGCGACGACGCTATCAAACTCAGCGCGGCTAACGGTCTTGCCGTAATTATCCGCCAGAAACTGCCCCAGCGCGCTGTCTTTTATCGCCTTATCCAGCCGTATCATGGTGCCGAAATAGGCATTGGGATCAAACCCGAAACAGGCGCCATGTTTGGCATATTCGTAGCGCTCCAGACAGGAATTCCCCCCCGCGCCGGGCATCACTTCCTTAAGCGCTGTCGCGATGTCAGGCGAAAGTCCGGGGGTGGGGGCTGAGCATTTCCGGCTGGCCTTGACTTCAGGCAGATTCGGGATTGGCCGCGTCGCACAACCAAAGCGCTGCCAGCGTCTCTGGTCAACACCGCGTGCGGCGATAGATTTGGGTAATCCTGGCCACAGGCCGTGGACGGTCAGAAAGTCTGCTTTGTTGGCTGGCTCTTTTTGCAGACGGCACTCATCGGGTTCCCGATGGCGGCGTTCATGCTGGCTTTGACAAAAACCGGTTTGCCAGGAAAGCGCCAACACATAGTCAGTGAAATCACCGTACTGTTGCGCCTGAAGTTCGTCGGCGTTGGCGGCAAAAATCGGGGTTAAGAGGGCAGCCAGCAGCGGACTGTAATGCCATATTGTGTTCATGATGAATTCGATAATTTATAGTCATTATGAATGTTACTCATTTAATCATAAAAAATGCCGCTCAGGTGAACCTGAACGGCATCATTTTTAACCTGCGTTGGCGTAATGTTTAATTCCACATTGCCAGAATCGGCCAGCCCACCAGCAACAGCATCGCGATATAGATAACGCCAAAGATTGCGCCAAGCCGCCAGTAGTCTCTGGATTTCACGTAACCGCAGCCGTAGATAATCACACCAGGGCCGGTGGCATACGGCGTCAGACAGCCCATGATCCCGATAGACAGCACCAGCAGAATACACAGTTGTTCCATCGGAACGCCCGGAATGCCTTTACCCACCGCCAGAATGACCGGCAGCATGGTCGCGGTGTGAGCGGAAAGACTGGCGAACAGATAGTGCGCGAAATAGAACACCAGTACCAGTACAATCACGGTTGCATCCGGCGAGAAACCTTCCAGATGCGTACTCATGGTATTGGCGAACCAGTCAATAAAGCCGGAGCGGGTTAAGCCATTGGCCATGACCACCAGCGTAGCGAGGTTCACCAGGGTGTTCCAGGCGCTGTTGTAGCGCGTAATGTCTTTCCACGGCACGACATGCAGCGCCAGCATCAGCGAGACGGCCAGCAGACCCACGGCAGTGGCGTTGATGATTTTTCCACCAAAAACCCACAATCCTAAGCTAAGCAGCACCAGGCCAATCAGCGTCCACTCTTTGCGGGACAGACGCCCCATGTTTTTTAACTCGCCGCCAGCCCAGGCCGCGACTTCCGCACTGTGGGTCACTTCAGGTTTATAAAGCACATAGGAGAGCCACGGCGCAACGATCAGTAAAATAATCCCTACCGGCAGAAAGCTGAGAAACCACTGCAGCCAGCTAATCTGGACCCCGGCGATCTTGCTGACGAACTCCAGACCTAACACGTTTGGCGCCGCGCCAGTGACAAACATCGAAGAGCTCAGGCTGGTACTGATCACCATCATCCACATCAAATAACCGCCGATGCGGCGTGCGGAAGGATCGTTTGGAAACGATTTAAACAGCGGCGGCAGGTTCTTGATGACCGGGAAGACAGTCCCGCCGGTACGAGCCGTATTGGAGGGAGTAAACGGCGCCAGCAAAATATCGATAATGACAATCGCATAGCCGAGCGTCAGCGTGCGTTTACCCATGAATTTTACCAAAAACAGCGCAATGCGGCGCCCCAGCCCGGTCACTTCGTAGCCCAGCGCGAAAATAAACGCGCCGAAAACCAGCCAGACCGTGGTGCTGGAGAAACCGGCAAGCCCCCATTTCAGCGCCTGTTTACTGGCTTTAAATGCCGGATCGGCCAGTTCTGAAGCGTCAAATAGCAGGTAATTGCTGCCGATAACGCAAATGGTTACGGCGATAAAACTGATCGCTGTCGCCGGGATCGGCTCCAGGATCATACCGACAATCATCGCGACGAAAACCGCAAAATAGTGCCAGGCCTGCGGCGGCATACCATCTGGAACAGGAATTAGCAACATGACGCCCATCACTACTAATGGGGCCAACAACTTCCATATATTATCTTTGGATAAAGACATAAATGACTCTCCGGAAAGGATATTTTCTATAATTGTGTTAATGATTAACTTGCGAAATTTGCGCTAAAAACCAGGTCACGATCAGCAGATCGGCGCTACCGCCTGGGCTGAGATTGCGTTCAATGCATTGCTGATCGAACCGGTGGAGATAAACGAGATCGTCAGGCGTCCGTATGCCGCCCTGATGTAATAAGACCGCCGCCTGCTGCTGTAACCAGCGCAGACCGTCCGCCCCGCCGCGCGACGCGACGTTGGTATCGCCGTTAAGCGACATCAGCAGCAGTAAGGTATCAAGCAGCGCCAGTTCCGGATCGCGCCCCTGCGCCAGCAATGCGCGGTAGTGCGGTAACGCGTGGCGGATGACCAGCGGATAGCCCGCTTCCGCTTCGCCGCGCGCGCCGGTTAATCCCAGTTGCTGATACAGCCGCTGACCTGCGGTGAGCTGTAGGTTGTTCTGGCGCAGTTCGCGCGTGGTCAGGCCGCGGCAAAAATCGGCGGCGGTAGCGCAGAGTGTTTCTGCAGCGATCGGCTGGCGTAGCTGATACAGGCGGCCAATGGCGGCGCACAGTAACCCCAGCGAGAAAATGCTGCCTTTATGGGTATTGACGCCCGCCGTTGCGCGAAACATCGCTGCTTCACAGGCCATCCCCAATGGACGCAGGCCCGCCAGAACTGACTCTGGCGGCAGGCGCGTGCAGCTGGCGCCATATTCCATAAAGCGCGGCAGCCAGTGTCGAATCGCCTCCGCGCTGCGGTGAAAATCCGCCAGCGCCATATCTTTGTGCGCGCCGCAGTTTAGTCGGTCTACCAGACCGGGTTTTGGCGATAAATTTACCTCGGTCAGCATGGCGCGCCAGGCCAAATCGGCCCAGGCGTCATACAGCGACTGAGGCTGAATGGAGGCGTTAGTCGGGTTGGCGGGAATCGGCATCATGCAGCAGCGCCTCCATATGAATCAGTAAATCAGTCAGCGCGTGGGTTTTACCCCGCGCGCATTCAGCCGCGCTTTGCCCGCACAGCAGACAGCGGCGAGCGGGAAGCGCGAAATGGCGGCGGGAGAGTATTTCGCCTTCCGCCGTCAGGACATCGATATCCCACAGGCGCCCCAGTGGATAACGCTGTTCAAGCGCGATGGTCGCCTGTTTGAGCGCCTGAGCGGGCGCGTCAATCGCCAGCAGTCCTTCCGGCCCGCTGGCGGAAGCCAGTGCAGCCTGCTCCCGGATGGTCCAGCCATACTCTTCTGCCAGCGTGTGCAGGGCAGTCACGCCGTGATTAAAGATCCGGCGGGTTAACGCGCTGTCTTTCATCGGGCCTGGCGCCACCACGGTAAAGGAGACCAGTGGAGTGGCGTGGCGCGTTAGCCAGGCGCGCTGTCTTGCTTGTCTCTCATCCCGGCTGGCGAGCAGCTCAGGAATAGAAACGTCGTGACAGGTGGCGAGTTCAGGAAACAGGCGCATGGCTTATTCCTTCACCTGATGCACCACATCGATCACTGAACCGTCGCGATAACGCACGACAGCAATCACGCGGTCGGTGAATTCGATAGGGCGGGGCTGACCGGTAAGCAGTTGCGCGCGTTCGCGCAGCCACTTAATCGATACCACTTTCATTCCCGCTGCTTGCAGTCGTTCAGCCAGCTCCGGACGCGCCGGGTTGACGGCGATACCGTGATCGGTGACCAGAATGTCGACGCTGGAGCCTGGTGTGACGCAGGTGGTGACGTTATCAACCAGCGTTGGGATGCGACCGCGCACCAGCGGCGCGACGATGATGGACAGCGCCGCCGCGACGGCGGTATCGCAGTGGCCGCCGGACGCGCCGCGTAGAACGCCGTCGGAGCCGGTCAGCACGTTAACATTGAAGTGGGTGTCTACTTCCAGCGCGCTCAGCACCACCACGTCCAGACGGTCGACGGAAGCACCTTTAGAGCCCCAGTTGGCGTACTGGTTAGCGCTGATTTCGATATGGTTCGGGTTGCGGGCCAAAGATTGCGCAGCGTTACGATCGAAGCTCTGCACGTCAAGCAGTTTGCGGATTAAGCCCTTTTCATGCAGGTCGACCATGGTGGCGGTGATACCGCCCAGCGCGAAATTAGCCACAATGTTGCGGCTACGCATTTTGTCTTCCAGGAAGCGGGTGACCGCCAGCGATGCGCCGCCGGTGCCGGTTTGTAGGGAGAAACCTTCGTTGAAGTAGCCGGAGTGAGCAATGACTTCCGCCGCACTGCGGGCGATCAGCAGTTCACGCGGATTAGTGGTCATGCGGGTCGCGCCAGCGCCGATTTTGTTTGCATCACCGACTTCTTCGATTTGCACGATCAGATCAACCTGATCCTGAGCGATGCTTGCCGGGTTATGCGGATACGGCAGCAGTTGCTCCGTCAGCATCACGACCTGCTTCGCGCTGTCGGCATCCACCATCGCGTAGCCCAGTGAACCGCAACAGGCTTTGCCGGTATAACCGTTAGCATTACCGAATTCATCGCAGGAGGGCACGCCAAGAAACGCAACATCAATGTTGAGTTCGCCGCTTTGTACCAGATGTACACGACCGCCGTGGGAGTGAATCTGAACCGGCTCAGCCAGCAGGCCGCGAGAAATTTCTTCCGCCAGCGGGCCGCGCAGGCCTGACGTGTAGATGCGGCTGACCACCCCGTTACGAATGTGTTCAACCAGCGGCGCGTGGCAGTCGCTCAGCGAGCTGGAGGCCAGGGTCAGATTTTTGAAGCCCATCTTCGCGATGGTTTCCATCACCAGGTTAATCGTCAGATCGCCGCCGCGAAACGCGTGGTGAAAGGAAAGCGTCATGCCGTCGCGTAAACCGGAACGGCGGATGGCCTCTTCCAGGCTGGCGCACAGTTTGTGGTCGCGCGGTTTTTGCGCTTGTAGATCCAATTTTGCCGCACTTTGGTAAGCGCTCAGTTCGCTTTCAGCGTGACGGCTCCAGGCGGCTACGCGATCCTGGCGTTGAGATTCATTTTTCTGCGTCATTTTTTTGCCTTATTCTTCGCGAATACCGGAAAGTTCTGCACGGGAGAGCACCAGACGGGCGCGTTCAATCACCGGGCTGTCGACCATCTTGCCGTTAAGGGAAACGACGCCGAGACCTTCGCGGGCGGCGGCTTCTGCGGCCTCAACGACCAGACGCGCATGGGCGACCTCTTTACGCGTCGGCGCATAAAGGTTGTGCAGCAGTTCGATCTGGCGGGGGTTGATCAGTGACTTACCGTCAAAGCCCAACTGTTTAATGTGGGCGGCTTCTTGCAGGAAACCGGCTTCGTTGTTGGCGTCGGAATAGACGGTATCGAAGGCCTGAATGCCGGCGGAACGCGCGGCCTGCAAAATGGCGCAGCGGGCGAACAGCAGTTCGGTGCCTTCCGGAGAGCGTTCGGTGCGCAGGTTGCGAACATAGTCTTCCGCGCCCAGCGCAATCCCGATCAACCGTTCAGAGGCGTGGGCGATTTCTACCGCGCGGGTAATACCCAGCGGCGATTCCACGGCAGCTAACAGGCCGGTACTGCCCGGTTCGCGACCGCAGGCGTTTTCAATGCGCAGAATTTCGTTTTCGATATCAATGACGTCCTGCGCGGTGTCGGTTTTCGGTAAACGCACCACGTCCGCGCCGCCGCGCACGACCGCTTCCAGATCGTTGACGCCCCATTCGGAATCCAGCGCATTCACGCGGACAATGGTTTCGACGTCACGGTAAAGCGGGTGTTGCAGCGCGTGATATACCAGACGGCGCGCCGCATCTTTTTCGCGTAATGCAACGGAGTCTTCCAGGTCGAACATCAGCGCGTCGGCCGGGTAGATAAACGAATTGCTCACCATCGCCGCGTTGGCACCCGGTACGAATAACATACTGCGGCGGGTGCGGGTTTTACGTTGTTGCAGAGAGGCGGAAATCATTGGCGATCCTCCCAGGGCAGAGCGGCAATACCGCTGGCGCGCGCCAGTAGCGTTTCCAGTCGGGCGCGCAAAATGCAGTCCAGAGCGCCTTTATCATCAACGTTCAGTTGTACGCCGCGCACGTCGTAGCGAGAAAGCACCTCCAGGATGGTGGCGCGAATGGCCTCGCCAAACTGTTTTTCAACGCTACTGTTGATTTGCAGGTCAATATCCTGCGTATCGAGCGGCGCAATGCGTATCATCACATCGCCGGACTCAAGCGTGCCTGCGACGGCTAGCTGGTTTATTTTCATTTTTCACCTGTTGCTAATACGGGGGACTTTTGACGGGCTGCCGCGCTGCCCGGATGGCGTTCGACCATGCCCTGCAAATAGCGCAGGGTGGCGTCGGGAACCAGCGGCGCGATAGCCGTGAGATCGTGTTTAACCAGCAGCTTGCGTACCCAGGAGGCGGATATCGGCGTCTCCTGGAAGCAAAGCCGCTCTATTTCCACCAGCGTAATGGGTGGGGCGGGAAGCGTTGGCGTCTCCAGCCAGAAACGCATATCAAGGTTGTACTGTGCGGTAACGGTGCAAAACGGTTCCGTACCGACAAAGCGGTGTGTGATGCCAAGCGCGGGCGCCAGATACTGGCGAAAAATCTTCAGGTCGATTTCGGTATAACAGTGATTAATAACGCTCTGCTCTTTAATGAAATAGCAGGGGAACGTTGCCCGAGAGATAATGTATTCGGAGCCGCGGTGAACGGTTAAGCGCGGGATATCGGTGGTCCCTTTAAGGACCAGATCGAGTCGGTCTTCATAGGGAAAGCGTGACGTATCTTCTTTGACCAGGAACAGATGCAGCCAGTCGCACTGTGCCGCCGCCTGTTGGATCAGATAGCGATGGCCGTTCGTGAAAGGATTGGCGTTCATCACAATACAGCCAATTTTCTTTCCCTCATGACGCAATGTCGCCAGCGATTCCGCATACCGTTTTAACCGGGTCGCGCTATTTTCCATTAAGACCATCACGCCAGGGACGCTGGCTATCGTCGAAAAGCTGCACTGTTTAAACAGCGCTTCGTATTCCGTTTTGGTATAAATAAAAAGATGGGTGCAGTGCCGTTCCCAGGCGAGATTAATCAATTCCGTCGCCAGCGTTAACGCTAAGCCTTCGCCGCGTACTGATTCGCTAATGGCCACGCATTTAATGATATTTCCGGCAATACCGCCGCAGGCAATAAGACGGTCATCACGGCTGACGGTAATAAACACTTCTACAGTGGTATCGACGCTTAAATCATTCTCTTTGAGAAAGTGAGCGATCTCCGCCATTTTTTTATTTTCAGAGCGTTTTACCCGAGTGAATACATTATTGCCAAACATAGTAAGAAATATCCTGGTGATATGCTTGTTGCCACTTTTCTGTATATGTTGCGCTGTGTTGCAACTTGATAACTTTTTCTTTTCAGTCAGAGTGGGAGTATTTTTATGACGAGTTATTTATTTTTCTCTCTGACGTATACATCGTAAGGAGTATTTTGGTGGTAAATTTTGATTTATTTCACAAAGCGTTAGATGGTTTTTAAGTGTTTTATGGTTTTAAGTTTTTTAATTAATTTAATCGCCATTCCGGCGGTGGGTTTTAGTTGTTTAATTGATTTAATGTGGGGAATCTGTAACGATTGGTTTTTATATGCTTCAAGATGCTGAAAACATTTTTATTACATTTGCGATAAATCTGAAGAGAAATGCCCATAAGGAACCTTAATGTCCTATCAGAAAAATAAAAAGCTGTTTCCTTTTTTTCGGCAACTCGCGTTTCCGTTACGTATTTTTCTGCTCATTCTGGTGGTTTCTGTTTTCATCGTGGCAGCGTTAGCACAATATTTGTCTGCCAGTTTCGAAGATTATCTGGCGTCCCATGTTCGTGATATGGCGATGAATCAGGCAAAAATTATTGCTTCTAACGACAGCATTATCGCTGCCGTAAAAAAACGGGACTATAAACGCCTGGCGATAATTGCGAATAAACTGCAGCGCGGGACGGATTTTGACTATGTGGTGATAGGCGATCGCCACTCGATCCGGCTTTACCATCCGAATCCGGAAAAAATCGGCTATCCCATGCAGTTTACGAAACCCGGCGCGCTGGAAAGAGGAGAAAGTTATTTCATTACCGGTAAGGGCTCAATAGGGATGGCGATGCGCGCCAAAACGCCTATCTTTGACAACGAAGGCAACGTGATCGGCGTTGTTTCAATTGGCTATCTGGTCAGTAAAATCGACTCCTGGCGGCTGGACTTCTTATTACCGATGGCGGGGGTTTTTGTCCTGTTGCTGGTGGTCTTAATGCTGCTTTCCTGGTTTTTCGCCGCGCATATCCGCCGACAAATGCTGGGCATGGAGCCGAAACAGATTGCGCGCGTGGTACGCCAGCAGGAGGCGTTGTTTAGCTCGGTTTATGAAGGGCTGATCGCCGTTGATCCGGAGGGACATATCACCGCGATTAACCGCAATGCGAGAAAAATGTTGGGGCTGCCGTCGCCGGGGCGTCAGTGGCTGGGCAAGCTGATAGCGGAAGTCGTCAATCCGGCAGACTTTTTTACCTGCCAGATCGCGGAAAGACGCCAGGACGTGATGGCCAACTTCAATGGCCTGAGCGTCATCGCCAATCGTGAGGCTATCCGTTCCGGCGAGGAGCTGCTGGGCGCTATTATTAGTTTTCGCAGCAAAGATGAAATCGCGACGTTGAACGCGCAGCTAACCCAGATTAAACAGTATGTTGAGAGCCTGCGCACGCTACGCCATGAGCACCTGAACTGGATGTCGACTTTGAACGGCCTGCTGCAAATGAAAGAGTATGATCGGGTCAGAGAGATGGTGCAGGGCGAATCGCAGGCGCAGCAACAACTTATTGATAGTTTACGCGGCGCCTTCGCCGATCGTCAGGTGGCCGGTTTGCTGTTTGGCAAAGTTCAGCGCGCGCGTGAACTGGGGCTCAAGATGGTGATTGTTCCCGGCAGCCAGCTACATCAACTGCCGGAGGGGCTGGATAGCACGGAGTTCGCCGCCATCGTCGGGAATCTGCTGGATAACGCGTTTGAGGCGAGTTTACGTACACAGGAAGGCGACAATACCATCGAACTTTTCCTGAGCGACGAGGGCGACGAGGTGGTAATAGAGGTCGCCGACCAGGGCTGCGGCGTTCCTGAAGCGCTGCGGGAAAAGATTTTTGAACAGGGCGTAAGTACCCGCACCGACGAACCCGGTGAGCATGGTATCGGGTTATATCTGATTGCAAGTTATGTGGGGCGCTGTGGCGGGGTCATTACGCTGGAAGACAATGATCCTTGTGGCACCTTATTTTCTTTATTCCTTCCGAAAGTGAAAAAAAACGATGACAGAACCATTAACCCTATTGATCGTTGAGGATGAAACGCTGCTGGCGGAGATGCACGCAGAATATATCCGCCATATTCCTGGCTTTAACCAGATATGGCTGGCGGGCAATCTGGCGCAGGCGAGAATGATGATTGACCGGTTCAAACCTGGATTAATTCTGTTGGATAATTATCTGCCGGATGGGAAGGGGATTACGCTGCTGCATGAATTAATGCAGTCGCGCTATCCCGGCGGCGTCGTGTTTACGACCGCCGCCAGTGACATGGAGACGGTAGCGGAAGCGGTACGTAGCGGCGCGTTTGATTATCTGGTCAAACCTATTGCTTATGAGCGTTTGGGGCAGACGCTGACCCGCTATCAACAGCGCAGACGTATGCTGGCGAGCGCGGATAGCGCAAGCCAGAAGCAGATAGATGAAATGTTCAACGCCTATGCGCGCGGCGAACCGAAAGGGGATTTGCCGACCGGTATTGATGCCTTAACCCTTAATGCGGTGATGAAGCTGTTTGCCGATCCAACCGTACGCCATACGGCTGAAACGGTCGCGCAGGCCTTAACGATAAGCCGCACCACATCCCGACGCTACCTGGAATATTGCGCGAGTCAGCATCTGATTGTCGCAGAGATTATTCATGGCAAAGTGGGCAGGCCGCAGCGTATTTACCACGGCGGCTAAGCCTGGTTTAAGATGCCGGGGCGATGTTTTCCCTCGCCCCGGCTTACCGGCTATCAGCCGCCAGTAACGGCGGAAGAGGCGCCTGGCACCATAATTTCCGTGGCGATAATGACGATCAACAGACCGACGATGACCGGAACGGACGTGCGCTTCACCACTTCAAACGGTGATATTTTAGCCATCCCGGCGACAGCGACCACGACGCCGGAGACCGGCGAAATCGTGCGCCCCAGGTTTGAGGCTTGCAGCATTGGGATGGATAAATAGGCTGGGTTGATACCGGAGGAGTGCGCCAGTTTAGGGATCATCTCAACAAAGGCGTAAAAAGGCGCATTGCCTGAACCGGTGGTCATCGCGGCCAGCATGGTTAAAATCACTAAGACCAGCATCAGAATAATGCTGGCGGAGCCAAAAGAAGTGGCAATCGAGATCAGACTTTGGATAAAGCCAATGGTGCTCAGCCCCTGGGCGAAAACGCCCGCCGCGACCAGCAGCATCACAACGCCGGCAAACGCATCCGCCATGCCGCGATAAGCCACTTCCAGGCCGGAAAACACATTTTGCGTGTTGAAGCCGCGCACGAATTCCAGCACGGCGGCCAGCAGCATACAGATCACCAGAATGGTAATAATGTGCAACTGCGGCCCCCATTTACCGTCAAAAATCAGTACGCCGATAATGGGCGTGAACGGCAAAAGGGCATAAAACGCCGGGGCCGTGGTGGTAATCTCCGCCACGTCCAGCATCTCATGTGAAATGTTCTCTTTTTTATCCAGATAGCGTTGCCAGAAAAAGTGCGCAATCGCCATACCGATAATGGCGGCGATGGAAATCGGCAGCGTGGTTTTGAACGCAAAATCGATTAACGGCATCTCCGCCGCTTTTGCGGCTAAAACCACATCGCCAGACGTTGGCGAGAGGATAATGGCGGCCGGAGAGGCGCAAATAGCCGCCGCCGCGCCGCGGCTAATGCCGACGTTGACCATCACCGGGAAGAGAGTAGCCATGAGCAGTACGCCAAGCCCCGTCGCGGAAGAGACGGCCAGCGACATCAGGCAGGCGACAAAATAGGCGGCAATCATCAACAGGTAGGGCGAGTTTATGTACTGTAAAGGTTTCGACGCCAGCTTCACGACCATATCATTTGCGCCGATATGCGTCATATAGGCGGCAAAGCCGCACAGCATCATGATCATCATGCCAAGATCGCCGCCGCGACTCATAAGCAAGATTTTGATGTATTCAACAATATCTGTTGCGGTATAGCCGGTACTGGTTTCGCTGGCAGGTAATACCTTATGCCCCATCAGCGCGCTGATAATAAGCAGAACCAGACCGCCGACAAATAAAATGCCAGTGGCGGAATATCCCTTAATGATGTAGCGCGCTACACCCACAATAACGACGACTCCGATAAGGAGCTCTATAACTGTTAGCATTGTTTCCCCTGTCTTATCGACACCCAGAGTAAAAATAAGAACCACAAAAGTGGTATAAAAATGTACCGAATAAAGGATGGCGCCTTACTGATTAAAATCACGGCGCGGTTATTTTTTCATGTCATCGCTAAAGATGAAATATGCTTATACGAATTTTCTGTAGTGCTATAAGTATTAATTTATTGTTATTTTATTGTTTTATTTGTTGTGCTTTGTTTTGTGTTTTTTGTGAAAGCTTATTAAGGAGCGCGACGGTTCTGAGTGCTAAATCAAACGCCGTTAACCCGATACTCTCTCAGATTATTCTCTGTTTATAGTTTGTTAAGATTTTATTCAGGTTAATGTTGTTATTATCACAGTCGAATTTTTGAACGGTATGGCTGTTGTGATGATTATCAGAAAGTATTTTCTTATTATTGCTCTCCTTGTTATGCCATGGCTGGCTATTCCTTCAGTCTCTGCGGCGGATAAAGGGTGGTTTAACACGTTTACCGATAACGTCGCAGAAACGTGGCGACAGCCTGAGCATTATGATTTGTATGTCCCCGCCATTACCTGGCATGCGCGCTTTGCCTACGATAAAGAGAAAACGGATCGCTATAACGAACGGCCGTGGGGCGTTGGTTTTGGTCAGTCGCGCTGGGACGATAAAGGCAACTGGCATGGCCTCTATATGATGGCCTTTAAAGATTCATTTAACAAATGGGAACCCATAGGCGGTTATGGCTGGGAAAAAACCTGGCGACCGCTGGAAGACGATAATTTTCGTCTGGGACTGGGCTTTACCGCAGGCGTTACCGCGCGCGACAACTGGAATTATATTCCCATCCCTGTGCTGTTGCCTTTAGCGTCGATAGGCTATGGTCCCGCTACCTTTCAGATGACCTACATTCCGGGTTCGTATAACAACGGAAACGTCTATTTCGCCTGGATGCGTTTCCAGTTTTGATGGGGAAGGGCATGCTTCAGTTGTGAATTAAAAAGTCTTAAAAAACAATAAGTAGCTAGAGTTAGCTAAAAATTAACGCGATATTTATCACTTTTTCGCAAAGTTCGACTGGACAAAATGCATCACAATTGTTGTACTGGTATCCGACACAGCATTTGTGTCTATTTTTCATGTAAAGGTAATTTTGATGTCTAAGATTAAAGGTAACGTTAAGTGGTTTAATGAATCCAAAGGATTCGGTTTCATTACTCCGGAAGATGGCAGCAAAGACGTGTTCGTACACTTCTCTGCAATCCAGACCAATGGTTTTAAAACTCTGGCTGAAGGTCAGCGCGTAGAGTTCGAAATCACTAACGGTGCCAAAGGCCCTTCCGCTGCAAACGTAACTGCTCTGTAAGCATACGTCCGACAGCAAGATTTCAAAACCCGCCCTTTCGGCGGGTTTTTTTTGCGCTTAACGCGCCGCTGCGGCGGAAAATAGCCAGAATGCCAGCGCCGTCATGGCAAACGAACCCAACAGGTTAATCAGCACATTCAGCAGCGCCCAGCCAAAGCGCCCCTCTTGCAGCAAGAATACCACTTCAGCAGAAAAAGTAGAAAAGGTCGTCAGGCCGCCGCAAAAGCCGGTCGTAATGAGCACTTTCCACATCGGATCGATATGTGTCATGCGGTTAAACCAGGCGAACCCCATGCCGATAATAAACGCGCCAAGCAAATTTGCTGTTAGCGTACCGATGGGAATCGCCTGATGAAGCGGATTAAAACGCATACTTAGCATCCACCGGGCTACGCTCCCCGTTCCACCGCCGATAAAAACTGCTAAAAGAAGCTGTAACACTGCCGAATCCTTTATTTAATTGCTATACAAGAGGAGTGTAACGCCGAATACGCATAATTGGCGAGTCCTGACAGAGGTGTGGGAGGGGATATGTTCGTTGCAGCCGGGCAGTTTGTGGTGAGTTCTGTATGGGAAGAGAATGCGCAAGTTTGCGTTTCGTTAATGGCTCAGGCGGCGGGCCGCGGCGTATCGCTTCTGGTGTTGCCTGAGGGGATATTAGCGCGAAATGACATCGACCTTGACCTGCCGATTCGCGCCGCGCAGCCGCTGGATGGCGCGTTTATGACGCGGCTTCTGGAAGAAAGCGCTCATAATAATATGACGACGATATTCACTATCCTTGTCCCGTCAACGCCTGGACGGGCGGTTAATATGCTGGTGGCGCTACGGGCGGGTCACATTGTCGCGCGTTACGCGAAGCTGCATCTCTATGATGCGTTTTCGATGCAAGAATCCCAAAGTATTGATGCCGGAACCGTTATCGCGCCTGTGCTGGACGTGGAGGGGGTTAAGGTAGGGCTTATGACCTGTTATGACCTGCGCTTTCCGGACATGGCGTTAGCGCTGGCTTTACAGGGGGCTGACGTATTGGCGCTGCCGACGGGCTGGGTTCGCGGCCCGTTGAAAGAGCAGCAGTGGTCTACGTTGCTGGCGGCGAGAGCGCTGGATACCACCTGCTATATGATTGCGGCCGGGGAGTGTGGTAATCGTAATATTGGTCAAAGTCGTATTATCGATCCGTTGGGGGTAACGATAGCCGCGGCAGCCGATCGTCCGGCGCTGATCGTCGCGGAAATATTCAGAGAACGAATAGATCAGGTGCGGGAGCAACTTCCTCTTTTGCAGCAACGACGATTTGCGCCACCGCAATTATTATGATGTTTTTTTACGCAAAGCTTGATTCACCTTGTTACAGATTGCTATTGTGTGCGCGCGTCGAAAGACCGTTAATATTCTCAGGTTAATCCGGCGCGTTACGCAGCCTGTTTTTAGTGAAGAAGGTATCTATGGGTGAGATTAGTATTACCAAACTGCTGGTGGTTGCCGCACTGGTTGTTCTGCTGTTTGGTACCAAGAAGTTACGTACGCTGGGCGGAGACCTGGGCACGGCGATTAAAGGATTCAAGAAAGCAATGAACGATGAAGACGCGGGCGTTAAGAAAGACGTCGACGGTAGCGTTCAGGCTGAAAAACTCTCGCACAAAGAGTAATAGCGCGATGCGCTTGCTCCGCAGAGTAAAAAAACCGGCAAGTTGCCGGTTTTTTTTGCCTGAAATGTAAGCGTCTATTACACGATCATTTCACTTCCATGCCTTTGGCCTGGAGATCAGCATGGTACGAAGAACGTACAAAGGGGCCACAGGCGGCATGGGTAAAGCCCATCGCCAGAGCTTCCGCTTTCATCTCGTCAAACTCTTCCGGGCTGACATAACGCTGTACCGGCAGGTGATGGCGGCTTGGCTGTAGATACTGACCAAGCGTCAGCATGGTAACGCCGTGACGGCGTAAGTCGCGCATAACCTCAATGATTTCCGCATTGGTTTCGCCTAAGCCCACCATCAGACCCGATTTTGTCGGAATTTCCGGGTGTGCTTCTTTGAAGCGTTCCAGTAATTTCAGCGACCAGTTGTAATCGGCGCCCGGACGAACCTGGCGGTAAATACGCGGCACGTTTTCCAGGTTGTGGTTAAACACATCCGGCGGCGTCGCGTTAAGGATATCCAGCGCGCGATCCATACGTCCACGGAAGTCTGGCACCAGCGTCTCTATTTTTATCTCCGGGCTTTTGGCACGGATGGCAGTGATGCAGTCAGCAAAATGCTGGGCACCGCCGTCACGCAGATCGTCACGGTCGACAGAGGTGATGACCACATAGCGTAGCGCCATGTCGGCGATCGTTTGCGCCAGTTTCTGCGGCTCTTCCGCATCCGGCGCAACGGGGCGGCCATGGGCGACATCACAGAACGGACAGCGGCGAGTGCAAATGGCGCCAAGGATCATAAACGTAGCGGTACCGTGGTTGAAACATTCAGCCAGGTTTGGGCAAGACGCTTCCTCGCAGACAGAATGCAGGCCATTTTTGCGCATTGCGGCTTTGATGCCCTGGATACGGGTAGAATCCGCCGGAAGTTTTATTTTCATCCATTCCGGTTTACGTAGTAGAGCGTCGCGCTCTGTGACCACATTTTTAACCGGGATAAGAGCCATCTTATCGGCATCGCGGTATTTTACACCGCGTTCCATCACAATGGGTTTACTCATAGCGTGCGTGTTCCAGTTGCGAATAACGAAGGAAAGCGTTTCAATTCAAGGGAAAGTTGTATTTATCAACTATTTTTGAATTTGTGACACGCAGTATATCATTGATAAGGGCCATAAAGCAGCCTGACAGCCCGGCAAAATGTAAAATAGTTGTTGTTTTGTGCTGTTTGCCCATATCTTCCGTGACCTGAATGCAACATTTTTGTCAGAACGCCTCACGGATGATATCAATGACGTTCTCCAGCACCGGATCGCGCAGACTCAGTTTATTGTAATGCAGCGAGAACTCGACCTGTTCACTATTCACCGGCGCGTAGGGAAGGCGTTCAAGCGGCCAGCAACGGCTAAATAAGTCGTAGAAGCGGGTGGGCATCAGTCCCAGCAGATCGCTGCTGGCGATCAGCGAGGCAATGGTAAAAATATTGTAGCTGCTAAAACTGATTTGCTGATCGGGAAATGTCTCCTGCAGTCGCTGGCGCAGCAGGGAAAGATGTTGTCCCTCCAGCATCAGAAAGGTGTGATCCGCGCTGTTCAGTCTCTCTTCAGTAATGGCGTTCGCCAGACACGGATGATGCTGGCGGCAGACAATCTCAAGCGTATCGCTAAACAGGACGTGATGCTGAATGCTCCGGTTGTTATAGCTATGGGTATTGATAATGAGATCGGTCTGAAACTGACTAAGCTGGCTTTCGGCATCGTCTACCGGAATGTTGCGCAGCAAAAGCTGAGGATAACGCGGCCTGATGGCCTGGTAAATAATCGGCATCACTAGCGCGCCGACCGAAGGCGTCGTGCCAATTGTAATGGTGCGTTGCTTATCATAGCTGCCCGTAAGATCCAGGGCGCCAAGAATAGATTCCAGCCCCTGGCTGATGTATTCGTGCAGATGCGTAGCATACGTCGTGGGCGTTACGCCCTGGCCTTTGCGAATAAACAGCGGATCGGGAAATATAGTCCTTAATTTTTGAATGGACTGGCTAATGGCTGACGGCGTCAGGTTAAGAATTTTCGCTGCATTGACGATCCCTTTATGGACATATACGGCCTCGAAAATCGTCAACAGATTGAGGTCAATATTTCTCAGTGTTCTGAAAATTTGCGGTTTGTCCTGTAGGTGTTGATCGGCCGGTTGTCTTTCTGCCTGATTATTATCACTCACGCTCTGGCTCCGAATTCATTCGTATTATGAATAATAGATGAAATAGTATATTTTGCATTTATGGGTTGGTTTTAAAATTACTCTTATGAATGTATTTTTAGTCATTTCAATAAGATAAGTAACAGCAAGGCCGGGATTTTGGTCACGGAAAATTCCTCATCATGAGGACTGAAGAGGCCATGCCGCCTGGCGGCTACAGCAGGGATATAACGAAAATATAGAAAGCGGGGGGAGAAGTAAAGCATTCAAATCATATATGATTAATGACCCATAAATTTCTTGGGCCATTATATTTTACGCATTAAGCAGCAATATATTCATACGGTGGATTATTTAGCAGAGCTAAAATATTCGCCAGCAAGCGGGGCGCAATATTATCCGTGGTAGCGTCTTCCTTCCACTGCGTTATTTTGGCCATTTCCATGCCGGCATAACCACACGGGTTGATGCGTAGGAAAGGAGAAAGATCCATGTTAACGTTTAGCGCTAAACCGTGGAATGAGCAGCCGCGACGGATACGTAAACCCAGCGAGCAGATTTTCTTTTCACCCACATAGACGCCCGGCGCATCGGCGCGCGGATGCGCCTCAATACCAATTTCAGCCAGCGTATTCACCACGGTCTGTTCAAGTAGGGTGACTAAATCACGCACGCCCAGTTTACGTCGTTTCAGGTTAAGTAAAACGTACATTACCTGTTGGCCCGGACCATGATAGGTCACCTGTCCTCCACGATCGCTCTGCACAACGGGAATATCGCCAGGCATCAATATATGTTCCGCTTTACCGGCCTGGCCCTGGGTAAACACCGGGTAATGCTCAACCAACCAGATTTCATCATGGCTGTTTTCATCGCGCATATCGGTAAAGTTATGCATGGCCTGAGAGATAGCTTCATAGGGCTGAAGGCCGAGCTGGCGGACAAGGATTTTATCCTGATACAAAACGGCATCTCCGTAGAGAATGAAAAAAGAGAGGAAAGTATATCACAGCGGGGGAGGCGGGGAGTTACCCGGATAAGACCGGGTAACCGTCTGGATGTATTACAATACCATTCGCACGATATCAATATTGCCCAGTTCTTCGTACAGCGTTTCAACCTGTTCAATATGGGTGGCATTAATGGTGATAGAGACCGAGTGGTAGTTGCCTTTGCTGCTCGGTTTTACCGTCGGAGAGTAATCACCAGGCGCATGGCGCTGTACCACTTCAACCACCTGATCAACCAGCTCAGGTAACGCCTGCCCCATTACTTTGTAAGTAAATGGCGTAGGGAATTCAAGCAGTTCGTTAAGTTTGGTTTTCATGTCAGCTCCGGCATTACGTAAAAAAATAACAACTCCCGCCACAGGGCGGGAGTTTTACTGATGCATAGTATATGGGGACGAAAATCACACTTTCAAGCGTTCAATTTTTATCCAAACCAGTGATGGAACATTAATTTAATGTAATCAATGATTTTACCGAAGAAGTTCCCTTCCGGGATCTCTTGCAGTACGACCAGCGGACGCTGCTCGATGGTTTTACCGTCCAGCTGGAAGTTGATGGTGCCGACCACCTGGTTTTTCTGCAGCGGCGCGTGCAGTTCTGCGGTATTCAGTACATAGCTCGCTTTCAAATCTTTCATGCGGCCGCGAGGGATCGTCAGGTAAACGTCTTTATCAACGCCCAGCGAGGCGCGATCGGTATTACCAAACCAGGCGGGTTCAGAGGCGAACTCTTTACCAGCCTTCAGCGGATTAACGGTTTCAAAGAAACGGAAGCCCCACGTCAGCAGTTTTTTGCTTTCTGTTTCACGGCCTTTATAGGTCCGTCCGCCCATCACGGCGGAAATCAATCGCATCTGGCCTTCGGTTGCGGAAGCGACCAGATTATAGCCCGCTTTGCTGGTATGGCCGGTTTTGATGCCGTCCACATTCAGGCTGTTATCCCACAGCAGACCGTTACGGTTTAACTGGCGAATGCCGTTAAAGGTGAACTCTTTTTCTTTATAAACGGCATATTCGTTAGGCACATCGCGAATTAACGCCTGGCCAATCAGCGCCATATCGCGAGCTGAACTGTATTGTCCGTCGGCGTCCAGGCCGTGTACGGTCTGGAAGTGGGTATTTTTCAGCCCCAACGCGTTCACATAGCTGTTCATCAGCCCGACGAAAGCATCCTGGCTACCGGCGGCGAAATCAGCCATCGCCACACAGGCGTCATTGCCGGATTGCAGATTGATGCCGCGTATCAACTGAGAGACCGGTACCTGCATTCCCGGTTTGAGGAACATCAGCGAGGAACCTTTAAATACCGGATTGCCGGTGGCCCAGGCGTCATTACCGACGGTAACCAAGTCGGTTTCTTTAAATTTACCCGCTTTCATTGCCTGTCCGATGACGTAACTGGTCATCATCTTTGTCAGACTAGCCGGGTCGCGACGTTCGTCGGCGTTTTGTTCCGCCAGAACTTTGCCGGAGTTGTAGTCGATCAGGATATAGGATTCCGCATCGATCTGCGGAACGCCCGGGATCATAGTTTTGATATTCAGGTCATCGGCATGTGCGGTTGAGATAAACGCGGCACAAAGCGCCGTGGTGAGCGCCATGCGCTGCATAAAACGAGCGGAAAAAGTGGTCTTCATGGTCTGAACTACGACGTCCGTGATGAAATTAAAAAAAGAGCCCTACTATAGCAAAAGCATAACTGGCAGGCATCTGACTTTCCGCGTGACTTTGTTAATGTCATTTACAGAAATTGACAGTACAGATACCTGCGATCGGTTACTGCGCGCTGGCGATAAAGGACTGTAATTGTGCTTCTGTTTGCAAACGTTGCTGTAACGCGCTGGCTTCGGCTTTACTGGCAAAAGGCCCCAGTTGAATACGCCAGACCGCGCCGTTTTGTATTACGCGTCCTGGTACGCTGAACTGCTGGCTTAAACGCTGTTGGTATTGCTGCGCACGCGTTTGATCGCTGACGGCGCCGACCTGGACGACGAAACGACCGCTCGCCGCGGCGGCTGGCGCACTCACCGGGGCAGATACCGGGGCCGCGGCAGCAGGCGCGCTCACCGGCGTCGCAGTCGCTGGAGCCGTCACCGGCGCGGAAACCGGCGCTGGCTGTGACGCCGGCGTCGGTTCATTACCCTCCAGCACGCCAGGCGCCAGCGTAGTCGGCGCGCCGAGGAAGCCGCTGCTGCTCACCGGCGCGCCGGTGGTATCGTCACTTTTCAACGTGGAATTACTGACCGGAAGAACGTCGCCTTGCGGTTGCGCAGGCGCTGAAGAGGCGCTTCCCATTCCGCCGCTTAAATCAGGGCGCGGGGGCAGAGCGTAGGTCTGTTTCGCCACCGTCGTACAGGCCATCCCCGGGCCGGAGAGCGAACCATCCGGCGCTACGATAATGGGGTCAATCCGTACTTTAGTATTATTCGAGGTATTCAGACGATCCGCCGCTGCGCGGGACAGGGAGATGACCCGATCGGTGCCATAGGGGCCGCGATCGTTAATACGCACGACGATCATGCGACCGTTGGCCAGGTTGGTGATTCGCGCATAGCTGGGGATAGGCAGTATCGGATGGGCGGCGGTAAGCTGCATCGGATCGAACATCTCCCCGGAGGCGGTTAAATTACTGCCGGGTTCCGCATCATAAATAGCGGCCAGGCCAGCTTGGCTAAAGCGGGACGGGTCCTGAACGATTTTATAACTTTTACCGTCACGCTGATAATCCTGGTTTGCGGTCGGATTCAGAGGTTCATAACGCGGTTCCGCTCCGCTGATTTCCACAGTCGGACCATTACATACCGCAGGTTGCGGCGCGACGGTGGTTTGCTGCTGACCGCCGTCATTAGTACATGCCGCGAGTAGTACTATCCCTGCCGCGACGCAGATTACAGGCAACTGCTTACGCATTGCGCACCCCTTATACGCTTTTCGACAACATTTTTCTGTGGGTGTGGATCGACATCACAATCCCGAACCCGGCCATCAGCACAATCAGTGCGGAGCCCCCGTAGCTGACCAGGGGTAAAGGTACTCCAACCACAGGCAGAATACCGCTCACCATACCAATATTTACGAAGACATAAACGAATAATATTAACATTAATCCGCCAGCCATCACGCGACCAAATGTAGTTTGTGCTCTGGCGGCAATCCACAAACCGCGCATTATTAGCAAAATATAGAGCGCGAGCAGAATCAGGATGCCCACCAGACCGAGCTCTTCCGCCAGTACCGCGAAGATAAAGTCGGTATGGCGTTCGGGTAAAAACTCCAGCTGCGACTGGGTGCCGTGGAGCCAGCCTTTACCGCGCAGGCCGCCTGAGCCAATGGCGATTTTAGACTGAATAATATGATAGCCCGCGCCCAGCGGATCGGTCTCCGGATCAAGGAGCATCATGACGCGCTGGCGTTGGTAATCGTGCATCAGGAAAAACCACAAAATAGGAATAAATGCAGCGATCAATACAATGGCGACCCCAATTAAGCGCCAGCTCAGACCAGACAAAAATAGGACAAAGAGACCGGAAAGGGCGACCAGAATAGACGTCCCCAGGTCAGGCTGGGCGGCGACCAGCAGGGTAGGCATAAAGATTAATACCAGGGCGATGGCGGTATTTTTCAGCGAGGGCGGGCAGACGTCACGGTTAATAAAGCGGGCGACCATCAGCGGCACGGCGATTTTGGCTATTTCCGAAGGCTGAAAGCGAACGATTCCCAGATCGAGCCAGCGCTGCGCGCCTTTGGATATTGCGCCGAAGGCATCAACGGCGACCAGCAGAATGATACAAATGATATAGAGATAGGGCGCCCAGCCTTCATACACGCGCGGCGGGATCTGCGCCATCACCACCATGACCACCAGCCCCATCGCAATCTGACCGATTTTACGCTCCATCATGCCGATGTCCTGGCCGCTGGCGCTCCAGATGACCAACGCGCTGTAAACCAGTAACGCCAGCAGAATGAGTAGCATCGTGGGATCGATATGAATTTTATCCCAGAAGGTTTTTTTGTTCGGATTATCCGTCATGATTATTGGTCCTCCGCCGCTGCAACCACCGGGTTTTCCGCAGGCAAATGGGTGTTGTTGTCGCCCAGCATGATGTGATCAAGGATTTGGCGCATGATTGTGCCTACTGCCGGGCCTGCACCGCCGTTTTCAAGGATGATCGCGACGGCGACCTGGGGATTGTTATACGGCGCAAAGGCGGTCATTAATTTATGGTCGCGCAGGCGCTCGGCGATTTTATGCGCATTGTACGTTTCGTTGGCCTTCAGGCCAAAGACCTGCGCGGTGCCCGACTTCGCCGCGATTTTATAGGGCGCGCTGGCAAAATATTTATGCGCCGTGCCGTTAGGGCGGTTGGCGACGCCATACATGCCATCTTTCGCAATTTCCCAGTAGCCGGAGTGAATATCGCCCACCGGCGGCTCATGCGGCTGTACCCACGGCACCTGTTTACCGTTTTCCGCGGTGCTCATTAACAGGTGCGGGACTTTAACTACACCGTCGTTAATAAGGATCATCAGCGCCTTACTCATCTGAATCGGCGTCGCTGTCCAGTAACCCTGGCCGATGCCCACCGGAATCGTATCGCCCTGATACCACGGTTTTTTAAAGCGTTTCTGTTTCCACTCGCGGGTCGGCATATTACCAGAGCGCTCTTCTGCGAGATCAATTCCGGTATAGTGACCATAGCCGAACTTACCCATCCATTCTGACAGGCGATCGATCCCCATATCATAGGCAACCTGATAGAAGAAGGTATCCGCCGACTCTTCAAGGGATTTGGTGATATTCAGATGCCCGTGGCCCCATTTTTTCCAGTCGCGGTAGCGTTTCTCAGACCCCGGCAACTGCCACCAGCCAGGGTCGAAAAGACTGGTGTTACGGGTGATGACGCCAGCGCTTAACGCCGATACGGCGACGTAAGGCTTAACGGTAGAAGCGGGTGGGTAGACACCCTGAGTCGCGCGGTTCACTAATGGCGTGTTCGGGTCGTTAAGCAGCCCGGAGTAATCTTTGCTGGAGATGCCGTCCACGAAAAGGTTAGGGTCGTAACTTGGCATGGAGACCAGCGATAGCACGCCGCCGGTACGCGGATCGGTGACAATCACCGCCGCGCGACTGCCTGCCAGCAGCGTTTCAATATACTGCTGGAGCTTGAGATCCAGCGTCAGGTAGATATCGTGTCCGGCCTGCGGCGGCACCTCTTTAAGCTGGCGAATAACGCGGCCGCGGTTGTTGACTTCAACCTCTTCATAACCGGTTTGCCCATGCAGAATATCTTCATAGTAGCGCTCAATGCCCAGCTTGCCGATGTCATGAGTGGCGGCGTAGTTCGCCAGTTTGTTTTCTCTGTCGAGACGCTCGACGTCTTTATCATTGATTTTCGATACGTAGCCGATAACGTGGGTCAGCGCCGATCCGTATGGATAATAGCGGCGTTTATAGCCTTTGACTTCGACGCCCGGAAAACGGTACTGGTTGACAGCAAAGCGCGCGACCTGAACTTCCGTCAGGTTTGTTTTCACCGGAATAGAAGTAAAGCGATGGGATCGGGCGCGCTCTTTTTTAAAGGCGGCGATATCGTCGTCGTTTAAATCGACCACACTGCGTAGCGCATCCAGCGTTTGCTGAACGTTATCCACCTTTTCCGGCATCATTTCAATCTGGTAGATAGTGCGGTTCAGCGCAAGGGGAATGCCGTTACGGTCGTAGATTATCCCGCGACTTGGCGCAATTGGCACCAGCTTGATACGGTTTTCGTTCGAGCGGGTCTGGTAATCGGTAAAACGGAGAATTTGCAGATTATACAAATTGGCGATCAGTACGCCGGTCAGCAGCAAAATACCCAAAAAGGCGACCAGCGCCCGACGCACAAACAGTGCGGACTCAGCCGTATAGTCACGAAAAGAATTTTGTCGTTTCATCCGCTGCTTAATCTTCTCAAGACTTCACGATCACTCACGGTGATAAGGGTGGTTGGTTGTGATGCTCCACGCCCGGTACAAACTCTCCGCAACCAGAACCCGAACCAGCGGGTGAGGGAGCGTTAACGCCGAGAGCGACCAGCTCTGTTCCGCTGCCGCTTTGCAGGCGGGAGATAATCCTTCCGGGCCGCCAATCAGCAAACTGACGTCGCGCCCGTCCTGTTTCCAGCGCTCCAGCTCATTGGCTAACTGCGGCGTATCCCACGGCTTGCCTGGAATATCCAGGGTAACAATGCGATTCTTACCGGCGGCGGCCAGCATCTGCTCGCCCTCTTTGTCGAGAATGCGTTTGATATCCGCGTTCTTGCCGCGTTTGCCCGCAGGGATTTCGATCAGCTCAAAGGGCATATCTTTCGGAAAACGACGCAGATATTCCGTAAATCCCGTTTGAACCCAGTCGGGCATCTTCGTGCCGACAGCGACAAGTTGCAGCTTCACGCATTAACTCCAGAGTTTTTCCAGTTCATACAGGCGGCGACTTTCTTCCTGCATGACATGCACAATCACATCGCCCAGATCGACGACAATCCAGTCAGCCGCATTTTCGCCTTCGACGCCCAACGGCAGCATACCGGCCGCGCGCGACGACTGCACCACGTGGTCGGCAATAGACATAACGTGACGGCTGGAGGTGCCGGTACAAATAATCATACAGTCGGTGATACTGGATTTACCCTGAACATCTAAGGCGATGATGTCCTGACCTTTCAGGTCATCAATTTTGTCGATAACAAAATCCTGGAGTGCTTTACCCTGCAAGTTTTCCCCCTGGGTGAATAATTGCGTTATAACGATAGAAAAAAGGCCAACAGGCTGGACCGGTAAGGCGTTGCGAGTTAACGCTAACCTTCCGGCGGGACGCCGTGTAGTATACCTGAATCAGCGGCGATACCGGGACTTATGTCGCCGGATCGGCGTTTAAAACCAGATTATCATCCCATCCCACGTCACAGAAAGCATCGCCATTTTTGTAAAACAATTTCTGCAAAGCTCTGCAAGGTGAAAAAAGCCTGGCTGCGGAGAATAACAGCCTGTCGGGGGCTGTCAATGGGCGAAACCGCTGCGGCGAGAAAAAACGGAAAATTCATCACTCAGGCCGCCAGACGGCACGACTATTTAATACTTTCAGGGTGGCGAACCCTTCGCATATGTCGATTGCGCTCCAGCATCCCTGTTCTACCCGGAAATGCCATAGCGAGGCGGCGGGCATTGCGAGCAGACGGGCAATCAACAGGCTGAGTACGCCCTGATGGCTGACGATCAGCAGGTTCTGGCAATCGCTAAACGCGTCGAGTCGCGAGATAAAGCGCTCTACGCGCCGGGTAAAAGCCTGAAAACCCTCGCCATTGGTCGGAACCGCATTCTGCCAGTCCGTACACCAGGCGGCATAGCTTTCGGCATCTTCATGGGTGAGGTCGCGGTGATGGCGCATTTCCCAGTCGCCAAAGTACATCTCATTAAGCTCAGGTAAGATGTGTTGCGGCACATCCCGGCCCTCCAGTACGAGCCGGGCGGTATGGCGCGCGCGCTCCAGCTCGCTGCATAACACCCGGTCAAATGGCGCGTGGCGCAATAAAGTATGTAGCGTTTTCGCCTGGCCAATCCCTTTTTCCGTTAACGGCGTGGGAGCATGTCCGCTATACAACCCGGCGACATTGGCCTCGGTTTCGCCATGACGCACCAGCCACAATCGCATGGTATTCCTCATGAGGTTAAATGCGCAAAACATGATAATGCCCCTGATTGCGCAACGTTTTTTTCACTAAAATAGCGTTTTTTGGCCGGAGGCATAATGGCGTTATTCAACAGCGCGCATGGCGGTAATATTCGGGAAGCCGCGACGGTGTTGGGCATCTCGCCTGACCAGTTACTGGATTTTAGCGCAAACATTAATCCGCTGGGTATGCCTGTCAGCGTGAAACGCGCGCTTATCGACAATCTGGACTGCATTGAGCGCTACCCGGACGCCGATTATTTTCATTTGCACCAGGCGCTGGCGCGTCATCATCAGGTGCCGGCATCGTGGATACTGGCGGGAAATGGCGAGACGGAGTCAATCTTTACCGTGGCGAGCGGTCTTAAACCGCGTCGTGCAATGATTGTCACGCCAGGTTTCGCGGAGTATGGCCGGGCGCTGGCGCAAAGTGGCTGTGAAATTCGTCGCTGGTCTCTACGCGAAGCGGATGGCTGGCAGCTTACCGATGCCATTCTTGAGGCGTTGACGCCCGATCTGGACTGCCTGTTTCTGTGTACGCCCAATAATCCTACCGGCCTGCTGCCGGAGCGGCAGTTATTACAGGCCATTGCCGATCGCTGCAAATCGCTGAACATTAACCTGATCCTGGATGAAGCGTTTATCGATTTTATTCCGCATGAGGCGGGCTTTATTCCTGCTCTTAAAGATAATCCGCATATCTGGGTGCTGCGTTCGCTGACCAAATTTTATGCCATTCCCGGCCTGCGGTTGGGATATCTCGTCAATAGCGATGACGCGGCGGTAGCGCGGATGCGTCGCCAACAAATGCCGTGGTCGATTAACGCGCTGGCGGCGCTGGCCGGTGAGGTAGCGTTACAGGATAGCGCCTGGCAACAGGCGACCTGGTATTGGTTACGGGAGGAGGGCGCCCGGTTTTATCAGGCGCTTTGTCAGCTCCCCCTGCTGACGGTCTATCCCGGGCGGGCAAACTATCTGTTGTTACGCTGTGAGCGAGAGGATATTGATCTGCAGCGACGGTTGCTGACGCAGCGGATTTTAATCCGTAGCTGCGCTAACTACCCGGGGCTGGACAGCCGCTATTATCGTGTGGCGATACGCAGCGCTGCGCAAAACGAGCGTCTGCTGTCGGCGCTGCGCAATGTGCTTACCGGTATAACCCCTGCTGATTGATGTAGTTCAGCACGTTTTCCGGCAACAGATCGTCGCAGGACTCGCCTTTTTCCAGCCGTTCGCGGATGAGGGTTGCGGAGATATTAAGCCAGGGCGTTTCCGCCAGGTAAATTTTACCGGCTGGCAACTGGTGCAGATCGTCTGGCGTATGGGTCAGATGCTGTTCCAGCCACTGCTGGTGTTGCGCCTGCGTCATTTCAAGGGGATAGCCCGGACGACGACAAACGATCAGGTGAGTGTTATCAAGGATGGTGTCGTAATCATGCCAGGTGGGGAAGTTAAGCAGCGAGTCCTGGCCGATAATAAACGCCAGCGGCGCTTCGGGGCCCTGTTCTTCGCGCCATGCTTTCAGCGTTTGCGCAGTGTAAGAGGGCGCGTTTCGCTGTAGCTCGCGTTCATCCAGCGTAAAAAGCGGCTTATCGGCGATAGCCAGCTCCAGCATATATTTACGCTGCGCGCTGGAGGCTTCCGGCTGGGGGCGATGCGGCGGCACATTGTTAGGCATAATAATCACCCGCGATAAGCCGATCAGATTCGCCAGCGTTTCAACAGGTTTAAGATGTCCATAATGCACCGGATCAAAGGTGCCGCCGAATAAAGCCTGTAACGATTTCATATCACCCATCAATAAATACGTCTGCCAGCGCCTTATGGCAGAGCAGGAGCGACAGCCCTTCAAGATCTGCCCATACCGACTGACCATAATCCTGTTTGAGCGTAATTTCTGTACGCGTCAGTAACTGCACGGCCTGGCGAAGCTGCGCAGGATGGAGACGCTGCAACGCGTCGCCGATCATGGGGCGACGGTTTTGCCAGACCCGGTGTTTATCAAACAGCGCGCGTAACGGCGTATGCGCGGACTGACGTTTGAGATTTACCAGTAGCAGCAGCTCTCGCTGGAGGGTGCGCAGCAGAATAACCGGTTCGCTGCCTTCAAGGCGTAGCTGTTGCAGAATATGCAGCGCGCGTTTGCTTTTCCCCATCAGTAACGCATCCACCCAGTGGAAAGGGGTAAAGTGGGCGGCGTCATTGACGGCCTGCTCTACGCGAGGAAGCGTTAACTTACCGTCAGGCCAAAGCAGCGACAGCCGTTCCAGCGCCTGCGCCAGCGCCAACAGATTGCCCTCATAGCAATAGCACAGCAGTTGGTTCGCGGCGTCATCCAGTTGCAAATTCTGTGCTTTCGCTCTGGCGGCTACCCAGCGGGGAAGCTGCGCCTGCTCCGGCGTCTGACAACTGACCTGAACGCTACGGTCTGCCAGCGCGGTATACCAGGCGGCGTTTTCCTGCGCTTTGGTGAGTTTGTTTCCGCGTACTATTAATAACAGGTCGTCATGCAGCAGCTCGCTCAGCGTGGCGAGTTGCTCATTCATTGCCGCGTTAGGCCCGTTTTCCGGCAGTTGCAGCACCAGCGTTTGACGGCTGGCGAACAGACTCATCGCCTGGCAAAGTGAGAAAAGCGATCCCCAGTCGGTACTGGGATCGAGAGTAAAAGCGTGGTGCTCTTCGAAGCCTTGCGACGCAGCCGCCAGACGAATAGCGTCCTGACTTTCCTGCAGCAGCAGCGGATCGTTGCCCAATAGCAGATATGCCGCACGCAGCCCTTCGTTGAGCTGCGCGCGGAGTTGTTCAGGATACAACCTGATCATTAGTTACTCAGCGTAGTGGAGACGCGTGCTGGCGTAGAGGCGGGCGCCGCCGTCTCATTGTCGGCGGTAGCCTCCTCTTTCGTCGCCTGAATATCCGCCGCGCGGACGCTGGTCAGCTTACGAATCAGCTGTTCAGCGGCTTTGTCATACATCTCCTGAACGATCATGGCCTGCTCGTTATCCTTCGCCAACGCCATCTGCGGGTTATCGAAGAACGAACGGTACACTTTCGTGCTGATAGGATAGATGTCATGGCCCGGAATCAATACCGAGGCATTGACGGTCATTACCATCTGATATTCCGCCGTCTGGCCATCCTGGAACACTGACGCCGTATCCTGCGAAATAGTCACCGTTCCAAGCCGCAGAGACGGAACGTCTTTGCGCGTTGTGTCTTTATCAAGCAGGTTTACGTTATTCAGCCGTAACTGATTACGTACCGCACGACTTAGCGGACCGTTCGGATCGCCGGAATCGAGGATCATCGTTTTCATTGAAGCCGGAACCTGCGTAGTGCTACGCAGATGCCAGCCGCATCCGGCGGTGACCAGCACCGCCAGAGATAACAACAGTGTTACCAGATATCGCACGCTTCCTCCCGCGCTTAGCCAACAACCAGATTGAGGAGTTTACCCGGAACGTAAATCACTTTACGCACGGTAACGCCATCAAGATATTTTGCCACCAGATGTTCCTGGCCTGCACGTTCACGCACCTGTTCTTCGGTGGCATCCACCGCAACGGTGATCTTACCGCGAACTTTACCGTTAACCTGCACGACAACCAGCGTGGTGTTTTCCACCATTGCCTGCTCGTCGGCAACCGGCCACGGCGCGTTGTCGATATCGCCTTCGCCGCCCAGTTCCTGCCACAAGGTAAAGCAGACGTGAGGGGTGAACGGGTTAAGCATACGCACGACGGCCTGCAGCGCTTCCTGAAGCAGTGCGCGGTCTTGTTCGCCTTCCTGCGGGGCTTTCGCCAGTTTGTTCATCAACTCCATGATCGCCGCAATGGCGGTGTTGAACGTCTGACGGCGGCCGATATCATCGGTCACTTTGGCAATGGTTTTATGCACATCGCGACGCAGCGCTTTTTGATCTTCGCTCAGCGCATCGACGTTCAGCGCCGCGACAGGACCTTTAGCGGTGTGTTCGTAAACCAGCTTCCAGACGCGTTTAATAAAGCGGTTTGCGCCTTCTACGCCGGACTCCTGCCATTCCAGAGTCATATCCGCCGGAGAAGCGAACATCATAAACAGGCGTACCGTATCCGCGCCATAACGTTCAACCATTACCTGCGGGTCGATACCGTTATTTTTCGACTTGGACATTTTACTCATGCCAGTGTAGACCAGCTCATGACCCGCTGCGTCTTTTGCTTTGACGATGCGGCCTTTTTCATCGCGCTCGACGATAGCGTCAACTGGCGAAACCCAGTTACGTTCGCCGTTCTCGCCGACATAATAGAACGCATCCGCCAGTACCATGCCCTGGCACAGCAACTGTTTAGCCGGCTCGTCAGAGGTGACCATGCCCGCATCGCGCATCAGCTTATGGAAGAAGCGGAAGTAGAGCAGGTGCATGATGGCATGTTCAATACCGCCGATGTAGATGTCGACTGGCAGCCAGTAGTTTGCCGCTTTCGAATCCAGCATTCCTTCCTGATACTGCGGGCAGGTGTAACGCGCGTAGTACCATGACGATTCCATAAAGGTGTCGAAGGTGTCGGTTTCACGCAGCGCCGGCATACCGTTAACGGTGGTTTTCGCCCACTCAGGATCGGCCTTGATCGGGCTGGTGATGCCGTCCATGACGACATCTTCCGGCAAAATAACCGGCAGTTGATCTTCCGGCGTCGGCAGCACGGTGCCGTCTTCCAGGGTGACCATCGGGATCGGCGCGCCCCAGTAACGCTGACGGGAAACGCCCCAGTCACGCAGACGGTAGTTCACTTTACGTTCGCCGACGCCTTTTTCCGCCAGTTTATCGGCAATGGCGTTAAACGCCGCTTCAAAGGCCAGGCCGTCGAACTCGCCGGAGTTAAACAGCACGCCTTTTTCGGTCAGCGCCTGTTCGGAAAGATCCGGCTCGGAACCGTCAGCGGCCAGAATCACCGGCTTGATGGTCAAACCATATTTGGAGGCAAATTCGTAGTCGCGCTGATCGTGACCCGGAACGGCCATCACCGCGCCAGTGCCGTACTCCATCAGGACAAAGTTTGCCGCCCAGACCGGGATCTCTTCGCCAGTTAACGGATGAATCGCTTTATAGCCGGTGTCGACGCCTTTTTTCTCCATGGTCGCCATTTCGGCTTCGGCCACTTTGGTGTTACGGCATTCGTCGATGAACGCCGCCAGCTCGGCGTTGTTCGCCGCCGCTTTTTGCGCCAGCGGATGACCGGCGGCCACCGCCAGGTAAGTGGCGCCCATAAAGGTATCCGGACGGGTGGTATAGACGGTCAGGGTGTTATCGTAACCCTTCACATCGAAGGTGATTTCCACGCCTTCAGAGCGGCCAATCCAGTTGCGCTGCATCGTTTTTACGGTATCAGGCCAGTGGTCCAGCTTATCCAGATCGCGCAACAGCTCGTCTGCGTAAGCGGTGATTTTGATAAACCACTGTGGGATCTCTTTACGCTCAACTTTGGTGTCGCAGCGCCAGCAGCAGCCGTCGATCACCTGTTCGTTGGCGAGAACGGTCTGATCGTTCGGGCACCAGTTAACGGCAGAAGTCTTCTTGTACACGAGGCCTTTTTTATACAGCTCGGTGAAGAATTTCTGTTCCCAACGGTAGTATTCCGGGGTGCAGGTCGCGATTTCACGGCTCCAGTCATAGCCAAAACCCAGCGTTTTGAGCTGGTTTTTCATGTACGCGATGTTGTCGTACGTCCACGGCGCCGGCGCGGTGTTGTTCTTCACCGCCGCGCCTTCCGCCGGCAGGCCGAAGGCGTCCCAGCCGATTGGTTGCAGCACGTTTTTGCCCAGCATACGCTGGTAACGGGCAACCACGTCGCCGATGGTGTAGTTACGTACGTGGCCCATGTGTAGTCGGCCAGAAGGATAGGGAAGCATCGACAGGCAGTAATACTTCTCTTTGCTCTCGTCTTCGGTCACTTCAAATGTGCGCTTCTCATCCCAGTGAAGCTGTACTTTGGATTCTATCTCTTCCGGGCGGTATTGCTCTTGCATGGCAGCCAGTAGTCCTGTTTTCGATACAGCTACAAATGTAGCTTTAGAGGTGGTGTTTAGATCCGCATAGCATAGCCCAAACACGCACGTCAAAACAGGGGGTAGAACATTTGTCGCGCCAGGCGTCCGTGAGGAGGTGACGCAAAATGCGACACGACTGAGGCAAATTACCGCAGTTCCTGTCATCGCCAGATCGGCCTGTAAAAATAAAGTCATATAAACCAATTAGTTAAAAAATGGCACGCCTTTTGATTAGGGAAGACAGGACTAAAGCAAAGGAGTTAATCGTGAAAAAAAATGCAGTGGTGATTCACCCTCAGGATTGCGTCGCGACGGCTATTACGGCGCTCAAGGCCGGCGAAACCGCCACAATGTTCATTGGCGAACGCGAGATAAGCGTTGTGTTACATCAGGATGTGCCATTTGGCCACAAATTCGCCATCTGCGATGTGCCTTTTCATGGCGAAGTTTATAAATATGGCGAATCCATTGGCCGCGCCACTCAGGAAATAAAAAGTGGCGACTATGTGCACGTCCACAATGTGGAAAGCGAACGCGGACGTGGTGACTGGAAATAATATAAAACAAGGGAAAATGATTATGAGCAATGAGACTTTTTTGGGGTTCCGCCGCCCTGACGGCCGTTTTGGCATCCGTAATTATGTACTGATTTTACCTACCAGCGTTTGTGCGAATAAAGTTGCCCAGGATATTGCCCGGCAGGTAAAAGGCGCGACATGGGTGAATAACGATTTTGGCTGCTGCCAGGTAGCAGGCGATGCGCGTCTGACGGAAAAGACATTGATTAATGTGGCGAATAATCCCAACGTCGGCGCTATTGTGGTTGTGGGCTTAGGCTGTGAAGGCGCGGAGCCGCTGCGCATCGCAGAAGAGATTACCGCATTTGGCAAACCGACTTCCTGCATTACCATTCAGGAAGAGGGCGGCACGCTTAAATGTCAGGCCAGGGGGATTTCGCTGGCCCGCGACTATGCGCAACAACTCTCCATGCAAAAACCGCAGCAAGCACCGGTTAGCGAGCTGCTGCTGGCGATGGAGTGCGGCGGGTCAGATACGACATCGGGGCTGGCGTCTAACCCTTCCTGCGGGGTCGCCTCGGATAAGCTGATACGCTGCGGCGGAAGCTCAATTCTTTCTGAAACGACGGAATTTATTGGCGCCGAGCATGTGATGGCGAAACGCGCGGTGACGCCGGAGGTTGGTCAACAGCTCATTGATTTAGTGGTCGGCTGCGAGGCGCGAGCAAAAGCGCTGGGCGAGGATATTCGCGGGGGACAGCCGACGCCGGGCAATATTAAAGGCGGGTTGACTACCATTGAAGAAAAATCGTTAGGTTGTATGCATAAAGCGGGTCATGCGCCGCTACAGGGAGTACTGGAATATGCCGATAGTCCAACGCATCCGGGCCTGTGGATTATGGATACCCTAGGGCAGGATATTGAATCTATTTCCGGCATGGTGGCGGGGGGAGCGCAGATCGTTATTTTTACTACCGGTCGCGGAACGCCTGCCGGTAACCCAATAGCGCCGGTAATAAAAATTACGGGTAATAAAGCAACGTGGGAAATGATGCAGGACAATATTGATATTGATGTGTCCGCCATTATGTCTGGCGAGGCTTCTATTACGCAAATGGGCGAGGAAATTTATCAGGAAATTTTACGCGTCGCGAATGGGAAAACGACTAAATCAGAAGATTTAGGTCATAACGAATTCTCTATTTATAAGATCGCGCCGACGTTCTGATACCAAATCGGGCAGCACAAGCTGTCCGGTTATCTCCTGGGAATAAGCTATGAAAATTAAAAAAACACTGGAACGTTTTCCTGGTGGTATGATGGTTGTACCGCTGATCATCGGCGCATTGTTTAAAACCTTTGCGCCGGAGGCGCTGGAAATAGGCGGTTTTGTCACCTCTATTTCGCATGGCGCAATGGCGATTTTAGGCATGTTTTTAGTCTGTATGGGCGCGGATATCCAGTTTAAAGCCGCGCCGAAAGCGCTGAAAAAAGGCGCTGCGATCACCTTTGCGAAATTTGCCAGCGGCGTGATTATTGGCATTCTGGTCGGAAAATTTTGCGGCCCGGATGGGTTATTAGGTCTGTCGGCTTTAGCGATTATTTCGGCGATGACCAACTCAAACAGTGGGTTATATGCCGCGTTGGTGGGGGAGTACGGCGATGAAACCGACGGCGGCGCGATTGCGGTAATATCGTTGAACGATGGTCCCTTTTTCACCATGCTGGCGTTAGGGTCGGCAGGCATGGTGTCGATACCCTTTATGAATCTGGTGGCGGTTATTATTCCCATTATCATTGGCATGATTTTGGGTAATCTGGATGAGGACATGCGCAAGTTTCTTAAACAGGGCAGCGTGGTAACGATTCCTTTTTTTGCCTTTGGGTTAGGATACGGTATTGATTTCGCACGACTTATCACGGTAGGCCCTTCAGGCATTTTACTGGGACTCATGACGGTGGCGATTGGCGGATTTTTTAATATTTTCGCCGATCGTCTGACGGGAGGCAGCGGCGTGGCAGGCGCGGCGGTCTCCACCACCTCTGGCAACGCCGTCGCGACGCCAGCGGCAATCGCGCTGCTCGATCCGCATTTTACCGACCTGGCGTCGACGGCGGCGGCGCAGGTGGCGGCCTCGACGATTATTACCGCTCTGTGCGCCCCCTTCCTGACCGTATGGATAAAAAAACGCTACGATCGTAAACTGAACCCAGCCGCCGCAGGCGGTTAGCGTTTCGGCGGAAAATAAATCACGACGGGCGGTCTCGCCCGTTCATAAACCAACAGGATGGTGAGTGATGAATAAGACGAAAGATATAGCCGCATCTCCTCTCTGTTTTGTCTCTCCTTACCCGCAACTGGCAAAGGCTGCCGAGGCGCTGGTCGCGCAGTTGGATTACGCCGTCACTATTCATCAAACGACGCTTAATCGTATCCTGGATGAGCTACCTTTATTAGAGTCCCGTGGGCACCAGGTACTGATTAGTCGTGGCGGCTGTGCGGAAATATTAAAAAAGCACAGTAAATTACCGGTAGTCGAAATTAAAATGTCCGGCTACGACATTCTTGATGCGCTTATCCCTTTTAAAGGACAAAAAGGCACTGTCGGTATTGTCGGCTTTTCCAGTGTGATCAAAGGATGCGCGCGCGTAGCGGAACAGTTAAATATTAACTATAAAATTTTTACCTTACAGGGAAATGATAAAGAAACGATTTCTTGCCTGAAGCAACAATTAGCGTCCACGCCATTAGATTGCATTGTTGGCGATACCGTTTGTCAGGATTATTTTTCACCGCTGGGATCGCAATTCCGTTTACTTGATTCCAGCCCAGCCTCAATAACCGAAGCTCTGGAAGAAGCCCGCTCATTATATCTGGCTTTTCGCAGCCAATTACTCGAGCGTCATCATCTGCAGCTGATTCTCGATCAGTTTGATAAAGCTGTTATCACGCTTGATGATACCGGCGCGTTACTGCACTACAATAAATATGCGAGCCAACTTTTTAAGGTTAACGCCTCCGGTGAAATTTATGACGCGTCTTTTCTGAAACAGGTATTGCTCCAGGAGCGGCATACATTACGTGAGGGAAAAACCGTCAGCGCGAAAGTCGTCGATACGCCGCAAGGCGCGATGGTGGTTAATCTGTATCCGGTATTTGCGGCCAGACAGTTAAGCCGGGTAGTGTTGACGATGCAAACCGTCTCCAGTTTACAGGGGGCGGAACATCATGTTCGCCGCTAGGAACTGTCTCGCCGCGGCTTGAGCGCCCGCTATCATTTCGACGATCTGCTTACCGAAAACCCGGAAATGCTGCGTCGTCTGGCGATCATTAAAAATTATGCCGGTACGGACGCGACTATCTTAATTAATGGCGAAAGCGGGACGGGAAAAGAGGTGCTGGCGCAAAGTATTCATAATGCCAGCCAACGCGTCAACGGCCCGTTTGTCGCCATTAAGTGCGGCGCGATGGCCCCTCAGATTCTGGAGAGCGAACTCTTTGGCTATGTCGCCGGCGCATTTACCGGCGCGTCGCCGAAAGGCAAAATAGGCCTGTTTGAATTAGCGCACCACGGTACCATTTTTCTGGATGAGATCAGCGAACTGGATAAACCGCTACAGACGCGCTTATTACGGGTATTGCAGGAGCGGCAGATTATGCGGCTGGGCTCAGACCAGATGATACCTGTTGATATTCGCGTGATTGCGGCGACCAATCAGACGTTAACGAAGCTCATTGCGGACGGGACATTTCGCGAAGATCTTTACTATCGGCTTAACGTATTAAAAGTGACCACCATCCCGCTACGCAAACGTCCGGAGGATATCAAAGCCATCGGCCTGTCGCTGCTTACCAGTTTCAGCCAGCATTATAAACGCCCGGCACTAACGTTAACCCCGGCGCTGTGGCAAGAGCTTCAGCGCTTCGCCTGGCCCGGAAACGTCAGGCAGTTAAGCAATATTATCGAACGGCTGGTGCTCTCTATTGATCACTCCCCGGCAACGCTGGATGAGGGCCGCCTCTTGCTGGACGATCTGGAAGAGGGGAGCCGACGCGAGCCAAGTACCTGCCACGACTGCCAGATGCTGGCTGGCGATTATAAAACGATTCGCCTGCGTATTTTGAGAAAATTATTAGAGGCGGAAAGGGATAATAAATCGTTAGTGGCGAAACGGTTAAATGTCGATCGTACCTCGCTGACGCGCTGGATACGCGAGTCGGCCTGACAAGAATTTACAGACTCTGTAGGCAGCCTTGCAAAGCGTAACGCAAATAACGTCTATTATTATAGGCAGTTAACGATCCAAGAGGTGAAGTGATGAACAAGGTTGCTCAATATTACCGTGAACTGGAGGCCTCATTAAGCGAGCGTTTACGCAATGGCGAGCGCGACATTGATGCGCTGGTGGAGCAGGCGCGCCAGCGCGTGATGCAAACAGGGGAGTTAACGCGAACCGAGGTGGACGAACTGACGCGCGCTGTCAGACGCGATCTGGAAGAGTTCGCCATGAGCTACGAAGAGAGCCAGGAAGATAGCGTCTTCTTGCGGGTGATTAAAGAGAGTCTCTGGCAGGAACTGGCGGACATTACCGACAAAACCCAGCTGGAATGGCGTGAAGTCTTCCAGGATTTGAATCACCACGGCGTGTATCACAGTGGCGAAGTGGTGGGGTTGGGGAATCTGGTGTGCGAGAAATGCCACTATCATCTGGCGGTTTACACGCCGGATGTGTTGCCGCTCTGCCCGAAGTGTGGCCACGATCAGTTCCAGCGCAGGCCGTTTGAGCCGTAAGGTTCATTATCGTGAGCGGACGGTTGCCGTCCGCCATGTTAAGCGTGCAGTTGGGCTTCCAGTTTGCGGATCTCTTCATCGACGTTCCATTTGCCCGTGGGCTGTGCTTTTTTGAACCAGTAGAGCGCTTGTTGTAGGTCTTGTGCGGTACCGTGTCCATCTCTGTACATGCATCCGAGGTTGTACCAGCCCGATGAATTGTTACATTCTGCTGATTTGTGGAACCATTCCAGTGCTAGCGAATAATTTTGCTCGACGCCATGACCGCATTTGTACATCCAGCCGATACTGTTATAGGCACCATCGTCACCCTGGTCTGCCGCTTTTCGAAACCAGTATATTGCCTGCTGGTAATCTTGTTTGATACCTTCTCCGATGTAATAACAATAGCCCATCTGATATTGCGAGTAGCTGCTCTCTTGTAGCGCGCTCTTCTTGTACCAAAGAGCGGCAAGGGATAAATTTTTCCGACATCCTTTCCCATTGCCATACATATACGCCAGTCTTTCCTGGCTGGCGCAATGGCCTTGTAATGCTGCCTGTTTAAACCAGTAGAGTGCCTGTGTATCATTTTGCTCTACGCCAGTTCCTGAACGATACATTCTCCCGAGATTATATTGCGCAAGGTTGTGGCTCTGTTCTGCTCCTTTGCGATACCAGGCAACGGCCTGGGCATAATCTGGCGCCATCCCGGTTTCTCCTTCCTGAACCCAGCCTAATGTGTTGAAAGCGTGGCGGTGTCCTTGCTGTGCGGCTTTTTCTGACCAGAATAAAGCCAGCGTATTATCTTTCATGTCGGTAGGCGTGTCTTTGTATCGTAAGCCGAGCCAATATTGCGCCTCGCAGTGTCCTTGTTCAGCTGCCTGCTGCAACCAATAAAAAGAGAGCTTATCCTCTTCGCTGCCATCTATACGTTCGTCATTATATAAACGGCCTAATATATATTGAGCTTCACTATTTCCTGACTGCGCCAGTTCGGTTAATTGTGCTAAAGATACGTTGTCGCAGGGATGACTGGTTATGGAATGATTCATTTTTTAATTTATCCCGCCATTGTTTTTTAGATTAATAATATATTGCGATTTGGCTTTGTTGTACTCTATTTTAGTTTTCAATTGCGTTTTTATTTGTGGTGTGAATATATTTTGGCGATTTATTATGGATAAAGAATCACAATATTTACTCTTTGCACTTTCCTCGCCGATGGAAGTATTGAACGAGGACTGTTTACCTTCACATTCGTCACCGAAAATGTATATAGGGATAAAACGTTTCGATCTTGAATCGTCGTGGGGTATTGAAAATCGTGATGAGCTGCTTCAGACCATTTCCCGCATGACGGATGACGGTCATGCCACGCAACTGGAATGGCTATATCGCCGCTGGTTTAGGTATGCGCCGCAGGAGTGGCAGGAGTATACCGACGCGCTGGACGAGGGAGATCGCATTTATGCCCGATTCGTCGCTGATACCGCCGTGTGTTGCGGCGAAGGTGGTATTCGCAGTTGGGATTATGTGCGGATGGGATTTCTCTGCCGCATGGGCGTGCTCAATGAATGGCTGACGGAAGAGGAGAGCCTGTGGCTGCAGTCGCGGATACAGCTTCGCGCGCTCAGCTATTATTCCGGCTGGTTGCCGTATTTCAGCGCCTATTACACCGGGCGTTTGTACTGGCAGTTACGGAATGGCGATAACCTACCGTTACTACGCGAGACATTCGCCCGTAAGGAGTTTGATGACGCGGGGCGACGTATGATGAATAAGCTGATCGCAGGGAAGGACAGTTTTTACGCCACGCTGCCGTGGCGCTACCTGCCCCATTACCCTGAATGCCCGGACACGCTTCAGGAGGTGAGCGATCTATGAAAACCTGTTGGCAAGTCCTTGGCATTGAGGCCACCACGGATACCGACGCCATTCGTCAGGCTTATCTGGCGCTGCTGCCGTCATTTCATCCGGAAACCGATCCGCAGGGTTTTAAGCAATTGCGAGAAGCCTATGAGAATGCATTGCAGGGGACAACATCGCCCGCCATTACGGTGGTTGATGAGGATCCCGATACCCCGTGGGTGAATTATCTCAGGGAGATATTCGGTGATTTGCTGGCGGATGGCGAACGGCGCTTTCAGCCGCAGGCATGGCAGGAGTTTATCCAACAGATCAATAAATTATCGATTTCACAGGTCGAAAAATCGCGCTGGTGGCTGTGCGCTATCGCGATGAAGACCTTTCCTATTTCGTACTCGTGTCTGAAACTGCTGTCAGATCGCCTGGCCTGGGAACAGGGGAGTGATAATCGAGATGTCGATGCCGAGGAGGTGGAGGATCTTTTGTTTGAAATCCGCCGTGGCGACCTGTTTGATTATTCGCTATTGCTGCATTTGCCAGTGGCGGTACAAAACCAGACCATTGCTTTTTATGATGCCCTGGACAACACCTTTTTCGAGCATCCTCTCTATTTCGCCCAACTTATGGCCCAGCACGGCCCGTGGATTATCCCGGACAATCTACGCTTTCAACGACGTCTGTTACGCTGGTTCAGCACCTTGCACTGGGGTATTGCGGAGCTGCTGCCTGTCGCCCTGGCATGGCAGGAAGCCGAACCCGATAACGCAACGCCGGGTTATTACTACTTAGCCCAGCGCGTATTTTGCGGTGAAGGCGATAGCCTGCTGCCAGAACTTTACGCGCAGTGGTGGGCGCATCCTTCTACCCAGCTTGACGATCTGTTGCTGCGCTGGTGCCGTCAGCATCGACCGGACTTTTTCCCGCTGCTGGTGATGGCGGTTGAGGGGCGTGAGCAGGTGGATATTAACGCTGAACAGCTGCTGTATATTCCCGGCTCCAGCGCGCGTTCCTGCTTGCTGTGGGCCGAGGCGCTGCACAGCGGCGCATTATCGCCGCTAAGCGAAAGTTTTATTGCGCGGCGTTTGAATTATGGCGCGCCAGCGATGAGTGAGGCGCATAGCCAGCATCCATACTGGCTGTTGTATCAGGTGGCGGATAGCCTGGCGTGCGCCGAGGAGCCGTCAGCGGCATTGTTATAGAGTCTGGTAACGAAGCTTGATGCGCCGGATATCTGCCCGTTGGAAGCGCTGGTTATTCGCGGGTTGCTGGGGCGGGCTGCGGCTGTCGCCACACCGTGTGAAGCTGTAGTCGCAGATGAAGAACCGGCGACGACGGTGACTTCGCAGAGTGTGGAGGAATCTGGCGGCGGCTTTGGCCTCTGGCAGGTGATTAAAATCATTTTATTTATTGGCGTTGTCGGCCATGTATTACGCCAGTTTATGCATTAGGGATATCGAATATGGACAAGGAAGAACAATATTTACTTTTTGCGCTCTCCACACCGATGGAGGTGCTATATATCGGCAATGAGCCTTCGCATACCTCTCCAGCAATGTATACCGGAATTCCTGCTGTCGATCTCTCCGATTCATGGGGGATTGATAACCGTGAAGATCTTATTCAAACCATCTATCGGATGACGGACGATGGTCATGCGGCAGATTTGGCTCCCTTTTATATCCGCTGGTTTACGCTATCTCCTCGCCAATGGCGCGAATTTACCGCGCAGTTTGGCGAGCAGGGCCAGATCTATGCGCGATTTGTCGCCGAAACCGCACTATGCTGCGGTCGCGGCGGCATTAAAGCCTGGGACTATGTGCGTATGGGGTTTTTATGCCGGATGGGGGTGTTGAATCAATGGCTGACGGAAGAGGAAAGCCTGTGGCTGCAATCGCGTATCTATGAGCGGGCGCACTATTTTTACGACGGCTGGACGCAATATTTTGCCGCCTATTCGTTGGGGCGGCTGTACTGGCAGGCCGAAGGGGACGCCATGCAGGCATATTTCGCCCACCTAAAGTACGACGCTTCAGGCGCACGGATGTTTAATGAACTGACCTCTACGACAGAGAGTTATTATGCGCAGCTACCGTGGCGTCCGCTCAACGAACAACCGACATGCCCGGAAACGCTTAAAGGAGTGAGCGATTTATGAATATCTGTTGGGAAATCCTGGGCATTGAACCTACCACCGATCTGGAATGTATCCGTCAGGCTTATCTTGCCCTGTTGCCCTCATTCCACCCTGAGAGCGATCCGCAGGGTTTTAAGCGATTGCGCCAGGCCTATGAAGAAGCGCAGCACTGGGCCGCCTCGCCTGCGGAGGACGCAAAAACGGAAGAGGTGGGCGACGAACATGTAATACTGGTGGCGTTCAGGGAATTGCTGGCATCAGAGCGCGATCGCTTTCAGCCCTCGGCATGGCAGAAATTTATTCAGCAATTGAACCAGTGTTCAATGGATGAGATAGATAAGCTGCGCTGGCAGTTGTGCGACATCGCCATGAAAACAGAAACGATCTCGCTGTCTTGCCTGGCATTGTTGGCGCAGCGTCTGAACTGGCAGCCGCAGGAAGCAGAAGATGATGCTGAGGGAGAAGAGCTGGAAGCATTTCTGGAGACCGTAAAGCGGGGCGATGCGTTTGATCTGCTAAGTCTGGCCAAATTGCCTCTTGTTGTTCAAGACCAAACTGACGCCTACTTTTTTAAGCTTGAGCGTATCTGGCGCTTTTATCCCGAACATTTTGCCGACGCTCTGCAGGTTCAGGGAGCCTGGATAATTCCCGATGATAAACAGCTGCATCGTAAACTATTACACTGGTTTAGCGCCGAGCAGTGGGGCATGGCGGAACTGGTCGATATTGCTCGTCGCTGGCAGGCCGCGGAGCCGGATAACGAAGATGCGCACTATTACCTGTGCAAACAGCGTTTGCTCTGCGGTGAAGGGGAAAGCCTGTTGGCCGACCTTTGCGATTTCTGGCAGCGTTATCCCTCCACGCAGGCGGACGACCTGTTGCTGGGCTGGTGCCGCCAGCATCGGCCTGATTTCTTCCCGCTGGCGGTGATGGCGGTCGAAGCGCGCTGTATGGTGGATGCCGAATATGTGCCCGGTGAAAGCGCGCGCACGCGTTTACTGTGGGCCGACATTTTGCACAGCGGTAGGTTATCACCGCTGGGGCGTTCATTTGTTGACTCCCTGTTTTATAAGCGAAAAGCGATGGCGTGGGCAAATTCACGGCTGAGTACCCAGGGGGAACCCGAAACGCCGCTGTTGGATCTGTACCGGACGGCGGAGCAGGTGGTGCTGGAAGCGTTTCCCAAAGAAAAGCCCTTTTTTCGCCTGCTGATCCGGCTGGAGGAGGGGCAAGCCTGTCCGCTGGAGGCGCTGATAACGCAGGCATTGTCATCTAAAATTGCCATGAAGCCAGGCGATATTCGCGACAAAAAGGAGCTGGCGGAAGAGCTCAGGCTGGCGGCTGAGAAAAAATTGTCTTCTGAAGCGAAAACCGAAGCACCCCGTCAGGCGGAATCTGGCGGGGTGATGAAAATCATGAAGATTGTCGGTTTGATCGCGTTGATTGTCTGCGCGTTAAATCGATTCTCCCATTTTTTCTGAACAGGGGTAGTGAAAGCGCCGTTACGGCGCTTTCGGCTCGTCAATACCCAGATATTCGCAGGCGCGACGGCGCACGTCATCGACGCGCTGCATATCATTAGACAGCAGCGCCGCGTCGAAATCGGTAATAATCTCCCCCAGCATTTCGCGCTCATCGCCTAACGCGCGTGACCACTGCTCCTCTAACTGTGCTTTAAACGTCCGGTTAATCAGCATATCGCGGGGATAAATTTTCAGCGCCAGCAGCCGCTCGCGGCTGGCGTCGATTTGCTGCGTCGTCAGTGAGGTGGCATTGTGACTGATGATTCTGGATTCACTCTTGCCGTCTTCCAGCAGCACGTCAACTTCCAGCAGACCATTAATATCGTAGCTAAAACGAATATCAATGGCCTGAATGTGCCCGTTCGGCTTCAGCATGACGTCAAAAGAATCAATCAGGATATTATTTTTCACCTTATGGCTTTCGCCCTGGTATACCCTGACGCAAATAGAGTCCTGCTCAGGGTGCATGGTGGAGTACGTTTCCACTTTTGACACCGGAACGGTGGTATTGCGTTCAATGATGGGCGAGAAAATACCAGGCACTCCCTGTCGGTTGACTTCCACGCCCAGCGAGTAGGGGCAGATATCCGTGAGGATCACCTCTTCAACGTCTTCATGGCGCAGGCGACAGGCGGCCTGAGTTGCGGCGCCAAGCGCCACGATGGTGCTGGGATCGTAACTTTGATAGGGCAATTTACCGAATAAGCGCACCGCGATGCGTTGCACCAGCGGCATCTGTGACGCGCCGCCGACCAGCACCAGGCTGTCAATTTGCTCCGGTTTGAGTCGGGAGTCGCGCAGCGCCTGCTCAATGGGCGTGCGCAGCCGGTTGAGCAACGGTAGCCACAGGGCTTCCAGCTCATCGTCATAAAACGTGCTTTCCAGAACGCTCTCCTGATAAAGCCAGCTCATGCGCAGCGGGGAGCTGCTGGCGCATTTTGCGGCTTCAACACAGGCATACAGCGCAGCCAGATCGCTATCCGTCAGCGCTGATTTATCGAGGTTCCAGCGTTTCAGCACTTCATCAAGCAACAAATGCGTGAAATCTTCGCCGCCGAGGTAGTTATCGCCAGCGGAGGCGTGAACTTCGATAATCGGCGTAGCGTATTCCAGAACGGTCACATCAAAGGTTCCGCCCCCCAGATCGAAAACCAGCGAACGGCTATTTTGCTGCGTATGCAGGCCATAAGCCATTGCCGCCGCCGTGGGTTCATTGATCAAGCGCACGGCGTTTAACCCCGCAAGCTCAGCGGCAAGGCGTGTATGCTTACGCTGCTCATCGCTGAAATAAGCCGGAACCGAGATCACGACATCCTTGATTGGCTGCTGAAGGTAGTCTTCCGCATCTTCTTTCAGCGAGCGTAAAACCAGCGAAGATAATTCCGGCGCATTAAACGACTCTTCACCCAAATGCCAGTGAGTATTACTGCCCATTGTGCGTTTAAATAAGGCAGCGGTTTTATCTGGATGAGATGTTTTACGGGCTGCGGCAGGTTTTCCCACCAGAATTTGTTTATTTTCATCCATACTAATTATGGATGGTGTTAAATATTCACCAAATTTATTAGGTATTAATTGTGCGGCTCCGTCTTGCCAGACGGCGATTAAACTATTAGTGGTGCCGAGATCGATACCAATCGCTAACGTTGCATTATCCATTGCGTTTAATTTATCGGGAAAGAGAGTTTATAGAATAAAGAACACCAGCCTCTGGCGTGGTGATCTTTATCAATGTCACGCCTGGCGAAAGTATTCATCCATAATGTTCGTCAACTCCGGGCGCTCGCCGTCATCATTGATGGCGAAATCGAGGAAAAAAGCATCGGCTTGTGGCGTGCGTTTTTGGGCCAGTAAACGAAACGCCAGCGGGTAGTGGCAGGCATAACCGGGTGCGCGAGTCAGAAAACGGACAAAATCAATCAACAAGGGAGAATGGGTATAAAACAGCGCGCGTAACAGTACGGCGGGAAATCCCTCTTCGGTGATCCCTTGCGCCATGATTTTATTGAGGCCGGCTTCGCTCAGATCGCCTGCGGCAATAATATCTGCACAGGCCGCAAGATCGGGATAATGCGTTGCGCAGTTAGCCAATGCGTTCGGCCAGTTGACGCGGGTATAACGTCCGTCATGGCGAGTAAAGTAATCCTCCCAAAGGGATGGCGGTAGTTTTTCGTACTGTATTTTCAGGGGGATGCGGCGCTGAAACTGGGCTTCTTCCAGGCGCGCGCCGTCATAAAATCGCAGATATTGCTGTCGCGTCTCGTAGCATGACATCGCCACCGGCTGGCTGATGACCCAGGTTTTCACGGGCCGGCCTTCCAGCGCGGCGGCGGTGGCTTTATGGTGACCATCAAGCAGGACGCAAAGCCAGGTGTCATTCATATACCAGGCCAGCGCGTGGCTCTCTGGCTTATCGCGGTAATACCCGGCGCGTTGTGGGTTAAATCGCGATGGGGGCTGGCCTGGCAGTAAAAAACAGGGTTCGCCGGACTGGTAGTGATAGTCCACGTCAGCAATCCACTGCCCTGTGGTCGCGGGATTCGGTTGTTTTTCGTTACCCACCGCCCAGAAAAAATGTCCGTTGCCATCTGTGGGATAAAGTTCGCGTTCCTCCAGTCGGTAATAGCCATCGGCAAAGAGTGAAAACAGCGGCGTCAGGGCGGTAAATGCTTCGTTCAACCCGACTCCTGGCTGATTCCACTCGGCAAGTGAGGATAAAAACTCCGCGGCGCCTTCATCATCATTGCTAAAACCAGCATAAACAAATTCTGCGCAGGTTGGGCACCAGGCTTCAGTGTAAAAACGAATCAGCGGCGAGCCATGCCAGGAGAGCGTATGAATACCGGCGTCAGAGTCGGGATCGTGGATAACGCAGGGACGAAGCAATGCTTTTCCGTTACGTACTGAAAACGTAATATGGGCTACGTCGTGCTGTAGCAGGCTGATTTCAGGTCTATTGTTACGCCAAAACATCGCTGTTCATCCCTGGATTCTACTTTGCGCTTTATGCGTAGTATTGCAGCCGTTCCGCCAGCAAATCGACAAATCCCTGGCGGTCTACATCGACCATCACCGTCGCATTCGGCTTATTCCCCGTCAGGAAATAATAATCCACCACCGTCATCCCCTGGGTGTATTTCCCCTGGGTTTCCACGCCAACCCAACGCTCAACGGTGGTGAAAATCTCGGGTTTCAGCAGCCAGGCGATAGTGCACGGGTCGTGCAGCGGCGCGCCGATAAATCCCCATTTTTCGTCTTTGTGATATTCAAAGAAGAAGTCGAGTAGTTCAGCCACGATCGTCGAAATTGGATTGCCGATGTCGCGGAAACGCTCGATATCGGCGGCGTGAATCTGCGCCTTATGGGTGACGTCCAGCCCGGCCATCACCACCGGAATGCCTGACTGGAAGACAATTTCTGCCGCTTCCGGGTCGACGTAAATATTAAATTCCGCAGCGGGCGTCCAGTTACCCAATCCCATTGCGCCGCCCATGATCACAATGCGGGCGATTTTCGTATGCAGTTCCGGATGGCTATTCAGCAGCAGCGCCACGTTGGTCTGTGGGCCAGTAGAGACGATGGTGACCGGCTGTGAGCTCTCGCGCAGTGTTTTTGCTATCAGCTCAACGGCAGTGCCGCTTTGCGGGGCGAATGACGGCTCGGGCAGCGCCGGGCCGTCGAGGCCGCTTTCGCCGTGAACGTTATCGGCGATAATCAGTCCGCGCATGAGAGGTTTCACCGCGCCGCCCGCCACCGGAATATCCGGGCGTTTGAGCAGTGTCAGCATCCGCAGCACGTTGCGCAGGGTCTTCTCCGGCGTCTGGTTACCGGCGGAAGAGGTGATCGCTTTCACTTCCAGTTCAGGGGAGGCGAGGGCGAGAACGAGGGCGATCGCGTCATCATGACCCGGATCGCAATCAATAATAATGGGCAGTGCCATTGTGGCTCCTTGTAAGCGGTACTTTGTGACAAGGTTAACGCCCGGCTGGATACGTTTCGAGAAGCGAAGAAGTAAAGCGTGAGATAGCGCGCACTCTGACGTGCGCGCCGGGAAGATTAGTGCAGGATTTTCGCAAGGAAGTCTTTTGCGCGATCGGAACTGGGGTTAGCGAAGAACTCCTCTTTTGGCGAATCTTCGACGATTTTACCTTCATCCATAAAGATCACCCGGTTAGCCACTTTACGGGCAAAGCCCATTTCGTGCGTCACCACCATCATGGTCATCCCTTCGTTCGCCAGCTCGACCATTACGTCCAGTACCTCGTTGATCATTTCCGGATCGAGCGCGGAAGTCGGTTCATCGAATAACATGGCGATAGGGTCCATACATAGCGCACGGGCTATCGCCACGCGCTGCTGCTGACCGCCGGAAAGCTGCGCCGGGAACTTGTTGGCATGTGCAGACAGGCCAACGCGCTCCAGCAGCTTCAGGCCTTTATCGCGGGCGGCGGCCTTATCGCGTTTCAGTACTTTCACCTGCGCCAGCGTCAGGTTTTCGATGATCGACAGGTGGGGAAACAGCTCGAAGTGCTGGAATACCATGCCCACGCGGGAACGCAGTTTCGCCAGATCGGTTTTTTTGTCGTTCACAATAATGCCGTTAACGGTAATTTCGCCTTTTTGCACCGGCTCCAGACCATTGACGGTCTTAATCAGCGTGGATTTACCGGAACCCGATGGCCCGCAGACTACCACCACCTCACCTTTTTTCACTTCTGTTGAACAATCGGTCAGCACCTGAAAGTGACCATACCATTTTGAAACATTTTTCAGGGTAATCATTAAACTGTCCTTTTCTTCAAATAGCTGACCAGCAACGACGCGCTCAGGCTGATAACAAAATAAACGGCGCCGGCGAACAGAATCATTTCGACCTGAGTACCGTCACGCTCGCCGATAGTCGACGCGGTGCGGAAGAAGTCCGCCAGGCTGAGTACATAAACTAAAGAGGTGTCCTGAAATAGCACGATGCCCTGCGTAAGCAACAGCGGCACCATCGCCCGAAACGCCTGCGGCAGAATAATGAGCTTCATCGACTGCCAGTGGGTCATCCCCAGCGCCAGCGCGGCGCTGGACTGCCCGCGGGAAATACTTTGAATACCGGCGCGAATAATCTCGGAATAGTAGGCCGCTTCAAACATGGAGAATGCCACCATCGCGGAGATCAGGCGGATATCGGTTTTCGGCGATAGTCCCAGCACGTTTTGCAGAAAGCCGGGTACAATCAGATAGAACCACAGCAAGACCATCACCAACGGGATGGAACGGAAAACGTTAACATACGCTTTAGCAAACCAGGCGATAGGGGCAAAGCTTGAGAGGCGCATGACGGCCAGAATGGTTCCCCAGACTATCCCCACGATAACGGCGGTGACGGTGATCTTCAGCGTGATGACCAACCCGGCCAGTAGGTAAGGCAGTGAGGGGATAATCGAACTCCAGTCAAATTCGTACATTATTTGCTCCCCACGTTGCCCGGCAGGCGGACTTTGCGTTCAACCAGGCTCATGACCAGCATGATAACGGCGTTAATCAGCACATAGGCCAGCGTAATGGCGGTGAAGGATTCCCAGGCGTGCGCCGAGTAATCCAACAGTTTGCCTGCCTGCGCCGCCATATCCACCAGGCCGATGGTTGAGGCAATAGCCGAGTTTTTCACCAGGTTCATCATCTCTGACGTCATTGGCGGTACGATAACGCGATAGGCATTCGGCAGCAGGACATAGCGATAAGCCTGCGGCAGCGTTAGCCCCATCGCCAGCGCCGCGTTCTTCTGCCCGCGAGGCAGAGACTGAATCGCGGCGCGCACCTGTTCGCAAACGCGGGCGGCGGTAAACAGTCCCAGACAGATCATTGAGGAGAGGAAAAACTGAATATTGGGATCGAGTTCCGCCTTAAACCACATGCCAAGATCTTCCGGCAACAGTTCAGGCACCACCAGGTACCAGGTGAAGAATTGCACGATCAGCGGCACATTACGGAACAGTTCTACGTACAACGTGCCCAGTCCGGAGAGGAAACGGTTGGGAACGGTACGTAAAATGCCGAAAATAGATCCTACCAGGAAAGCGATAATCCAGGCGGTAATCGAAAGGGCGACGGTGACCTGAAAACCACTCCATAGCCAGCCGAGATAGGTGGTATTGCCGAAGGGGGCTTCCTGTAAAAAAATACCCCAGTTCCAGTCTATTGACATACATCTACTCCGAAAAAAAAGGGTAGCAGCGCTACCCTCGAAGATTGTTGCCCGGCGATTTGCGGCTTCAGGCCCGATGGGGAACGACCATCAGGCTTATAGTCTGTCCGTGCTGAGCGACAATCGAGAGGACAGGAGTCCCGTCCCATTTAGTTTTAGTTAGTTAAGCGCTTTATCATTCGGTGCTTTGAACAGGGCTTTCATCTCGTCAGACAACTCGAAATTCATGTTCAGGTTTTTCGGTGGGATCGGATTTTTAAACCACTTATCAAACCACTTTTCCGCTTCGCCGGAGGTTTGCGCCTGGGCGATGGTATCGTCCATCAGCTTTTTAAACTCAGGGTCGTTTTTACGCAGCATACAGCCGTAGGCTTCCTGGGACTGCGGTTTACCGACAATCTCCCAGTTATCCGGTTTCTTGGCTTTGGCGCGCTCGCCGGCCAGCAGCGCGTCATCCATCATAAAGGCGACGGCGCGACCGCTTTCCAGGGTGCGGAACGAGTCACCGTGGTCTTTCGCGCTAATAATACGCATCCCCATCTTTTGCTCTTCGTTAAGCTTATGCAGCAGAATTTCAGAGGTCGTCCCGGAGGTGACGACGACCGCTTTGCCTTTCAGATCCGGGAAATCTTTAATATCGCCGCCTTTTTTAGTCAGCAGTCGCGTCCCGACGACGAAAATCGTATCGGAGAAGGCGGCCTGTTTCTGGCGCTCAAGGTTGTTAGTCGTTGAACCACATTCAAAATCGAAGGTTCCGTTTTGCAACAGCGGAATACGGTTTTGCGAGGTGATCGGGATCAGCTTCACCTGCAGATCGGGCTTGTTAAGTTTCTTTTTTACCGCTTCCACAATGGCGTTGGAGTAGTCCTGGGAATAGCCGACCACTTTCTGCTGGTTGTCGTAATAAGAAAAGGGCACAGAAGATTCGCGATGCCCGACGACGATCACGCCATTTTTAGCGATCTTGTCCAGGGTGCTACCAGCGGCAGGCGCGCCATCTTCTGCGTGCGCAAGGCCCGCAGACAGTCCCATGACCAGCATTGCTGTGGTTAGCTTACGTAATTGCATATCCAACTCCTTTATCATCTGCGCCGTCGACGCATTGATAGCTATTGTGATGTTGTTATTGCCTGCAACTTGCGCGTGCAGTGTTATGTGTGTTTGTTAACATTTAGTGTGGCTTGTTGTAAATATTTTGCTGCGATATTGTTTATTTTTGCGAAGTGCGCCGCACCGTTCAGAGGCAAAAATCCTACATTGCACCGTTCAGGTGCTACCGATGATCGATTTTGGTGCGACCAGGTTGCACAAGCAGCCAGAACAGGTTTGCCATGTTTAACAAAGCAATAGACGTGCCAGAATGGGGGAAAAAGGAGGATTTTCAGGCCGGATAAATGAAGCGCTATCCGGCCTGGGGAGAGATTATTTCCGTCGTTGTCGCAGACTCATCACTACCGCGCCAAAAGCAAACAGCGCGGTCAGTACCCATAGCGGCCAGTTGCCGGTACGGGCATAGGGAGTTAACCCCGTGGTTGGCGTGACATTGGTGGTCAGTACCTGGCGTGTGAACTGCGGGATCATCGCCTGAATTTCGCCCTGCGGGCCAATCACCGCCGTAATACCGTTATTAGTACTGCGCAGCAACGGACGCGCCAGCTCCAGCGAACGCATCCGCGCCATCTGGAAATGTTGCCACGGGCCAATGGACTTACCAAACCAGGCGTCGTTAGAAATCGTCAGCAGATAGTCGGTGTCCGGGCGGAAGTTATCCCGCACCTGTTCGCCAAGAATAATTTCATAGCAGATTGCCGCCGTCAGCTTATAGTCGTGCGCATGTAACTGCGGCTGGATATAAGGGCCGCGGCTAAAGGAGGACATGGGCAGATCGAAGAACGGCGCCAGCGGACGCAGGATAGACTCCAGCGGAACGAACTCGCCAAAGGGCACAAGGTGATTTTTATTGTAGCGATTGGGCGAGTCATAACTGTATGGATTATCCTTGCCCAACGTAATAATCGTATTGTAGGTGTCGTATCGATTCTGTTTATTGAGACGCGCATCGACAATACCGGTGATCAGCGTGCTATTTTTTTCGCGTAACATCTCGTCCAGCGAACGAAGGAAAGGCTGCTGATTGATTTCGAGATCCGGAATCGCCGACTCAGGCCAGATAATAATCTGTGATTTGCCTAACTCTGGGCGAGTTTCGTTGAGATAAATTTTTAGCGTATTCAGTAGCTGGTTTTCGTCCCACTTCAGCGACTGCGGAATATCGCCCTGCACCAGCGATACCTGGGTCGCTTTGGTAGGTTCCAGCGTAAACCACTGGATATAACGTAGCGGAAAGGGCAAAGCAAACAGAATCACGGCGACAGCCAGCGGACGCCAGTTCCGCGTCGCCAGTGCCAGCGCTAACAGGCCGCTGACCATCATCAGCAGGAAGTTGATCGCTTCGACGCCCATTACCGGCGCCAGGCCTTTTAGCGGGCCATCGACCTGACTATAGCCAAATTGCAGCCAGGGGAAGCCGGTCAGCACCCAGCCGCGTAAAAATTCGGTGATTTGCCATATTGCAGGCGCGGCGATAGCGACGCGCAGCCAGTTGGTTTTTGGCCACAGGCGCGACAAAATCCCGGCAAACAGTCCGGTATACAGCGAGAGATAAGCTGCAAGCAGCACCACCAGAAAAACGTTAACCGGGCCCGGCATGCCGCCAAACTGCGCGATACTGACATAAACCCAGTTAATCCCGCTACCGAAAAGTCCGAGTCCCCAGCAATAGCCGATGGCGGCAGACTGGAGCGGGCGGCGATTAAACGTTAAGGCCTGCAGCCCGATAAGCGACACTATCGCTGCGGGCCAGACGTCATACGGAGAGAAAGCCAGTGTTCCGCAGGCGCCGAATAATAACGCCAGCAGCAGGCGAATACGCTGGCGTTCAATTAACGAGGCAAATGCCATTTTTAGTCCACTATTGCTGTTATTCGTCCAGTTTTGGCTGGGGCGAGTCATCCGGGATCCTGACATGCACCTGAATAATACGACGACTATCGGCCATCGCCACTTTGAACTGGTAACCATCAATGTCAATGGTTTCGCCGCGGGCCGGTAAATGGCCGAACGCCTGCATCACCAGCCCGCCGATGGTATCGACCTCTTCATCGCTGAAGTGGGTGCCGAAAGCGTCATTGAAGTCTTCAATCGACGCCAGCGCGCGAATCGTCCAGGTATGGCGGCTAAGCTGACGGAAGTCGATATCGTCTTCTTCGTCATACTCATCTTCAATTTCACCGACAATCAGTTCGAGGATGTCTTCGATAGTCACAAGGCCGGAAACGCCGCCAAACTCATCGATAACGATGGCCATATGGTAGCGCTGGGAGCGGAATTCCTTGAGCATACGGTCAACCCGTTTGCTTTCCGGTACGACAACCGCGGTGCGTAACACTTTGTCCATGCTGAAGGCTTCGGCATCGCTGCGCATAAACGGCAGCAAATCTTTGGCCATCAGAATCCCTTCAATGTGATCTTTATCTTCGCTGATCACCGGAAAACGCGAGTGGGCGGACTCGATGATAACATCGAGACATTCGTCCAGCGTCTGGTTGCGTTTCAGGGTAATCATCTGGGAGCGCGGGATCATAATATCGCGAACGCGCTGGTCGGCGATGTCCATTACGCCTTCGAGCATATCGCGCGTATCTTCATCGATAAGCTCGTTCTGCCCGGAATCACGGATCAGCGCCAGCAACTCATCACGGTTTTTAGGTTCACCGTGGAAAAGCTGGCTGAGTAGCAGGGAAAAAAATCCCTTTTTACTGTTTACTGTGTCACTACTGTGTGAATTGTCGTCGCTCATGGCGTCGTATGGGTTCTCATGTTAGTTAATACAAAGCTCGTCATGCGTATACTCAGCTGTGACGGCATGTTTTGCCTGATGGCGCTACGCTTATCAGGGCTACAAAAGGCATGAATGTAGGCCGGATAAGGCGCAAGCGCCGCCATCCGGCAAGCTACTATTCTGCAATCTTCTCGGCAATGTACGGATCCTCATAGCCCATAGCAAGCATAATCTCCGTTTCGAGAGACTCCATCTCTTCCGCTTCGTCATCGTCGATATGATCGTAACCCAGCAAATGCAGGCTACCGTGCACGACCATGTGCGCCCAGTGCGCTTCCAGCGGCTTGCTCTGTTCCTGCGCTTCCTGCTCCACGACCTGACGGCAAATAATCAGATCGCCCAGTAGCGGCATTTCAATACCGGGGGGCGCTTCAAACGGGAAGGAGAGAACATTAGTGGGTTTATCTTTCCCGCGGTACGTCAGATTAAGGTCGTGGCTTTCGGTCTCATCCACCAGACGGATTGTGACTTCCGCCTCTTCCTGAAACTGCGGAATAACGCCGTCCAGCCAGCGTTGAAACTGAGCTTCATCCGGCAGGCCCGCGTGGTTTTCACAGGCCAACTGTAAATCGAGGATCACCTGGCTCATTTCTGTTCCTGCTCCTGGGCTTCACGCTTACGCTCTGCCGCCAACGCCGCTTTGCGTTTTTGTTCGGCCTCTTCCCAGGCTTCATAGGCGTTAACAATGCGGGCAACGACCGGATGGCGCACCACGTCTTCGCTGTGGAAGAAGTTGAAACTGATTTCATCGACTTCCGCCAGCACTTCAATGGCATGACGCAAGCCGGATTTGGTGTTGCGTGGCAGGTCAATCTGCGTCACGTCGCCGGTGATCACCGCTTTCGAGTTAAAGCCGATACGCGTCAGGAACATCTTCATCTGTTCGATAGTGGTGTTCTGGCTTTCATCCAGAATGATAAAGGCGTCGTTTAATGTGCGTCCGCGCATATAGGCCAGCGGCGCGACTTCAATCACATTGCGTTCAATCAGCTTCTCGACTTTTTCAAAGCCGAGCATTTCGAACAGCGCGTCATACAGCGGACGCAGGTACGGGTCCACCTTCTGACTTAAATCGCCTGGCAGAAAGCCGAGTTTTTCGCCCGCTTCCACCGCCGGACGGGTCAGTAGAATACGGCGAATCTCCTGGCGCTCCAGGGCGTCTACCGCAGCGGCGACCGCAAGATACGTTTTACCGGTACCCGCCGGGCCGACGCCAAAGGTAATATCATGATCGAGAATATTGGCGATGTACTGCGCCTGGTTCGGGGTACGCGGTTTAATCACGCCGCGCTTGGTTTTGATATTAATAGCTTTGCCATAGTCAGGCACGCTTTCCGCGCTCTGTTCCAGCACCCGCGCTTCTTTGATCGCCAGATGAATTTGTTCCGGTTCGATATCCTGAGTCTGGCCGCGCATCGGTGCGGTATCGACATACAGACTTCGCAAAATATCTGTCGCCGCGGTCACGCAAATCGGACGACCGGTCAGTTTAAAGTGATTGTCACGGCGGTTGATTTCAATACCGAGACGACGTTCGAGCTGTTTAATATTGTCATCAAACGGCCCGCAAAGGCTCAACAGACGGGCGTTGTCTGCGGGCTCAAGGGTAATTTCGCGAGTGTCTATATTCAAACTGTTCCTCTTGTGTCTGTATCGCCGGACGCTGAACATTTACCGGCATCTAAGGAAATTATTCACGCCATAGGGAAAAGGCGCAAGCATTGCAATGAAGATGGGGATGAAGAGAGAAAATTGCAAGGCCCGTCGGGCGACAGGCCATGACCAGGAAGCCCGACAGGCGTAGCGCCATCGGGCATTATTGCCTTTTCAGCAGGGTTAAGGCTGGTAGAATCCTACGCCCAGCTCATTTTCTTTACGGGTACGGGCAATGACGGACTCCGGCGTTTCGGCGACGCGCAGCCCCATTTCATCTTCGGTACGCACCACTTTTCCGCGCAGGGAGTTCGGATAGACGTCAGTAATTTCCACATCGACAAACTTACCAATCATCTCCGGCGTGCCTTCAAAGTTCACCACCCGATTGTTTTCGGTACGGCCAGACAGTTCCATAATGTTTTTACGTGACGTGCCTTCCACCAGAATGCGCTGTGTCGTGCCGAGCATACGGCGGCTCCATGCCATCGCCTGCTGATTGATACGCTCTTGCAGAATATACAGACGCTGCTTCTTCTCTTCTTCCGGTACGTCATCAACCATATCGGCAGCCGGCGTTCCCGGACGCGCAGAGAAGATAAAGCTGTAGCTCATATCAAAGTTGACGTCAGCGATAAGCTTCATGGTTTTTTCGAAATCATCGGTAGTTTCGCCAGGGAATCCGACGATAAAGTCAGAGCTTATCTGAATGTCCGGCCGCGCCGCGCGCAGTTTACGGATGATTGCTTTATATTCCAGCGCAGTGTGGGTGCGCCCCATCAGATTCAACACGCGATCGGAACCGCTCTGTACCGGCAGATGCAGGAAACTGACCAGTTCCGGCGTATCGCGGTACACCTCGATAATATCGTCGGTGAACTCAATCGGATGGCTGGTGGTAAAGCGAATACGGTCAATGCCGTCGATGGCGGCAACCAGACGCAGCAGATCGGCAAAGGTACCGGTGGTGCCGTCGTAGTTTTCTCCGCGCCAGGCGTTAACGTTCTGGCCCAGCAGGTTGACCTCACGCACGCCCTGCGCCGCTAACTGGGCGATTTCGAACAGGATATCGTCTGAGGGACGGCTGACTTCTTCACCGCGGGTATACGGTACCACGCAGTAAGTACAATATTTATTGCAGCCTTCCATGATAGAAACGAAAGCGGTCGGGCCTTCGGCGCGCGGTTCCGGCAAACGGTCGAACTTCTCGATTTCCGGGAAGCTGATATCGACCACCGGGCTGCGGTCGCCACGCACGGAGTTAATCATCTCCGGTAGGCGGTGTAAGGTTTGCGGGCCAAAAATAATGTCGACGTAATGGGCGCGTTGACGAATGTGCTCGCCTTCCTGGGAAGCCACGCAGCCGCCGACGCCGATAATCAGATCGGGATTTTTCTCTTTTAACAGTCTCCAGCGACCTAATTGATGGAAGACTTTTTCCTGAGCCTTCTCGCGGATTGAGCAGGTATTCAACAGCAGCACATCCGCCTCTTCCGCCACGTCGGTCAGTTGATAGCCGTGGGTGGCGTCCAGCAGATCGGCCATCTTCGATGAATCGTACTCGTTCATCTGACAGCCCCAGGTTTTAATATGGAGTTTTTTAGTCATCGACTTGCTCTTGCGAAATAGTGGCTGAAAAGCAGGGCGCATAGTGTAATGCTTTGGCGCGGTTGTGACCAGTATGACTGACGTCAGCCCTAATGGGTAAAAAATCCTGTAAACTTGTCTAAAACGTAACAGGATGAATGACCATGACAAATCAACCAACGGAAATTGCCATTGTCGGCGGGGGAATGGTCGGCGGCGCGCTGGCGCTGGGTCTGGCGCAGCAAGGGTTTACGGTGATGGTAATAGAACATGCCGCGCCTGCGCCGTTTGTGGCGGACAGCCAGCCTGACGTGCGGATTTCGGCCATTAGCGCGGCATCCGTGGCGCTGCTCAAGGGACTGGGCGTTTGGGAGGCGGTGCAGGGGATGCGTAGCCATCCTTATCGGCGACTGGAGACCTGGGAGTGGGAAAACGCCCATGTGGTGTTCGACGCCGCTGAACTCAAGCTGCCGCTGTTAGGCTATATGGTAGAGAACAACGTCCTGCAACAGGCGCTATGGCAGGCGCTGGAAGCGCACCCCGGCGTGACGCTGCGCGTTCCGGCTTCACTGGCGGCATTGCAACGCCGCCACGATGGTTATGCGCTGGAACTGGCCGACGGCGAATGTATCACGCCGAAGTTAGTGATTGGCGCCGACGGCGCGAATTCGCAGGTTCGGCAAATGGCGGGAATTGGCATTCATGCCTGGCAATATGCGCAGTCGTGTATGCTTATCACCGTCAAGTGTGAAAATGCGCCAGGCGACAGCACCTGGCAGCAGTTTACGCCAACGGGGCCGCGCGCTTTTTTGCCGCTGTTCGACGATTGGGCGTCGCTGGTGTGGTATGACGCTCCGGCACGTATTCGCCAGCTGCAGGGTTTATCGATGACGCAATTGCAGGTGGAAATTAACCAGCACTTTCCGGCGCGTCTGGGGGCGGTGATGCCTGTCGCGGCGGGCGCGTTTCCGCTAACCCGTCGTCACGCGTTGCAGTATGCGCAACCGGGGCTGGCGCTGGTAGGCGACGCGGCGCATACCATTCATCCGCTGGCCGGGCAGGGCGTCAACCTGGGGTATCGGGATGTTGATGCGTTGATTGATGTGCTGGCGAGTGCCCGTAGCTATGGCGAGTCCTGGGCCAGCCATTCGGTGTTGAAACGCTATCAGACGCGGCGCATGGCAGATAATTTTATGATGCAAAGTGGAATGGATCTGTTCTATGCCGGGTTCAGCAATGAACTGCCGCCGCTGCGTATTTTACGCAATATGGGGCTGATGGCGGCGCAGCGCGCAGGCGTGCTAAAACGTCAGGCGCTGAAGTATGCGTTGGGATTGTAACCCGCTGAATGCCTTACCCGGTTTGTAAAAACGCTCAATTGCAGGTCGGGTAAGCGTATTGACATCTTACTTTACTGCAAATAAAGCACATAAACCTAATTTCCCTTTGAAATCAATTTCATACCAAGGTGATGCCATTTCAATTGTGCATACGTTGTATTGGCAACGTACTACTTTATGTAGCATCAGTAATGTGGAACTCATTGATTTTACAAGAATCGCCAGAGTGATTAATGCGGCGAGAATCCGATACCACGTCAGTGTTGCATGTTGGACATCAAACCACAGAATATAAAAAGTGATGATGTGAAGAATGACTTTGCTGGACAGGGCGCGAATATAGAATCCACGCAGCGCCGTTTTCGAGGAAAACGCGACATTAATCAGCGCGCTTTGTTTTTCTTGCACAGGGATCCCTGGCAGATACACTATCCATTCCGCACTATTCTGGCGTAGCATGACCGCCTTTTTCTGGTGCAGTATATGTAGCCTCATTGACACTGCCACGGGGTAAACCAGACCCAAAATAATCAACCAGGCGGCGCTGGCCGTGATATCAATGAAGGTGAAAGCGCAGAGCAAGACGACCATAAAAAATGTTAATGGCTGCAAAAAGAGATACCAACAAAACTGGTAATTCATTGTGAGGTTACCGAACGCTCCCTGTAAGGCTTTATCATAGCGTTTTACTGATAGCAGGGCATTGAGGGGGAAACCTCTTTCGGAATTTATAAACGCAGAAAAGCAAAAAGCTCGCCGAAGCGAGCTTTTTAAAAGTGGCTGGGGTACGAGGATTCGAACCTCGGAATGCCGGAATCAGAATCCGGTGCCTTACCGCTTGGCGATACCCCAATTGTCGTACTTCTTGCGCTCATTAGCAGAGCGTCTTTAAAACTGGCTGGGGTACGAGGATTCGAACCTCGGAATGCCGGAATCAGAATCCGGTGCCTTACCGCTTGGCGATACCCCAACAAATTATTTTCGAACCGGTCGAATACCTCGACGCGTTCTGAATATGGTGGCTACGACGGGATTCGAACCTGTGACCCCATCATTATGAGTGATGTGCTCTAACCAACTGAGCTACGTAGCCAGATGATTTCTTCGATGGCTGGGGTACCTGGATTCGAACCAGGGAATGCCGGTATCAAAAACCGGTGCCTTACCGCTTGGCGATACCCCAATACCGTCGCGGTGAACTGCAAACTCGAAGAAATATGGCTGGGGTACCTGGATTCGAACCAGGGAATGCCGGTATCAAAAACCGGTGCCTTACCGCTTGGCGATACCCCATCCGTACAACGCTTATCGGTGAATGGTGCGGGAGGCGAGACTTGAACTCGCACACCTTGCGGCGCCAGAACCTAAATCTGGTGCGTCTACCAATTTCGCCACTCCCGCAAAAAAGATGGTGGCTACGACGGGATTCGAACCTGTGACCCCATCATTATGAGTGATGTGCTCTAACCAACTGAGCTACGTAGCCATCTTTTTTTCGCGTTACCTTATCGGCGTTGCGGGGCGCATTATGCGTATTGAGCCTTGAAGCGTCAACCTCTTTTTCATCGAAAAACGTCGGAAAGTGTCTGTTTGGTTAGGTTGCGAACAGCGTGGCGCAATATTCGGCAATTATTGGTTATTAATCGTTTTTCCGAAAGTGGGTTGCTATAAAAAAAGAGCCCCTAAGGGCTCTTTCGTCATCGTTAATTTACTGGTACGCCGACTGATGCACGCCGACCGCGCGGCCTGACGGGTCATCCATCGTTTTGAATGCTTCATCCCACTCAATGGCTTTGGCGGAAGAACAGGCCACGGACGGGCCGCCGGGTACGCATTCCGCGGCGCTCGGCACCGGGAACAATTCTTCAAAAATTTCCCGGTACAAGTACGCCTCTTTAGACGACGGCGTGTTGTATGGAAAGCGGAAGCGGGCGGTTTCCAGTTGTTGATCGGAAATCTGTTTCGCCGCCACCTCTTTCAGCGTATCAATCCAGCTGTAACCTACGCCGTCAGAGAATTGCTCTTTCTGACGCCACGCGACGCTTGCTGGCAGATAAGACTCGAAGCACTCGCGCAGCACGTGTTTTTCCATCTTGCCGTTGCCGCACATTTTATCCTGTGGGTTGATACGCATCGCCACGTCGAGGAATTTTTTATCCAGGAACGGTACGCGCGCTTCCACGCCCCAGGCGGACATCGCTTTGTTGGCGCGGGCGCAGTCATACATATGCAGCGCCTGTAGCTTACGGACCGTCTCTTCATGTAACTCTTTGGCGTTCGGCGCTTTATGGAAGTACAGGTAGCCGCCAAACACCTCATCGGAACCTTCGCCGGAGAGCACCATTTTGATGCCCATCGCTTTGATCTTACGCGACATCAGATACATCGGCGTTGAGGCGCGGATAGTGGTCACGTCATAGGTTTCAATGTGGTAGATAACATCACGAATGGCATCAAGGCCTTCCTGCACGGTGAAGTGAATTTCATGGTGCACGGTGCCGAGGTGGTTAGCCACTTCCTGGGCCGCCTTCAGGTCAGGCGAACCTTCCAGACCGACCGCAAAAGAGTGCAACTGTGGCCACCAGGCTTCGGAGCGCTCCTGATCTTCGACGCGACGGGCGGCGAATTTTTTGGTGATTGCCGAAATAACCGACGAGTCCAGACCGCCGGAGAGCAGCACGCCATAAGGGACGTCGGACATCAGGTGGCTTTTCACGGATTCTTCCAGCGCCTGGCGCAGCGCGTTTTTGTCGGTAACGTTGTCTTTTACCGCATCGAACTCAAACCAGTCGCGCTGATAGTACTGACGAATTTCGCCGTCTTTGCTCCACAGGTAGCTGCCCGCCGGGAACTCTTTAATGGTGCGGCAGACCGGGGTCAGCGCTTTCATTTCTGACGCTACGTAGAAGTTGCCGAATTCGTCATAGCCCATATAGAGCGGAATAATACCGATATGGTCACGACCAATCAGATAAGCGTCTTTTTCGCTGTCATACAGGGCGAAGGCGAACATCCCCTGTAAATCGTCAAGGAAATCCGGCCCTTTTTCCTGATACAGCGCGAGAATAACTTCGCAGTCGGAGCCTGTCTGGAACGCGTAACGATCGCCATACTCCGCGCGTAACGTTTGATGGTTATAAATTTCACCGTTCACCGCCAGCACGTGGGTTTTTCTGGCGTTATACAGGGGCTGGGCGCCGGCGTTAACATCAACAATCGACAAACGTTCATGTGCGAGAATCGCGTTATCGCAAGCGTAGATGCCGGACCAGTCCGGGCCGCGATGGCGCATCAGGCGTGACAGTTCAAGGGCTTTTTTACGCAGTTCCGCTGCATCTGTTTTGATATCGAATACGCCGAAAATAGAACACATAGCCTTCTCCGTTAATCTGTTGCGTCGTACTTTTTGTGTTTGCTTGACTAAAAAATGCCGCAAAGGCGTGGAAGGCGCAAGGGGATTACGGTCTGAAAAATGAAAAATGCAATCGTCATTGTTGATTAGTGAAAAATGATTACATATTGCGCGGATTTATTGATGGATCTTCAGTTTTATCGTGGATTAATTGAATTATGTTTTTCCTGATGGCGTTTCGCTTATCAGACCTACAATGTTGTTCGAACCGTAGGCCTGAAAGCTATGCGTCATCAGGCAGGGGACAGGTTTAGATAACGTCGATCTCAGCGACGGAAGGGTAAATCCAGCTTGGGCGGAACGGCATACTGTCAATATCATTGATTGTTGATACGCCTGAAAGCACCAGAATGGTCTCCAGACCGGCCTGGAATCCTGCCAGAATGTCGGTGCGCAGGTTGTCGCCGACGATAACGGTCTCTTCCGAGTGCGCCTGCATTTTGTTTAACGCCGCGCGGATGATCCACGGGCTGGGTTTGCCGACATAAAACGGCTTCCGGCCGGAAATTTTTTCAATGCCTGCGCACAGCGCGCCGCAGGCCGGATAAAAGCCGCGACCGTGGGTATCCGGGTTGGTGGCGATAAAGCGCGCGCCATTGGCGACGAAAAATGCCGCTTTATGCATCATGTCCCAGTTGTAGGAGCGGGTCTCTCCAACGATGACAAAATCAGGGTTCACATCGGTAATGGTAAAACCCGCTTTATAGAGCTCGTGAATAAGCGCGCCTTCGCCCACGACATACGCTTTCTTACCTTCCTGACGGCGCAGAAAATCGGCTGTCGCCATTGCTGACGTATAAAACACGCTGTCCGGCACGTTAACGCCAGCGGTAGCAAAACGGTTCGCCAGATCCTGGCCGGTTTGCGACGGGTAATTGGTCAGCAGCACCAGCGGCAGACCTTTTTCCAGAATCCCCGTCAGAAATTCCGCCGCACCGGGTACGGCTACGTTGTCGTGCATCAGCACGCCGTCGATATCGCAGATTACATTCTTGATGGTCATGAACTACCCAGGGAATTTGTGAATAATCCGATACTATAAGAGCGCATCAACTTTCCAGCAAACGTTGCAGCAATGTTCCGTTGAGCATGGCGCGTTTAACTAAGGCAAATGCGCCGATAGCAGAACGGTGATCCAGCGTGGAGCGTACCACCGGCAAATTTTTGCGAAATGCCTTTAACGCCTGAGTATTGATACAGCTTTCGATAGCGGGCAACAGGACTTTATCGGCTTCAATGATCTCGCCGGCAATGACGATTTTTTGCGGATTAAACAGGTTGATAGCAATGGCGATCGTTTTGCCCAAATGGCGACCAACATGCTCAATGACTTCCGAGGCTAGGCTGTCACCCCGGTTTGCCGCCTTACAGATGGTTTTAATCGTGCAGTCGTCAAGCGGAACACGGCTTTGATACCCTTGTTTAAGCAAATTCAGCACCCGTTGTTCAATCGCCGCATTGGCGGCAATGGTTTCCAGACAGCCGAAATTACCGCAGTGGCAGCGCTCGCCCAACGGCTCCACCTGAATATGCCCAATTTCGCCGACGTTGCCGTTACGGCCAATGAAGATGCGTCCGTTGGAGATAATCCCGGCGCCTGTACCACGATGAACGCGCACCAGAATCGAGTCCTCGCAATCCTGACTGGCGCCGAAGTAGTGTTCCGCCAGCGCCAGGCTACGGATATCGTGTCCCACGAAACAGGTAACGTGAAACCGTTTTTCCAGCGCTTCGACCAGTCCCCAGTTTTCAACCTGAATGTGCGGCATGTAACGAATCACGCCGCTTTCCGGATCGACAAGCCCTGGCAGGATCACCGAGATAGCGATCAATTCACGAATTTTACGCTGACAGCTATCAATAAAGACGGCGATGGTGTTGAGCAGCGCATGTTCCAGCGTCTCCTGGGTGCGCTCCGGTAGCGGATAATGCTCCTCAGCGACCACTTTACTGCTCAGATCGTAGAGCGTTAAAGTGGTGTCATGACGGCCCAGGCGAACGCCAATGGCATGGAAGTTACGGGTTTCCGTGACGATAGAGATAGCGCGGCGGCCTCCGGTAGAGGCCTGCTGATCGACTTCTTTGATCAGCCCGCGTTCAATGAGTTGACGCGTAATTTTCGTTACGCTGGCGGGAGCAAGCTGGCTTTGCTCGGCAATTTGTATGCGCGAGATAGGACCATGTTGGTCAATCAGGCGGTAAACGGCCGCGCTGTTAAGCTGTTTTACGAGATCAACGTTACCTATCTGAGCTTGTCCGCCTGGTGTCATATTCTCACTTACTCAAGTCAACGACCTCGTCACCATTAACGATGGTCTTGATAATTTTAAAATCGTGGGTGAACGCGGTCAGGTTGGCGACTTTACCCGGCGCAATGCTACCGAGATGTTTATCAACGCCGATAGCGCGAGCCGGATAGAGCGTTGCCATGCGCAGCACTTCATCCAGCGCGATGCCGCAATGCGCGACCAGGTTGCGTACGCCTTCAATCATGGTTAAGGACGAACCGCTCAACGTACCGTTTTCATCCACACACAGTCCATTGCGGTAGTATATTGTTTTACCTGCGAAAATGAACTGCTCAATATTGGCCCCCGCCGGTGCGGTGGCGTCTGTCACCAGACAAAGTTTGTCGCCTTTAAGGCGTTTGGCATTGCGAATGTTGGCGTAGTCGACATGCAGACCATCGGCGATAACGCCGCAATAAATATCCGCTTCGTCCAGAACAGCGCCAGCAAGGCCCGGCTCACGCCCTGTAATGTACGGCATCGCGTTAAACAGGTGAGTCGCAAAAGTAATCCCGGCGCGGAAGCCTGCTTTCGCCTCTTTTAACGTCGCGTTGGAGTGACCTGCGGAAACCACAATGCCCGCATTCGCCAGTTTAGCGATTACGTCAGCAGGCACCATTTCCGGCGCGAGAGTGACTTTGGTGATGACGTCGGCATTATCGCATAAGAAATCGACCAGCGCAGCGTCTGGTTTACGCACGAAATCAGGATTATGGGTGCCTTTTTTTACCAGATTAAGCCAGGGGCCTTCCAGGTGGAGACCCAGCGCCTGGTGCGGATGTTTTTCCAGGTATTCGCGCATGACGCGAATGCCCTGTTTCATCAATTCGTCGCTGGTAGTGATAAGCGTTGGCAGAAAGTTAGTACAGCCCGATTTTTCATTGGCTTTCTGCATAATTTCCAGCGTTTCAACGCTGACGGCTTCTGCGGTATCGTTAAACTGCACGCCGCCGCAGCCGTTTAGCTGCACATCAATAAAACCGGGGGAGAGAATGGCCCCATTCAATGAGCGTTGTTCTATTCCCGGCGGCAGTTCGGCCATCGGACAAACGCGGTCAATCAGGCCATTAGCGACAACAAGCGCATGGTCATCAAGAATTTCGTGACCGGTAAAGATCCGGCCCTGGGTTAAAGCATACATTCCGACCCCCGATATCAAAAATTTACCGCCCCGCATTGACTGGCGGGGCGGAGACAACATTACAGACCTTTAATATTTTCTGCTTCTAATTCATTGAAATATTTCAATGTTTTAACTTTAAGTTCCATTGTGGACGGCTCATCGCATACCACAACCGCTTTCGGATGGAGTTGCAGGCAGCTAATGGTCCACATGTGGTTGACGTTGCCTTCAACCGCCGCCTGCAGCGCCTGGGCTTTCTGATGGCCCAGCACCAGAATCATCACTTCTTCCGCATCCAGCAGCGTGCCTACGCCTACCGTCAGCGCGTATTTCGGCACCTGGTTTACGTCACCGTCAAAGAAGCGGGAGTTCGCTACGCGAGTATCATGGGTTAACGTTTTGATACGGGTACGGGAAGCCAGGGAAGACGCCGGTTCGTTAAAGGCGATGTGACCGTCGTTGCCGACGCCGCCCATAAACAGATGGATTTTACCGTAAGAACGAATTTTTTCTTCATATTGACGGCATTCCGCATCGATATCCGGTGCGTTACCGTTGAGAAGATTGATGTTTTCTGCTGGAATATCAACGTGATCGAAAAAGTTACGATGCATAAAGCTGTGGTAGCTTTCCGGGTGCTCTTTCGGCAGGCCAACATATTCGTCCATATTAAAGGTGACCACATGCTTAAAGCTGACCTCGCCCGCTTTGTGCATCTCAACCAGCGCTTTGTACGCCGTTAGCGGCGTGCCGCCGGTAGGCAGTCCAAGGACAAACGGACGATCGGCGGTCGGTTTGAACGCATTAATACGGTTAACGATATGGCGAGCGGCCCATTTGCCAACCTGTTCTGCGGTACTCAGGGGGATCAGTCTCATTCTTCACCTCGATAATCAATGTCAAAATTTGGCGGATCGTATTAAGCGTAACCTGGATATCCAGGGTTCGTGTTCAATCCGTCCTGATTTTTTGAATCATAAAATAAGTTTTCCGTGTTAGCCAGTGGATGGTGGGGGTGATTACGATATTTAGTGATTATAATCACAAAAAACACCCGTTTAATTTGCGAGGCGAATTAATTTTCCACACACTCTGCAGAAGATGATCTCACCGTTCGATTACAGAACATCACGTTTTTAACGTTTGCAGCACAATAAAAAACGGCTTCAAAGAAGCCATATCGGCGTCTCGTAGGGGGAATAAGATGAATATTTTAGGTTTTTTCCAGCGGCTGGGTAGGGCGTTGCAGCTCCCTATCGCCGTGTTGCCGGTGGCAGCGTTGTTGCTGCGATTCGGCCAACCAGATTTGCTGAATATGCCGTTTATCGCGCAAGCGGGCGGGTCTATTTTCGATAACCTGGCGCTGGTTTTCGCTATCGGCGTGGCCTCCAGTTGGTCTAAAGATAGCGCGGGCGCGGCAGCACTGGCGGGAGCCGTGGGTTACTTCGTCATGACCAAAGCGATGGTGACGATTAACCCGGAAATCAACATGGGCGTGCTGGCGGGGATTATTACCGGTCTGGTCGGCGGCGCGGTTTATAATCGTTGGTCTGGTATCAAACTGCCTGATTTTCTCAGTTTCTTCGGTGGAAAACGTTTTGTGCCGATCGCAACGGGCTTTTTCTGTCTGGTGCTGGCCGCTATTTTCGGTTACGTCTGGCCGCCGGTACAGCATGGCATCCATGCGGGCGGTGAATGGATCGTTTCCGCAGGCGCGCTGGGTTCCGGTATCTTTGGCTTCATCAACCGTCTGCTGATCCCCACCGGTCTGCATCAGGTACTGAACACCATCGCCTGGTTCCAGATTGGCGAATTCACCAATGCCGCAGGCACTGTATTCCACGGCGACATCAACCGCTTCTATGCTGGCGACGGCACGGCGGGGATGTTTATGTCCGGCTTCTTCCCGATCATGATGTTTGGTCTGCCGGGCGCCGCTCTGGCGATGTATTTCGCCGCGCCGAAAGAACGTCGTCCGATGGTGGGCGGTATGCTGCTGTCTGTCGCGATCACCGCGTTTCTGACCGGCGTAACCGAGCCGCTGGAATTCCTGTTTATGTTCCTGGCGCCGCTGCTGTACCTCCTGCACGCCATTTTGACTGGTATCAGCCTGTTCGTCGCGACGTTGCTGGGTATCCATGCGGGCTTCTCTTTCTCGGCAGGCGCGATCGACTATGTTCTGATGTATAACCTGCCAGCGGCCAGCAATAACGTCTGGATGTTGCTGGTGATGGGCGTTGTATTCTTTATCATCTACTTCCTGCTGTTCAGCGCGGTTATTCGTATGTTTAACCTGAAAACGCCGGGCCGCGAAGATAAAGTTGATGAGATGGTAACGGAAGAAGCCAACAGCAACACCGAAGAAGGGTTAACGCAACTGGCGACCAGCTATATTGCTGCGGTTGGCGGTACGGACAACCTGAAAGCGATCGATGCGTGTATTACCCGTCTGCGCCTGACCGTGAATGACTCTGCTCGCGTTAACGATGCGGCCTGCAAACGCCTCGGCGCTTCCGGGGTGGTTAAACTGAACAAACAGACCATTCAGGTTATTGTCGGCGCGAAAGCAGAATCGATTGGCGATGAAATGAAGAAAGTGGTGGCGCGGGGGCCGGTCGCGGCAGCGTCTGCTGATGCGGCTCACGTTGCAACACCTGCTCCGGCGGCCAAACCCCAGGCGGTGCCGAATGCGGTGACTATCGCTGAACTGGTCTCTCCGATTACCGGTGAGGTAGTGGCGCTGGATCAGGTACCGGATGAAGCTTTCGCCAGCAAAGCGGTCGGCGACGGCGTGGCGGTGAAACCCACCGATAAAACCGTGGTTTCTCCGGCGGCGGGTACTATCGTGAAAATCTTCAACACTAACCACGCGTTCTGTCTGGAAACCGAAAAAGGCGCGGAGATCGTTGTCCATATGGGTATCGATACCGTCGCGCTGAACGGTCAGGGCTTTAAGCGTCTGGTAGAAGAGGGTGCGGAAGTCACGGCGGGTCAGCCGGTGCTGGAACTGGATCTGGACTTCCTGAATGCCAATGCGCGTTCCATGATAAGCCCGGTTGTTTGCAGCAACAGCGATGACTTCAGCGCTCTGGTCATCAAAGCGGATGGTCACGTGGTGGCGGGTCAAACGCCACTGTACGAGATCAAGAGCAAATAATCGCTTCTTGGCCGGATAAGGCGTAAGACGCCATCCGGCGATATCACAGAAAACATAAGCGGCAGAGGGGAACCTTCGCCGCTTTTTTTTACCGCAATTAGCCCCAATATTTTCTGCAAAGCCACTTTTTAAGTAACTAAAGGTTGTCAGTCTGTCCGGCTTATAAGATCATATGCCGTTATACGTTGTTTACGCTTTGAGGAATCCACGATGAGTGAGGCTGAAGCCCGCCCGACTAACTTTATTCGTCAGATTATTGATGAAGATCTGGCGAGTGGTAAACATACCACTGTCCATACCCGTTTTCCGCCGGAGCCGAATGGCTATCTGCACATCGGCCACGCGAAATCTATCTGCCTGAACTTTGGCATCGCGCAAGATTATCAGGGCCAGTGCAACCTGCGTTTCGATGACACCAACCCGGTAAAAGAAGATATCGAGTACGTTGATTCGATCAAAAACGACGTCGAGTGGTTAGGCTTTCACTGGTCTGGCGATATTCGCTACTCCTCCGATTACTTTGACCAACTGCACGCCTATGCGGTCGAGCTAATCAATAAAGGCCTGGCCTACGTTGATGAGCTGACGCCGGAGCAGATCCGTGAATACCGCGGTACGCTGACCGCGCCGGGTAAAAACAGCCCGTTCCGCGATCGCAGCGTGGAAGAGAACCTCGCGCTATTTGAAAAAATGCGTACCGGCGGTTTTGAAGAGGGTAAAGCCTGTCTGCGCGCTAAAATCGACATGGCGTCGCCGTTTATCGTGATGCGCGATCCGGTGCTGTACCGCATTAAATTTGCTGAACACCACCAGACCGGCAACAAGTGGTGCATCTACCCGATGTACGACTTTACTCACTGCATCAGCGATGCGCTGGAAGGCATTACTCATTCTCTGTGTACGCTGGAGTTCCAGGATAACCGTCGTCTGTACGACTGGGTGCTGGACAACATCACCATTCCGGTTCACCCGCGCCAGTACGAATTCTCGCGCCTGAATCTGGAATACACCGTGATGTCCAAGCGTAAGCTGAACCTGCTGGTGACCGACAAACACGTCGAAGGTTGGGACGATCCGCGTATGCCGACTATTTCCGGTCTGCGCCGTCGCGGCTATACCGCAGCTTCTATTCGTGAGTTCTGCAAACGCATCGGCGTCACCAAGCAGGACAACACCATTGAGATGGCGTCGCTGGAATCCTGCATTCGCGAAGATCTGAACGAAAACGCGCCGCGCGCGATGGCGGTAATCGATCCGGTAAAACTGGTTATCGAAAACTACCCGCAGGGCGAGAGCGAAATGGTTACCATGCCTAACCATCCGAATAAACCGGAGATGGGCAGCCGTGAAGTGCCGTTTAGCGGTGAGATCTGGATCGATCGCGCAGATTTCCGCGAAGAAGCGAACAAACAGTACAAGCGTCTGGTGATGGGCAAAGAAGTGCGTCTGCGTAATGCCTACGTCATTAAAGCGGAGCGCGTAGAGAAGGATGCCGAAGGGAATATCACCACCATCTTCTGTACCTATGATGCCGATACGCTGAGTAAAGATCCGGCTGACGGGCGTAAAGTGAAAGGCGTAATCCACTGGGTTAGCGCAGCACATGCGCTGCCGATTGAAATTCGTCTCTACGACCGTCTGTTCAGCGTGCCGAATCCGGGCGCCGCGGAGGACTTCCTGTCTGTTATCAACCCCGAATCATTAGTGATTAAGCTGGGGTATGGCGAGCCGTCGCTGAAAGCGGCGGTAGCAGGAAAAGCTTTCCAGTTTGAACGTGAAGGCTACTTCTGCCTCGACAGCCGCTATGCAACGGCCGATAAGCTGGTCTTTAACCACACCGTGGGCCTGCGTGATACCTGGGCGAAAGCGGGCGAATAAGCACTGCGCCAACAGGCGAATGCTGTAAAAATACCTTGTCAACGCCGCGTTTTGCGGCGTTTTTTCTCTGCATTTCCAAGAGCCTATCCCATTAGGGCTATTTTACTTGCCATTTTGGACCTGGGCAGTGCTCGCCAAAACGCGTTAGCGTTTTGAACGCCGCTAGCGGCGGCCCGAAGGGCGAGCGTAGCGAGTCAAACCTCACGTACTACGTGTACGCTCCGGTTTTTGCGCGCTGTCCGTGTCCAAACTGGCTGCGCCAATAACGCCTGGTGGGATAGGCTCTAAGTCGATTCTCTTTTTTGCGAGGCGAATTAATTATTCTCTGAAAATTATTGATCTGATAAATGATTATTAATCTAAATGTTATAAGCGTCAGGTCAACAGGAGACAATTATTTTCATGCCTATGGAAAACAAGTCAATTTTCTTTCTGGCGGTCTGCTTCCCCCACCAGCAGTCGAATGTAACAGAAAGCAATTAAATATGTGCGGTTGCTCATATTATTACATACTGGTTACAGAAAGAGATTGATAATTCGCATCGCGAAAAATAGTCTATTTAACGTAGTAAATGAGGTTTCTCAGCGCTACTTTTTATTTTTATTTTTTCGCTGTTCGCTTTTGTCGGCAGCAATTTATACGTCAAAGAGGATTAACTTATGCGTACGTTTAGTGGCAAACGTAGTACGCTGGCTCTGGCTATCGCCGGTATCACAGCAATGTCGGGGTGGATCGTTGTTCCGCAGGCGCAAGCCTCCGGCTTTTTCGACGACTCCACGTTAACGGGCGGCATCTATTATTGGCAGCGTGAACGCGATCGCAAAGATGTGACCGACGGCGACAAATATAAAACTAACCTTTCTCATGCGACCTGGAATGCTAACCTGGATTTTCAGTCTGGTTACGCTGCGGATATGTTCGGTCTGGATATCGCGGCGTTTACCGCGATTGAAATGGCAGAAAACGGCGACAGCGGTCATCCAAACGAAATTGCCTTCTCGAAAAAGAATAAAGGCTACGACGAAGACTATTCCGGCGATAAGAGCGGTATCAGTCTTTATAAAGCCGCAGCGAAATTTAAATATGGCCCGGTCTGGGCGCGCGCCGGTTATATTCAGCCTACCGGTCAGACGCTGTTAGCACCGCACTGGAGTTTTATGCCGGGTACCTATCAGGGTGCGGAAGCCGGCGCCAGTTTTGACTATGGCGATGCGGGCGCGTTAAGTTTTTCCTACATGTGGACTAACGAATATAAAGCGCCGTGGCATACCGAAATGGATAAGTTTTATCAGGCGGATAAAAAAACCAATGTGGACTACCTCCACTCCATCGGCGCGAAGTACGACTTCAAAAATGATCTGGTGCTGGAAGCGGCGTTTGGTCAGTCCGAAGGCTATGTCGATCAATATTTCGCAAAGGCCAGCTATAAATTTGATTTAGGCGGCAATCCGTTCACCACCAGTTACCAGTTCTACGGCGCGCGCGACAAAGTAGACGATCGCAGCGTGAATGATATTTACGACGGTACGGCCTGGCTGCAGGCGTTGACCTTCGGCTACAAAGTCGCGGAAGTGGTTGACCTGCGTCTGGAAGGCACCTGGGTGAAAGCGGACGGTCAGCAGGGCTATTTTCTGCAACGTATGACGCCAACCTACGCCTCTTCAAACGGTCGTCTGGATATCTGGTGGGATAACCGCTCCGACTTTAACGCTAACGGTGAAAAGGCGGTTTTCTTCGGCGCGATGTATGACCTGAAAAACTGGAATCTGCCGGGCTGGGCTGTGGGTGCGTCTTACGTTTACGCCTGGGATGCTAAACCGGCAACCTGGCAAAGTAACCCGGATGCTTACTACGACAAAAACCGCACTATCGAAGAGTCCTCATACAGTCTGGATGCGGTTTATACCCTGCAGGAGGGGCGTGCCAAAGGCACCATGTTCAAACTGCACTTTACCGAATATGACAACCACTCCAATATTCCAAGCTGGGGCGGTGGTTACGGCAACATCTTCCAGGATGAGCGTGACGTGAAATTTATCGTTATTGCTCCATTCACTATTTTCTGATGTCAGATGCGGCAGGCTGCCGGCCTGCCGCGCTGTTGAGGAACGACCTATGAAAAAAATTTTACTCATCGCCAGCATGACCGCCGGTTTGACGGCCTGCGCGTCATCACCCGCGCCGGAAGAAGATAGCCGGCTGAAAGAGGCGTACAGCGCCTGTATCAATACCGCACAGGGCTCGCCTGAGAAGATAGAGGCCTGCCAAAGCGTACTGAATGTCCTTAAAAAAGACCGCAAACATCAGCAATTTGCTAACGAAGAAAGCGTGCGGGTACTGGACTATCAGCAGTGCATTCAGGCGACGCGCACGGGTAAAGATCAGGCGGTCAAGGCTGACTGCGACAAGGTCTGGCAGGAAATTCGCAGTCATAATAACGTGCAATAAAAACCTGCCTTGCCACCCACGGGCGAATGTTTTCCGCCCGTGGTTTTTTCAGGCTTTATTTTCTGCCGCGATATAGCCGCGACTCAGACGTACAAACAGCATCGCCGTCGCGGCAAGTCCACATAATGCCGCGCACATCAGCCACCAGCCGGGCGAGCTTTTGTCGCCGGTTAACTTTACCAGCGCGGTAGAGATGGCCGGCGTCAGGCCGCCAAAAATCGCCGTCGCCAGGCTAAAGGCCAGCGAGAAACCAACGGTACGCACATAGACTGGCATCACTTCGGTTAACGCCGCGACCATTGCGCCGTTATACATGCCAAAAAAGAAAGAGAACCACAGCAGTACCAGCGTCATGCGGGTAAAGTCGGGCGCGGCGGTCAGCCATTGCATGACGGGCCAGGTGGTGATCAGCGCCAGCAACGTAATGCCCATTAATACGGCGCGACGGCCAATCCGGTCGGAAATCGCGCCGCCAATGGGTAACCAGATAAAATTGGACACCCCCACCAACATGGTGACGATCAAACTGTCCCGCGCGCTGAGATTAAGCACGGTTCTGCCATAGGTCGGCGTATAAACGGTGATAAAATAAAACGTTGTGGTGGTCATCGCCACCAGCAGCGTTCCGGCCGTAATAATGCGCCAGTTTTTGGCGATAGTTGCAAAAATTTCCCTGGTGTCGGGGCGATGCTTGCGTTGTAAAAACGCCTCTGTTTCTTGTAATGAACGACGTAAAACAAAAATCAGCGGAATGATCATACAGCCGATAAAGAACGGAATTCGCCAGCCCCACTCCGATATCGCGTCGTGTCCCAGCGTGATATTCAGGCTATAACCAATCAACGCGGCAACAACGATCGCGACCTGCTGACTGGCGGATTGCCAGCTGGTATAAAACCCTTTATTGCCTGGCGTTGCGATTTCGGACAGATAGACCGAGACGCCGCCTAACTCAACGCCCGCAGAAAATCCTTGTAATAACCGGCCCAACAGCACCAACGCAGGCGCTGCCAGGCCGATCGTTTGGTAGCCGGGGACGAGGGCGATGAGCAACGTACCGCAGCCCATAATCGCCAGTGTCACCATCAGCCCTTTACGGCGTCCGATTCTGTCAATATAGGCGCCAAGCACAATCGCGCCGACGGGGCGCATTAAAAAACCGGAGCCAAAGACGGCAAAGGTCAACATTAATGAGGCAAATTCGCTTTCCGCCGGAAAAAACGTTCTGGCGATATAGGTGGCGTAAAATCCGAACAAGAAAAAATCAAACTGTTCAAGAAAATTGCCGCTTGTCACGCGCAGTATTGCGCCGAACGTGCCGGCGCGCGATGTTGCAGGTGTGTGTTGTGCCATAGGGTTTGCTCTCCACTGTCTTTATTGTTTTATGGGTAAGATGTTGCGGGTCAGTTGCCTGTATCCCCCGCATGTTTTCCGCGTCGCTTCTCAACTGCCCATTTGAGTAAGGCCGCGCAGCGGAAAAATCCGTGGGCGAATTTTCCGTAGGGAAGGGTGAGAAAGAGCGCCATCACCACGCCTAAATGGAGCGCCAGCAGTATGCCCATTCCGCTGGTGTCTCTGCCTGCCAGCAGCGCCAGCCCGGTCAGACTGGTTAAGAACAGCAGCAGAATAAAGCCGCGATCCATGGGTTTCTGGCGCGCATCGCCATGTAACGGCGACCGCCGCAGATTGAGCCACAGTAGCCCGGCCGGGCCGATAAGCAGACCGATACCGCCCAGCGTGCCGAGCATGACCGGCAGGCTAAAAAACGGGTAGGGCGCTTCCCAACCGGCGACGTAGTGATAGCCCGTCGCCACGACCGTGGCGGCAAAACAGAGCATAAAACCGTAAAAGGTAAAGTGATGAAAGCGACGGCGCAGCAGCGTGAACGCATCGTCCGCTTCGTTACAGCCTTTGCCGTGACCGCCGTCGAGATATTTCAGCGTTAACGCATTGTGCGACGCTTCCGCAATCTCTGCCGAACGCGGTACGCCCGGCGAGATCTCACGCCAGAAGCGGATTACGCCCGCCATAAGCAAACCGATTGCCAGCACAAAAACTGAGCCGAACATCCATGCCAGCAGGCTATGCGGAAAAATTTGATAGAAGTCACCGGCCAGCGGCGGATGAATCAGCGACCCTTTCAGCGCCATCGCCAGTAATAAAAAGAGCGTCAGACCGACTATCAGCGCCAGCGCGACGGTGATCCCCGCCCGACGGTATAACGCGCCAAAAGCGGCGGGCTGGGCATACTGTTGATACGTCTCCAGGCGGGCTTGCGCCATCGCTTTCGGCACGTTAATGGCAAATTCATGGGGCGGCGCGTACTGGCACGCGTGCAGGCAGGCGCCGCAGTTATGACATAAATTCGCCAGATAATGAATATCGGCTTTACCGAATTCGAGCCGCTGGGTCATCGCCGGAAATACCGCGCAAAAACCTTCGCAGTAGCGACACGCGTTACACACTTGCATGACGCGTTCGACCTCGGCTTCCGGTTCGGTAAGCACGGTGGCCTCAATGATTAATTTTTCAAGCTGTTTCATGCTGCGCCTCCTTGTGCGCCGCGCGGGCGGCTTCTATTCCCGCAATGCGGCCAAAGGTTGTGCCGATAGACATGCCTACGCCTGCGGTATACCCCTTGCCCAGAACATTTCCTGCCATCATCTCGCCGGCAACAAACAGGTTGCGGCTTGGATGACCGGCAAAATGCACCGCGGCACGTTCATTGACTTTCAGGCCCAGGTAGGTAAACGTGATGCCGGGTCGCAGCGCATAACCGTAGTAGGGCGGCGCATCAAGCGGGCGCGCCCAGTGGGTTTTCGCCGGCGTCAGGTTTTTAGTGGCGCAGTCATCAAGCAAGGTATGATCAAAATGACCGGGCTGGCAGGCCTGGTTATACTGCGTGACGGTATGGGTAAATTTTTCCGCGTCCAGCCCCAACTGGCAGGCCAGCTCAGCCAGCGTATTGGCCTGCGCGCCAGGAAAAACCGGCGGCATAAAGTGGCCGATGGCTTTACTGTCAATAATCGAATAGCCAATTTGTCCTGGCTGTTGAGCCACCAGCCGCCCCCAAATGGCGTAACGTTTCGGCCAGAAATCTTCGCCTTCATCATAAAAACGTTCGGCGTCGCGATTCACGACAATACCCAGCGATACGCAATCCACGCGAGTACAAATACCGCCGTCGTACAGCGGTGCCCTGGCATCAATCGCTACGCAGTGCGACTGGGACGGATCGCCAATGATATCCGCGCCGGCATCCATCATAAATTTGAGTAATACGCCCTGGTTAAAACGCGTGCCGCGAATCAGGAAATTATCCGCGGGCCATTCGCCGCGGGCGTTTTCTCCCCAGGCCTCCCGCAGCCATTCACGGTTTGATTCGAAACCGCCAGCCGCTAATACGCAGGCTTTGGCGGTAATACGTTCGCTACCCGCCAGCGCCGCCACGAATTCGCCGTCATGAAGTTCAAGCGCGTGAACCGGCGTGTTATAGCGAACCTGTACGCCCAGCCGTTCGGCGCTACGGTAATAGGCATTGACGAGCGCTTTCCCGCCGCCCATAAAAAACGCATTGGTGCGCGCAACGTGGAGCGCCCCAGATAGCGGCGGTTGAAAGTTAACGCCATGTTTGCGCATCCAGTCGCGGCATTGCGAAGAGGTGCGAATGACCAGTCGCGCCAGCGCTTCGTTGGTGTTGCCGTCGGTGACTCGCCACAGATCCTGCCAGAATTCCTCTTCAGGATAGCTTTCTACCAGCACATCCTGCGGCGCATCATGCATACAGCGCAGGTTTCGTGTGTGCTGAGAATTTCCGCCGCGCCATTCCCGCGGGGCTGCCTCCAGCAGCAGAACCGATGCGCCCGCTTCCCGTGCGGTCAGGGCGGCGCATAATGCGGCATTGCCTCCGCCTATCACCAGTACATCAACCATCTTATACTCCCGTACCATTTAACTATTTGTTAAATTTGTAATTGAAATGTATACGGATAAATAAGCGGCGCGCTATCAGGTAGCGCTAAACAGGGGTTTAGTAAGCGTAAAGAGTTGCGCCTGGCCATTCGCCGGCGTCGACTAACTGACGCATAACTTTGGTAAGGACTACTCTGGCGGCAAGGCCGGCGGGCGTCAGTTCATCATCCGACAGGCTGACTAAAAAATTGGGGCGGCTGAGTACCGGATTATGGACGCCGATCACGCGTAGCGCGTCGTTATCCAGATGAGAAATCGCCGCGCCGGGCTGCAACGTGGCGCCAAGACCGTCGCGCACGGCGCGCATCAACAACGCCAGGCCGTCAATTTCCGCGACGATTTCAACGTTAAGCGCATGTTCCTGGCAGACAGCGTCCAGCCTGCCGCGCAGCCCATGTCCCTGGCTTGGCATAATGAGCGGAATGCCTGCCAAGTGTTCAGGTGTGATCGGGTTATCAGGAAGCGCCGCCAGCAGGGCATGGGAGCCAATCAGAAAAAGCTGTTCTTCAAGGATCGGTCTGGCGCTCCAGCGCAGGATTTTATCTTTTTGAAAGACAACGGCTAAATCAATCTGGCGGGTATTGATCATTCTTTCCAGATTACCGGACAAGCTTTCCACCACATGCAGTCGGACATCGGCATAGTTTTCCTGCATGGCATGGATAAACGGTATACCCAGTATGGAGGCGGTACTGGGGGCCATTCCTACGCTCACATGACCGGAAAGGCGCGCTTCTCTGGCGGCGAGAATTGCGTCGTCGGCATGACGCAGGGCGAGTTGCGCCTGCGAATAAAAGGCCAGCCCGGCGTTGGTTGGCGTTACGCCGCGCGAAGTGCGCTGCAGCAGACGGATGGCAAGCTCGTTTTCCAGACGGGACATCTGTTGACTTAATGCTGAAACGCCAATATCAAGATCCTGTGCGGCGCTGCCCATACTGCCGGTTTCAATAATACGCACGAAATAGCGTAACTGGCGAAGCTCCATTCCTGCTCTCCTGAGATGCGATAGCGTTTTTTACATTAAATCAACATCAAGCGGCAGGAAAGAGGAGGATATAAAAAAGCCAACCGGGCGGTTGGCTCTTCGAAAGATTTACACTTATTTAGTCGCGTCATCGTGCGCGTGCTCGTCTTCGCGGCAGTCGCCTTCAGCGCAGTGGCCGTAAAGATAGAGGCTGTGATTAGTTAAACGAATACCGTGTTTCGCCGCAATTTCACGCTGGCGCGCTTCAATAGAGTCATCACTAAATTCAATCACTTTTCCGCAGTCAAGGCAGATAAGATGGTCGTGATGATGCTGTTGCGTCAGTTCAAAAACGGATTTACCGCCTTCAAAATTATGGCGGGTCACGATACCGGCATCGTCAAACTGGTTCAGCACACGGTATACGGTTGCCAGACCGATTTCTTCACCCATGTCGATCAGGCGTTTGTATAAATCTTCCGCACTGACGTGATGGTTATCTGGTTCCTGAAGAACTTCCAGAATTTTTAAACGAGGAAGCGTTACTTTCAGGCCAGCCTTCTTTAATGCGGTATTGTTGTCAGTCATGCGGAATCTGTCCTGTTGCTAAACGATTCACTTCATTAGAGAAGTGACAGAAATTGCACTCAAGATAATGCGTATCATTATAGGACTGCCATGCCGAAATGAAAACCGCAAGTCTCTCGCAGATGTTAATAAAACTGTGGTTTTGCCTGCAAATTCTGGCGCCACCTGATTACACCCGGACATTGTACAGGGATGGGTGCGAAAGTTACAAATTTGTAGCAATTATTTTGATTGGTCTTGTCTATTGATGCGGCGCAGATATAACGCTGCGCCGCATAAGATTAGGCGTTGAGGATGTCGTCGAGGTGCAATTCAGCCGAAACTTGCTTAACCCATTTTTCAACACGCTCGGCGGTCAGTTCAGGCTGACGGTCTTCGTCAATCGCCAGACCGACAAAATGATCGTCGTCAGCCAGACCTTTAGAGGCTTCAAAATGATAGCCTGCAGTTGGCCAGTGACCCACAATCGTGGCGCCGCGCGGCTCAATAATGTCGCGAATCGTGCCCAGCGCATCACAGAAGTATTCCGCGTAGTCTTCCTGATCGCCACAGCCAAACAGCGCCACCAGCTTACCGTTAAAGTCAATCTCTTCGAGAGTCGGGAAGAAGTCATCCCAGTCACATTGCGCTTCGCCATAGTACCAAGTTGGGATGCCCAGCAGCAGAATGTCGTACCCTTCCAGGTCTTCTTTACTGCTTTTTGCAATGTCATGCACATCGGCAACGTCTTTACCAAGCTGTTTTTGAATCATTTTTGCGATATTTTCGGTATTACCGGTGTCGCTGCCGAAAAAGATGCCAGTGATTGCCATGAGTAAAATAACCTCTTGAAACTTATTGAAATGGTGGTGGCGAATTGCCCACGGATAAGGGCAATCATAGCAGAACAGGCAGATATGCGGAAACAGCAATCACGCGGGACTGCACGCTCTGCTACACGAAATATGAAACAAAACTTATTTTCAGACTAAACCCTGGCCGCGCAGCGCTATAAGCTGCTTCATTAATATTTCTTCAATGAGCTCGCTGCGGCTAATGTTGCGCGCTTCGGCCAGCTCATTCAGCGCGTCAACCGCTTGTGCGTTGAGTTTTAATTCGACACGCTTGAGGCCACGAACTTTGTCGCGTTTTAACTGGTTGCGCTTGTTGATGCGTAACTGTTCATCGCGCGAAAGCGGATTCGTTTTAGGTCGTCCCGGGCGACGCTCGTGCGCGAACAGATCTAATGTCGTACGGTCCGTTTGTTCTTTGGCCATGATTTTGGTGACTTCGGGGGAAACAATCAGCCAGGCTTATGCCCGGATGGATAGCGCGCCATCATACATCAGCGAGGAAGCGACGCCAACGCCCGCGCGCGTAATCGCGCACAGGCGATGAGTTTTTAATCAGTTAGCGTTTATCGTGCAGATAACGGCGGATGGCGCGCAGAACCGCCTCTGGTTTTTCGGCATGTACCCAGTGGCCCGCGCCGGCGATCACATGCGCGCGCGCCAGAGGGAATTGCGCCAACAACGCGTCGCGGTACGCTTCGGTCACGTACGGCGAGTTACCGCCTGGAATAAACAGCGCCGGATGTTCCCAGGGCGGAATGGTTTCCCAGCCGACGATATGCGGATACTGCTCCCATAATACCGGAACATTAAAACGCCATTCGCCTTCAGCCCAGGATTTTAACAGAAACTGGATTACGCCTTCTTCGTTGAGGTGTTGGCGCATAATCCCTGCCGCCTGTTGGCGGGATGTCGCGTCGGATTCGCTGACGGCGTTAATGGCCGCGAAAATGCGATCGTGGCGGCGAACGTGATAATCCACGGGGGCGATATCAATCGCGACCAGACGATCGATGCGATCGGGCGCCAGCGCCGTCAGCGCCATTACCGCTTTCCCACCCATGGAATGACCAATAAACGTCGCTTTTTCAATCTGCTGCGCGTCAAGCGTATCCAGAAGATCCTGGGCCATTGCCGGATAATCCATGACCGGATCGCGCGGCGATAAACCATGATTGCGCATATCGACCTGAATAATGTCGTGATCGGTCACCAGATCCCGCGCCAGTACGCCGAGGTTGTCCAGGCTGCCAAACAGACCATGAACGAGAACGATGGGGGAATTATTGTGCAGGTTTTGTGCAGATTGCGCTCGGATGTTTAATTTCATGGCAAAGTTCTTTTTTTCGCTCTGTCGGGTTAGGGTATTATGTTGACCATTCTGCCACTGGGCTGCAACCTCTAAGGTTTACTCCGAGTTTTTTTGTCAGCCGGGCTTAACGCTATCCGCTGTTGGGATTTGTTCCTATAATCCCAATGACTTGTATTCAGCAAAGACATCGCACTGGATTAAGATGAAAACGATTGAAGTTGATGATGAACTCTATAGCTATATTGCCAGCCACACCAAGCATATCGGCGAGAGCGCATCCGACATTTTACGGCGTATGTTGAAGTTTTCCGCCACGACACAGCCAACGGCTTCAGCGGTGAAGGGGACGCCTGCGGCGCAACCCGTTGCCGAAGCGAAACCAGTTAACCCGGTAAAAGACAAAGTTCGCGCGATGCGTGAGCTGTTGTTGTCTGACGAATATGCCGAGCAGAAAAAAGCGGTCAACCGCTTTATGCTGATTCTGACTACACTCTATTCACTGGATCACCACGCGTTTGCGGAGGCGACGGAGTCGTTGCATGGCCGTACGCGCGTCTATTTTGCGGCGGATGAACAAACGCTGCTGAAAAATGGGAATCAAACTAAACCTAAGCACGTTCCCGGCACGCCGTACTGGGTGATCACCAACACCAACACCGGCCGTAAATGCAGCATGATCGAACACATCATGCAGTCAATGCAATTCCCGGCGGAATTGATTGAAAAGGTTTGCGGAACAATTTAATCCTTGCATTAGAAGGACCAGGCAATGGCAATCCACAACCGCGCAGGACAACCCGCGCAACAGAGTGATTTGATTAACGTCGCCCAACTGACGGCGCAGTATTATGTACTGAAACCGGAGGCAGGGAATGCAGAACATGCCGTGAAATTTGGCACTTCCGGCCATCGCGGCAGCGCAGGTCGTCACAGTTTCAACGAACCGCATATTCTGGCGATCGCCCAGGCGATTGCTGAAGAGCGGGCGAAAAACGGCATTACCGGCCCCTGCTATGTGGGGAAAGATACCCATGCGCTCTCGGAACCGGCCTTCATTTCCGTGCTGGAAGTGCTGGCGGCAAACGGCGTAGACGTTATCGTGCAGGAAAATAATGGCTTCACGCCAACGCCTGCCGTGTCAAATGCTATCCTGGTCCATAACAAAAAAGGCGGCCCGCTGGCAGATGGTATTGTCATTACGCCGTCGCACAACCCGCCGGAAGATGGCGGTATTAAATATAATCCGCCCAATGGCGGCCCGGCGGATACCAACGTCACTAAAGTGGTAGAAGATCGCGCCAATGCGCTGCTGGCGGGCGGCCTGCAAGGCGTTAAGCGCATCTCTCTGGATGCGGCAATGGCCTCGGGCCACGTTAAAGCGGTAGATCTGGTACAGCCATTTGTCGAAGGGCTGGCGGATATCGTTGATATGGCGGCGATTCAGAAAGCCGGTCTGACGCTGGGTGTCGATCCGCTGGGCGGCTCCGGTATTGAATACTGGAAACGTATCGCTGAGCATTACAAACTTAACCTGACGTTAGTTAACGATCAGGTTGATCAAACCTTCCGCTTTATGCACCTTGATAAAGATGGCGCGATCCGTATGGATTGCTCCTCCGAATGTGCGATGGCGGGTTTGCTGGCGCTGCGTGACAAGTTTGACCTGGCCTTCGCCAACGACCCGGACTACGACCGTCATGGCATCGTGACGCCTGCAGGGCTGATGAACCCGAACCATTATCTGGCGGTCGCCATTAACTATCTGTTCCAGCATCGTCCGCTGTGGGGCAAAGACGTGGCTGTCGGTAAAACGCTGGTCTCTTCCGCGATGATTGACCGCGTGGTGAATGACTTGGGACGCAAGCTGGTAGAAGTGCCGGTTGGCTTCAAATGGTTTGTTGACGGTTTGTTCGACGGCAGCTTTGGTTTCGGCGGGGAAGAGAGCGCGGGCGCTTCGTTCCTGCGTTTCGACGGTACGCCGTGGTCTACCGATAAAGACGGTATCATCATGTGCCTGCTGGCGGCGGAAATCACCGCCGTTACCGGGAAAAACCCGCAAGAGCATTACAATGAACTGGCAGCGCGTTTTGGCGCGCCGAGCTATAACCGTCTGCAGGCGGCAGCGACCTCGGCCCAGAAAGCGGCATTGTCTAAACTGTCTCCGGAAATGGTGAGCGCCAGCACGCTGGCAGGCGACCCGATCACCGCGCGTCTTACCGCAGCGCCGGGTAATGGCGCATCGATTGGCGGCCTGAAGGTAATGACCGATAACGGCTGGTTCGCCGCGCGTCCATCCGGTACGGAAGACGCTTACAAGATCTATTGCGAAAGCTTCCTGGGGGAAGAACATCGCAAGCAGATTGAGAAAGAAGCCGTTGAAATCGTTAGCGAAGTATTGAAAAACGCCTGATGGGCGATATGGAAGAAAAAGGAGCCGTAAGGCTCCTTTTTTATATTAACGGCGCTGCGCTTATCAGGCCTGTAAATCGCCTCCAGGCCGGATAAGGCGCTTGTGATATCTGACTTATTCGCTCTGAGTCGCCAGATGTCGGCGGCAGGTGAGGGCGTCGCATTCGATACGCACCACGCAAACCGCTTTCATCATATCTTCCCGATAATTGAAGGTTTTTCCCGGATCGGTCTGGCACATAATGACGTCCAGGCCGTGGCGCATCTCCTCGCGCGTTTGCAATATCGATGCCAGTCCGGTGGCGAAAACGCTGGTGTAGGCGTAGCTATAATCACAGGGGTCATCGGCACGTAGTAATGCATGGTCGCCGTCCATTTCAATGCATACTGCCGGGTTCTTACGTAACAGACGCATCTTTTTCCCGGTGCGTGCGCCGTGAAAATAAAATATCCAGCGTCCGTTCTGATACTCGTAGCCAAAATTTACGGGGACAACATACGGGCAGAGATTGTCGTTAAACCCTATCCGACACACTTCGTGTTTACTGAGAATAGCCAGTATTTCTGCTATATCAGTGACTTCCCGCTCTGGATTACTCATTTCTATTATCTTATTCAAAGAGTGAAAATGCCCGGACTACCGTTACCGCAGCCCGGGCGCGCCATCAGCCGTGTTTATTTTTCAATTCAAAACGCGGTGAGACCAGGCCGTATAACGTCCAGCCGAGGAAGGTCACAATTGAGCCGTACAGCATGGCTTCTTCACCGGAGGAATAGAGCGCGTAGAAGCTATACATGGCGCCAACGAAGGCCACGAAGTTAGCGACTTTCGCTTTTGATGACGGCACATTCGCCATTTTCTGAATGATAACCAGCGCGGCCATCGACAGAATATACGGAATAATGTTCGTCACCACCGCCAGGTTAACCAGGACGTTAAACTGACTATTCAGCGACGGGCTAATGGTCATCAGCGACAGGCCAGTCTGAATAATCACAATAATCAGCATCCCCTGTACCGGCGCGTCGACTTTCGTTACACGAGAGAAGACTTTCGGGAAATAGCCTTCGTCAGCGGAGGATTTAAAGACCTGAGCGATAGTGAACTGCCAGCCCAGCAGCGAGCCGCAGCAGGACATTACCATCAGCGCCATGATCACTTTACCTACCGCAGGCGTGAACATCTGTGCAAACGCCAGACCAAACGGCGCCGTGGAGTTCGCCAGATCCATGTTCGGCACAATCCCGGCAATCACGTTAGTCGAAACGATATAGATGACCGCCGCGCCCAGCGTACCGCCCAGTACCGCAATGGGGACGTTCTTTTCTGGATTCTCGACCACGTCTGCGTTGGCGCAGGCGGATTCCAGTCCAAGAAATGCCCACAACGTCATGGCGATGGAAGAACCGACCGCGCTAAAGAACGGAACATGGTGCGGGTTCCATGACGCTACGTACATGCTGGGGCTAAACCAGAACCAGCCAATGATGCACAGGCCGACAACCGGAATGATGACGCCCCAAACGGTAACGCTACTGATCTGTCCGGTAATACGCGCGCCGCCAAAGTTTGCGATGGTACAAACCCACAATACGGCGATAGTCGCCAGACCGATCTGGAGCGGCGTCAGCGCGGCGCCGAACAGTTCGGTGCCATAGCCGACAGCGGAGATGGCGATAGCCACGTTGGCGATCAGCAGCGAGACGCCGTAGGTATAGTTCGCCATAAAGTTGCCGGATTTACCGAAGGCATATTCGGCGTAACCGCCCATGCCGCCGGATTTACGGCTAAACATACCGCATTTCGCAAACGCCCAGGCCAGCGCCATCGAGCCGACGGCGGTGACCAGCCAGGAGATAATGGATATCGTGCCGACTTCAGACAGTTTGGTCGGTAGCATGATGATCCCGGAGCCCATCATGTTGACCATAGTCAGAATTGTGAGCTGCACGACACCCATTTTATTGGATTTAGGTTTACTCATAATTTTTCCTCCTTCAGCAGGGAGCGCTGTGCGTCACGAGGTTTAATGACGTAGCACCAGACCTGCTTACGGCCGTCGTGTTCTTCGATATAAACGCCCTGCAGTTCAGGCGCAAAGCCCGGCAGCAGGTTGATCCCTTCTTCCAGGGCGCTGAAGTAACGCAGGACAGAACCGCCCCAGATTTCACCCGGAACTACACACAGCACTCCCGGCGGGTAAGGCAGAGCGCCTTCAGCCGCGATACGACCTTCCGCTTCCGGCAGGCGAACCAGTTCGACCTCGCCGCGCAGATAGGCATAGTTGGCCTCTTGCGGATTCATACTGACTTTCGGGAAATGCGATTTACGGAACATCTCTTTTTGCAGCTGTTTCACGTTGTGCCGCGCATAGAGATCGTGCATCTCCTGGCAAAGCTGACGCAGGGTGTAGCCGGCATAACGCGCTTCATGCTGTTTGTAGATGGACGGTAATACTTCCGCTAACGGCGCATCAGCTTCCAGCAGTTTTTCGAAACGAGCCAGCAGGGCGACAAGCTGTTGTAACTTCGCCATGTCTTCTGCCGGCGTCAGCAGGAACAGAATGGAGTTGAGGTCGCATTTTTCCGGCACAACGCCGTTCTCGCGCAGGAAGTTGGCGAGGATCGTGGCAGGAACGCCAAAGTCTTCATATTCGCCGCTCGCTGCATTAATGCCCGGTGTGGTGAGCAGCAGTTTGCAAGGGTCGACAAAGTACTGATGTTCGGCATAGCCTTCAAACGCATGCCAGTGTTCTCCCGGAACGAAGTGGAAGAAGCGCAGATCGCTGGCGATCTCTGACGTCGGGTATGACTGCCACGGCTTACCATCAATCAGTTCCGGTACGAACGGACGGATGTGATGACAGTTTTCGAGGATCAATTTACGGGCATCGATGCCGTTAACCACGCAATCCATCCACATATTGCGACCGCTGACGCCTTCGTGCATTTTGGCGTTAACGTCCAGCGCGGCGAACAGCGGATAGAACGGGCTGGTGGAGGCGTGCATCATAAAGGCGTTGTTCATGCGCTTATGCGGAACGTAGCGCGATTGCCCTTTGATATGGCTATCTTTTTTATGGATCTGCGAGGTCTGGGAGAAACCGGCTTGTTGTTTATGAACGGACTGCGTCACCAGAATACCCGGATCGTTTTCGTTCAGTTCCAGCAGCAGCGGCGAACAATCGGCCATCATCGGAATAAATTGTTCATAGCCGACCCAGGCGGAGTCAAACAGGATGTAGTCGCACAGATGACCAATTTTATCAACGACCTGACGGGCGTTATAAATGGTACCGTCGTAGGTGCCTAACTGGATGACGGCCAGACGGAATGGACGTGCTTCGTGGGCACGCTGCGGCGCGACTTCGCTAATCAGCTCGCGCAGGTAATCTTCTTCGAAGCAGTGAGCGTCGATCCCGCCGATAAAACCATACGGGTTACGCGCGGTTTCCAGATAAACTGGCGTTGCGCCCGCCTGCAATAATGCGCCGTGGTGGTTAGATTTGTGGTTGTTACGGTCAAACAGTACCAGATCGCCCGGCGTTAACAGCGCGTTGAGTACGACTTTGTTAGAGGAGGAGGTCCCGTTCAGCACAAAGTAGGTCTTATCGGCGTTAAAGACTTTCGCCGCATGTTGCTGCGCAATGCAAGGCGCGCCTTCGTGAATCAGCAGATCGCCCATCGCCACGTCCGCGTTGCATAGGTCGGAGCGGAAGAGCGTTTCGCCAAAGTATTCCACGAACTGATTACCGGCAGGATGACGGCGGAAGAATTCGCCGCCCTGATGCCCCGGGCAGTCAAATGCGCTGTTGCCCTGGTTGACATAATCCACCAGCGCGCGGAAAAACGGCGGGCGTAACTGCGTTTCGTAGTGGCTTGCTGCGGTTTCCAACTGGCGACCATAGAAGGCAGTACGGGATTCATTATATTCGAATACACCAGAGATACGCGGCAAATACTCAGGCGGTACGCGCCCTTCGTCATGAGTCGCGACAAACACGGGAATACCGTAACCCGTTGCGTCGATTTCATCGAGTTTTCCGTGTTCAATGTCGTCGATGGATAACACGATGGCAGCCACGTCGATGAAACGACTCTCATCAACATTTACAATATTACGGTGTGTAGAAAAACAATCCGGGCAATGACGGCTAACGGCAATTTTTAATTCTGACATTTTTCATCTCTTTATTTCAGGTAATAGCAGGCCCTCAATTTCTCGCATGAGAAACTGATTCTTCCGGAAAAAATCAAAGCTATCCCGCTGATAAAAAATCAGTAAATTAGCTTTATTTTAGATGTAATAAATCCCAACCCGTCCGGTTGCAGGAAATTCAGGATTTAAGGAGTTGAGTACTACGATATACAGGCAGAAACCGCGATAACTAAAATTGCGCTGAGTCGGAATTTCTTCTGTCAAACCACATAGTTAGCTGGCTTGGCGTAAAGGAATTACCGTACTGTCGCTTTTAACAATTCGAGTTATTTAGGCAATAGACCTGAATGACATAAGGGTCGGAAAGACCTGTATGCTGAAGTACCCGTAGCAGAAAAACTACCGGGCATTAAAGAAATGAAAGTCGAAACTATTACGGTGGGCAAACATCATAATATGCGTTGTCCGCCTTATATGGGGCATAAAACGATTATTATTTTCCATTTTGAGGTCCTTTCATTGATTTATTGAAAGCATGGATATTTTATCCAGGAAGCGCCAGCAATCTGTGAACCAGATCAACAAAAAACGATCATTTGAAAAATAATTAGTCGGCGATTATGCATATCGTGCTGTGAAATAACGGATTGTTTCTTAAATGTTAATTATATGTTTTTTATATTCTCCATAAAATATAATATCGCCGCGAAAATAATTATTCGCGACGCCGAAAATAAATGACATAAAAATTAGAAGTTATTTAAAAAAAATGAATAGCTATTCACGGCATAAAGCGATAGCCAATTCCGGTTTCGGTAATAAAATGGCGTGGGCGGGTGGGATCTTGTTCCAGTTTCTGGCGTAAATGTCCCATATAGATGCGCAAATAGTGGCTATGCTCCACGGCGTTAGGGCCCCAGACCTGGTTTAATAACTGCCGTTGGGTTAATACCTTGCCGGCATTATTGAGTAATACCGCCAGCAGGCGGAACTCAATCGGCGTCAGATGGATTTCTTCGTCGCCACGGTGGATCAACCGTGCGGCGAGATCGACCGTCACGCCGGAAAAGCGGACGATCGGATCGGCGCAAGGGCTGGCGGCGTGCCGTCGCAGCGCGACGCGCAAACGCGCCTGCAGCTCGCCAATGCCGAATGGCTTGCTCAGGTAATCATCAGCTCCGGCGTCAAGCGCGGCAATCTTATCGCTTTCTTCGCTGCGGGCGGAAAGGACAATCACCGGTATTGCGCTCCACTGACGCAGGTCGCGAATGAAATCGATTCCGTCGCCGTCCGGCAGGCCGAGATCGAGAATAATCAGATCGGGCTTTCGCGTGGCGGCTTCCAGTAAACCACGTTGTAATGTTTCAGCTTCATACACGCGCAGGCCGTCGCCTTCCAGCGCGGCGCGCAGAAAGCGGCGGATGGCCTGTTCATCTTCAACAATCAGAACGTTTGTCACATATCCTCATGAAAATCGTCAAGTTCAGGTGGTTTTCCTTGCGGCAGCGTAACACGGAAACAGGCGCCGCCCTGCGGTCGATTATAGGCGGTAAGCGTGCCGCCGTGTACCTCTACGATAGCATGGCAAATCGCCAGCCCCAGCCCCACGCCGGGGACGGCGGACTCTTTGTTGCCGCGGGCGAACTTATCGAAAATCTTCTGTTCTTGCCCCGCAGGAATACCCGGCCCGTTATCCCAGACATCCAGTTGTAAACGATCGTCCTTAACCGCAGCATCAATGCCGATACTGGCCTGCGGCCCGGCGTACTTAACGGCGTTTTCCAGCAAGTTGATCAGGACGCGCTCAAATAAAGGGCCATCGACATGGATAAGCGTTAACTGTTGCGGCAGCGACAATGTAATCGGATGCAATAAACCCGGCTCTAACATCTGTAACGCGCTACCGACGACCTCTTCCAGCGTCAGCCACTCTTTTTTAAGATTAAACCCGCCGGACTGAATACGCGCCATATCCAGCAAATTATTCACCAGCCGGGTGGTGTTGAGAATATGCTGGCGGATTTCACTGGCCTGACGCGCGTGGGGCGATCCTGCGCTGGCTAAATCCAGCGTCAAAATTTCCGCCTGGCCGAACAATACCGTCAGCGGCGTGCGTAAATCATGCGACAGCGCCGCCAGCAGAGCGTTGCGAATACTTTCGCGCTCGCTGGCGAGACGCGCCTGTTCTTCGCTGGCGGTCAGCGTCAGTCGTTCCAGCGCGTTGGCGACAAGCAGAGTAAATGTTTCCAGCAGGCGTTGCTGCTCCGGCACCATTAACTGACGCAAATTACCCGGTTCGACGATAGCCAGACCGTACGTTTTATCGGCGCTTTTCAGCGGCAGGATTTGATAAGGCACGCCAGGGAGGGTATCGGTGCCTGCGCCGGCAGGCTGGCCTTTATCAAAACTCCAGCGCGCAATTGCGTCGTCCCACGGCGTCATGCCTTGCTGGTGGGTGAGAGGCAGCAACTTACCGTTAGCATCAGGTAATAAAATTTGGCTGCGCGCCTGAAACGTCGAGGCGATAAACCGCTCGCTGGTCGCGGCGATATCATGTTCGCTACGCCCGACGGCCAGCGCTTTAGACATTTCATATAAATGACGGGTACGCTGTTCCCGATAACGGGCGACGCGCGCCTGATAGCGCACCCCGGCAGTAAGATTGCCAATCACCAGACCAACCGTCAGCATCACGGCAAAGGTCAGCAAATACTGCACGTCCGAAACGGCGAGCGTACCGCGTGGCGCGATAAAAAAGAGATCGAAACTCGCCACGTTAATCACCGTCGCCACCACCGACGGCCAGCGTCCGTAAAGCAGCGCAATCACCACTACGCCCAGCAAATAAAGCATCACCAGATTGGCGGCGTCGAAGGTGACAAGCCACTGCATAGCGATAAGCGTGGTGATGGCGCAAAGCGCCACGGCGACCAGACAGCCCTGAATCTGCCCACGCCATTTCTCTTTAAAAGGTCGGTTATCAGGCGTTTGCGCCAATGCGCGGGCTGGCGGCTCTTCCAGCGCGACGATCACCTGATCGAGATCCGGCGCGCGCCTGGCAAGACGGTCGGCGAAAGCGTCACGTCGCCACCAGCGTCGCGACGCCGGGCGGCCCATGACGATTTTCCCCAGATTATGCTCGCGGGCATAGCGCACGACCGCTTTCTCTTCGGCGGGATCGGACAGGGTGGCGGTTTCCGCGCCAAGCTCCTGCGCCAGGCGCAGCGCGCTTAAAATAGCCCGCCGTTGTTTTTCCGGTAAGCGGTGTAACGTTGGCGTTTCGACATAGACGGCGTGCCAGACGCTGCCGAGCCGGGAGGCCAGACGCGCCGCGGTACGCACCAGTTTTTCGCTGCCGGTGTTATGCCCGATACACAGTAAAATAGCATCGCGGGTATGCCATACTTTTTCTTCGCCCGGATGCGCGCGCCAGGCGCGCATCTGATCGTCCACGCGATCGGCTGTCCGGCGTAGCGCCAGCTCGCGGAGGGCGATCAGATTGCCCTTGCGGAAAAAATGTTCAATAGCGCGTTCCGCCTGGCCGGCGATATACACTTTACCTTCGTTGAGCCGTTGGCGCAGATCGTCGGGCGGCAGATCGACCAGTACGACTTCATCAGCGGCATCAAAAAAGGGATCGGGGACGGTTTCGCGCACCTGAATTCCCGTGACGCCGCTCACCACATCATTCAGACTTTCCAGATGTTGTACGTTCACGGTGGTGAAAACGTCGATTCCCGCTTCCAGCAGCTCTTCAATATCCTGCCAGCGCTTAGGATGGCGTGAGCCAGGCGCGTTACTGTGCGCCAGCTCATCCATTAAAATCAGCGCCGGACGCCGGGCGAGGGCGGCATCCAGGTCAAATTCGCGGATTTGCCGCCCCCGGTGCGAGTGACGTTTTGGCGGCAGAATGGTCAGCCCGTCAAGTAGTGCGGCGGTCTCTTTACGGCCATGCGTCTCTACCACGCCGATCACCACATCCAGCCCCTGCGCTCGCAGCCGCTGCGCTTGCGCCAGCATCGCCCAGGTTTTTCCGACACCTGCGCAGGCGCCGAAGAAAATTTTCAACTTCCCCCGGTGGGGCGGGGGCGTTTGTTCCAACAAGCGATCCGGATCAGGACGCAAGGGTTCGTCGTTCATTTCGCTCTGTGTCCCTGTAGCGCATCCAGCGCCAGATTAAGCTCAACAATATTCACCACCGGTTGCCCAAGAAAGCGCGCCAGCGGCCTGTGCGTATATTCTGCAACCAGTTGCGCGACCTGTTCAACGGGAAGCTGGCGAGCCGCCGCTACGCGGGGGATTTGCCATGCCGCGGCGCCGGGCGTCAGATTATTATCCAGCCCGCTTGCCGAGGCCGTCGCCAGCTCAACCGGAACCGCGGAACTCGCCTGGGGGTTAGCGGCGCGTAGCGCGGCGACGCGGGCCTGTATTTGCGCATCCAGTTCGGGATTGCTGGCGGCCAGGTTGCTTCCGCCCGACGCCAGTGGATTATAAGGCGTATCGGCGGTGGCGGAGGGCCGGCCATGAAAATAGCCCGCGGCGGTAAACGATTGTCCGATAAGCGCTGAGCCGCGTATCACATTGTCTTTATGAATCAGCGAGCCATTAGCCTGCCAGGGAAACCACCACTGCCCCAGCGCCGTGGTCAGAAGCGGATACACGCCGCCAGTCAATAACAGCAGAAATAACATTGTCGAAAAAGCAGGACGTAAACCGATCATCATACACCTCACGCCAGACCCAGCAGGGTCAGCAGCACATCAATCACTTTGATACCAATAAACGGCACCACCAGACCACCCAGACCATAGATCCATAAATTACGGCGCAGCATGGCCGATGCGGAAAGCGGCTTATAACTCACGCCTTTTAATGCCAGCGGGATCAGAAAAATAATAATCAGGGCGTTAAAGATCACCGCGCTCAGAATGGCGGAGTTCGGCGAATGCAGCCCCATCACGTTGAGCGCGTTTAGCTGCGGATAGGTAGCGGCAAACGCGGCGGGAATAATGGCGAAATATTTCGCTACATCATTCGCGATACTGAAGGTGGTGAGCGAGCCGCGCGTCATCAGCATCTGCTTACCGATATGCACCACTTCAATCAACTTGGTTGGGTTAGAGTCCAGATCCACCATATTACCGGCTTCTTTCGCCGCCTGGGTGCCGGAGTTCATCGCCACCGCGACGTCAGCCTGCGCCAGCGCCGGGGCATCGTTAGTGCCGTCGCCGGTCATGGCGACCAGCCGTCCTTCCGCCTGATATTGACGGATCAGCGCCAGCTTGGCTTCCGGCGTGGCTTCGGCAAGAAAATCGTCCACACCGGCTTCGGCGGCAATCGCTGCCGCCGTCAGGCGGTTATCGCCAGTGATCATCACCGTTTTAATACCCATCTTTCGCAGCTGGGCGAAACGTTCTTTAATACCGCCTTTAACGATATCCTTGAGGGCGATAACACCCAGTACGCGCGCGCCCTCCACGACCACCAGCGGCGTCGCGCCCAGGCGCGCCACGTTCTCGACGTTTTGCTCGACATCGGCGGGAAAATGGCCGCCATTGCTCTCGACATGACGCCGAATCGCGTCCACCGAGCCTTTACGGATCATCCGGTTATCGATATTAATCCCGCTCATGCGGCTTTGCGCGGTAAACGGAACAAAGGTGGCATGAAGCGACTGCACATCGCGTTCACGCAGGTTAAAGCGCTGTTTGGCGAGGATCACAATGCTGCGACCTTCCGGCGTTTCGTCGGCCAGCGAAGCGAGCTGCGCGGCGTCAGCCAGCGTGCGTTCGTCCACCCCTCGGGCGGGTATAAAATCGGACGCCTGGCGGTTGCCGAGCGTGATAGTGCCGGTTTTATCCAGCAGCAGCACGTCGACATCGCCCGCGGCTTCTACGGCGCGGCCGCTGGTGGCGATGACGTTCGCGCCCAACATTCGGCTCATTCCGGCTACGCCAATGGCGGAGAGTAGCCCGCCGATGGTGGTGGGGATCAGGCACACCAGCAACGCCACCAACACGGTGACGCTGACCGCGTTACCGCCCCAGGCGGAGAAGGGCCACAGGGTGGCGGTCGCCAGTAAAAAGACAATGGTCAGGGCGATGAGCAAAATCGTCAGGGCAATCTCGTTAGGCGTTTTCCGCCGCTGCGCGCCTTCCACCATCGCGATCATCCGGTCAAGAAAGGTTTCGCCAGGATTGACGCTACAGGCAATCACCAGCCAGTCGGAAAGAATTCGCGTGCCGCCGGTGACAGAGGCGAAATCGCCGCCGGACTCGCGGATCACGGGCGCGGATTCGCCGGTAATCGCACTTTCATCCACCGAGGCGCCGCCTTCGATGACCTCGCCGTCGCAGGGAATAATATCGCCCGCTTTGACCAGGACAATGTCGCCTTTCCGCAGTTCAGCGGCGGGCACGTTATCGGCCTGCGCATCATGGCGCGGGGCGCGCAGGCGGCGAGCGAACGCGGTCTTTTTCACCCCTTTCAGACTGTTTGCCTGGGCTTTGCTGCGGCCTTCCGCCAGCGCTTCGGCAAAATTGGCGAACAGTACGGTGAACCATAACCACAGGCTGATCACCCCTGTAAACAAGGCGCTTCCCGCTATTTGTCCTGTTACCATAGCGAGCGTTAACAGAGTGGTTAGCACGCTGCCGGCCCAGACCACAAACATCACCGGGTTACGCCACTGGGCGCGTGGGCTTAATTTTTTTACGGCATCCGTTAGCGCCTGTACGAGTAAAACAGGTTCAAACAGCGCCAGTTGCTTGCGACTCATATCAATGTACTCCGCATCGCTCAAGGTAAAGAGAAATGTTCCGCTACCGGGCCAAGCGCCAGGGCAGGAATAAACGTCAGCGCGCCGACCAGCAGTACCGTGCCGATGAGCAGCCCAATAAATAGCGCGCCGTGGGTCGCCAGCGTTCCCTGACTGGCCGGCTGTACTTTTTTACTGACCAGCGATCCGGCGATGGCCATGACAGGAATAATCACGCCGAAACGTCCGACGAACATGCAGAACGCCAGCAAACAGTTCCAGAAAGGCGAGTTAGCGCTCAGACCCGCAAAGGCGCTACCGTTGTTGTTGGCGGCAGAGGAGACGGCATATAGCACTTCGCTAAAACCGTGCGGGCCAGGGTTCAGCATTGCGCTGCGTCCGGCATCCGTCATCATCGCCAGCGCCGAACCCAACAAGACCAACATCGGCGTGACCAGAATCGCCAGCGCGGTCATTTTCATTTCGCGCACGTCGATTTTTTTCCCCAGATATTCCGGCGTGCGACCGATCATCAGCCCCGCGATAAACACCGCCAGCAGGACAAACAGCAACATGCCATACAGGCCTGAACCGACGCCGCCAAAGACCACTTCGCCAATTTGCATCAGCCACATCGGCACCATACCGCCCAGAGCGGTAAACGAGTCGTGCATGGCATTTACCGCCCCGCAGGACGCCGCGGTCGTGACGACGGCAAACAGGCTGCTGGCCAGCACGCCAAAGCGTGTTTCTTTACCCTCCATGTTGACGCTACTGTCCGCGCCCGCCGCCAACAGATGTGGATTTCCCTGAACTTCCGCCCACATCACTACCGTTACGCAGACCACAAAAATGAATGACATTGCCCACAGTAGCGCGCGTCCCTGACGGCGATCGCCCGCCGCTTCGCCAAAGGCGAAACAGAGCGCGGCTGGAATCAAAAATATCGCCAGCATCTGCGCCAGATTAGTGAGCGCGGTGGGGTTTTCGAACGGATGCGAAGAGTTGGCGTTAAAGAAACCGCCGCCGTTGGTGCCAAGCATTTTGATCGCCTCCTGCGAAGCAACCGGCCCCATCGGCAAGAGTTGTTTAGCGCCTTCAAGGGTGGTGATGGGCTGATAAGCCGACAGGTTTTGCGGTACGCCTTGTTGGATAAAAAACAGCGCGATAATTAACGCGACAGGAAATAATATCCATAGCGTAATGCGTACCAGATCCTGCCAGGCATTACCCAGCGTGTGCACATTCTGGCGCGTAAAGGCGCGGATAAGCGCAAAAACCACCGCAATCCCAGTCGCCGCCGACAGGAAATTTTGCACCGTCAGCCCGGCCATCTGGCTAAAGTAGCTCAGCGTGCTTTCGCCGCTGTAGGCTTGCCAGTTGGTATTGGTGACAAAGCTGACGGCGGTATTCAGCGCCAGATCCCAGGACAGCCCCGGTAGCCGCTGCGGATTTAAGGGCAACCACTCCTGCCAGAATAGCAGGCAAAACAGGATGCCCAGTCCCAGCAGATTGAGCGTCAGTAGCGCCAGTAAATACTGACGCCAGTTCATTTCGTGGTCGGTAATGCCAAGAGTCCGCCAGAGGATACGCTCAACGCCAGCCACGCCCGGCAACGGAACGGCGGCGATGAGCCTTGCCAGGCCCGAACCCAACGGTTTCGCCAGTACCAATAAAATCAGTAAAAAACTGGCGATCAGTAAAAATCCTTGCGCGGCCATCAGAACGCCTCCGCATTAATCAGGGCATAGACCAGATAACCTAAAAGTAAGAAAACCAGCACGATGCCGGTTATCACGCCTGCACTCACAGAGCACCTCCAGTGGCATTGTTTTACTCCTGAGAAAGGTAATTTTTTGGCTGCAAAGATTTCGCAAAAATTGGCGGGCGGAGTGTAAAAAAAGTATAAAAATGGCAAAGACCATTATTTAACTAATGATTAGTATTAATTTAACCTTTTCGTAACTAATTTACACTTTGAATGTAAATCTGCTGGAAAAGCGTGAAAATAAGTGGTCGGATGAGTAGTAAAATTACACCGAAAGCGGTACTATTTTAATCAGGTAACGAGGTTCAATTTTTCGGTGCTATTCACCGATTCAATCTATACCGGGGCGGATAGCGTCGGTATAAAGGGGGGAAACGTATGGAACACTATAAAGACTATCCGGCGCATGTCATTTTTGCCCGTCGTGCTTTCGCGGTGACCGCAGGCGTGCTGGCGTTGCCGGTGATGCTCTTCTGGAAAGACCGCGCGCGTTTTTATAGTTATCTGCACCGTGTCTGGTCGAAAACCAGTGATAAACCGGTATGGATGGCGCAGGCTGAAAAAGCCACCTGCGACTTTTATTAATCGCGACCAGCCTGAAAAAACCGTCAGCCGCCACGCTGGCGGTTTTTTTATGCGCCAGGGTCTACACTGTTTAACGCTATTCGCCGTGACGTTTTATCTTTCAGGAGTTGTATGCCCACCCATTTAGTCTGGTTCAGGCGCGATCTGCGTTTACAGGATAACCTTGCGCTGGCCGCCGCCTGCCGCGATGCATCCGCGCGGGTGCTGGCGCTTTATATTTCCACCCCCGCGCAGTGGCAGGCCCATGATATGGCGCCGCGGCAGGCGGCATTCATCAGCGCGCAGCTCAATGCGCTACAGACGGCCCTTGCAGAGAAAGGGATTCCGCTGCTGTTTCATGAAGTGGCGGATTTTAACGCCAGTATTGAGACGGTTAAAAACGTTTGCCGACAGCATGACGTCAGCCATCTGTTTTATAACTATCAGTATGAGTTTAACGAGCGTCAGCGTGATGCGGCGGTGGAAAAAACGCTGCCCTCTGTCATCTGCGAAGGCTTTGACGATAGCGTGATTCTGGCGCCCGGCGCGGTGATGACCGGCAATCATGAAATGTATAAAGTTTTTACGCCGTTTAAAAATGCCTGGTTGAAACGGCTAAAAGAGGATATTCCGCCATGCGTTCCGGCCCCGAAGATCCGGGTGAGCGGCGCGCTTTCTACACCCTTAACGCCAGTCTCGCTTAACTACCCGCAACAGGCGTTTGACGCCGCGCTTTTCCCGGTGGAAGAAAACGCGGTCATCGCGCAGCTACGTCAGTTTTGCGCGCAGGGCGCAGACGAGTACGCGTTACGGCGCGATTTCCCTGCGGTTGACGGCACCAGTCGGCTTTCCGCCAGCCTGGCGACGGGCGGCCTGTCGCCGCGACAGTGCCTGCACCGATTACTGGCGGAGCAGCCGCAGGCGCTGGACGGCGGGCCGGGAAGCGTCTGGTTGAATGAGCTCATCTGGCGGGAATTTTACCGTCATTTAATGACCTGGTATCCGGCATTATGCAAACACCAGCCGTTTATCCGCTGGACAAAACGCGTCGCGTGGCAGGAAAACCCGCACTATTTTCAGGCATGGCAGAAAGGCGAAACCGGTTATCCCATTGTCGATGCGGCGATGCGCCAGCTTAACGCGACGGGCTGGATGCATAACCGTTTACGCATGATTACCGCCAGCTTTCTGGTAAAAGATCTGTTGATTGACTGGCGGTTGGGGGAGCGCTATTTCATGTCGCAGCTTATTGACGGCGATCTTGCCGCCAATAATGGCGGCTGGCAGTGGGCCGCCTCAACCGGTACTGACGCCGCGCCTTATTTTCGTATTTTTAATCCCACGACTCAGGGAGAGAGGTTCGATCGCGACGGCGAATTTATCCGCCAGTGGCTACCGGCATTACGCGATATCCCTGGAAAAGCGATTCACGAGCCGTGGCGGTGGGCGGAAAAAGCGGGAGTCGTGCTTGATTATCCTCGGCCTATTGTGGAGCACAAACAGGCGAGAATCGCAACGCTTTCCGCCTATGAGGCGGCGAGAAAAGGGGCGTGATACAGGCCCGGTAGCGCAAACTACCGGGCATTCTGCTATCAGGATTCGACGGCCAGCGCGCGGCTTTTGAATTTGAAGGACTGATACAGCCAAATCAGCAGGACAACCCCTACGCAGGCTAACGCGCCCCAGGTGATCTGTTCAAAAACATCCACATAGGCGTTGATGGCGTAATTAACCGCGCCGCTGGCGTCGAAGGCGCTTTGCGAGGTCTGGTCAGCGATGACGCCTGCCAGATAGTTAGCTATCGCGCCGGACAGCAGCATATAAATTCCGGTTAATACGCCGGTGACGCCGGGGATATCAATGCGCGTAATTTGCGACATGGCGACCGGGTCGATAAACAGCTCGGCAAAGCCCATCACCGCCAGTCCCAGCACCATTAGCGGCATTGAAGAGTGTCCGTAAGCGGCGGACCAGCGTGCGCTCAGGGTCAGAATACAGAATCCGGCGCTCATCAGACCGAGACCCAGCGCGAATTTGCCCCAGATACGCACGGTGCGATTACCGCTTACGCTCTCTTTAACCAGCCAGGCCAGGACGACCCCACACAGCATCACGGCAAAGGCGTTCACCGACTGGAACATGGCGGTAGGAACGGAATAGCCCAGAATATCGCGGTTCACAAAGCGGTCGATATACAGGCTGATAGAACTGCCGCCCTGCTGGGCAAACGCCCAGAACAGCATACTGAACAGGGTCAGGGTGACAATCAGCCCCAGTTCTTTGCGCTGTTTGGCCGTTTGCGCCTGGCGATAAATTTTTGCCAGCACGACCAGGCCGATCGCGGTCGCCACGATTAAGGCATAGACAGACCATTCTTTCCAGAACAGAACGGTAATCAGCAACGGCGCCGCTACCAGCAAAATTAACAGCCAGCCCCAGTTCGGCAGCAGGTAGTTTCTGGCGCACAACACGGCTTTATTCACGCCGGTGGTGTGGGTGAAATGACGATTTCCACACAGGAAGATCACTAACCCCGCAAGCATACCAATGGCGGCGAGCGCAAAGCCCATCGCCCAACTGTACTCCTCTTGCACATAGCCGCAGGCGATAGGCGCCACGATCGAACCAATATTGCCCGCTGCGTAAAGCAGCGAGAACCCGCCGTCGCGGCGCGGATCTTCCGGCTGGTACAGTTCGCCCAGCAGGCAGCTAATATTCGATTTAAACAGGCCGTAGCCGCAGACAATGATCGCCAGCGACAGATAAAGGAATGTCGGCGCGATCTCACTGGCGCCCAGCACTAAATGACCTATAGCCATTAAAAATGCGCCCAGCATGACTGCCATTCGGTTGCCAAGCACCTTATCCGCCAGATAGCCGCCAAGAATCGGCGTTACGTAGACCAGCGAACAATAAGCGCTGAATAACTCATAGGCGTGGTTATCGTCGTATTTTAGCTGATTGGTGAGATAAAGAATCAGTAGGGCGCGCATACCATAAAAGCTGAAGTACTCCCAAATTTGCAGGGCGACAACGTAGTAAATAGCGCGGGGTTGAGATGCTTGTTTATTCATCGTATTTCCGGGATAGAGGCACTGCGGCAAGAAAGCGGGCATCTCAGATAATGCCTTTCTTTGTGGGCTTATTAAGCCTGCCGCATCGCCGTGTTTCCTTAAAGTTACCAACATGATACAGAACTGATTTTTTCTGCAATATGCGTTCTGATTGCATAAATATACATGAAATCGATCGTGTTTTGCTAAGTAATTTGCGCCAAACCCGGGGGTGATTGTTTCTTGATGTGTCAAACAAATGTTTATCGACGAACGGCTAACGGGAGGCTATGTTAACGGAGGCTGAACCCGTAACGGGAAAGTAGAACGTGGGTTAAAGGGAGCGATGATGAAAAACACCGAGCTGGAACAACTGATTAACGACAAGCTGAACAGTGCGGCAATAAGCGATTATGCGCCGAATGGTTTACAGGTCGAAGGAAAAGAGACGGTACAGAAAATCGTTACCGGCGTGACCGCAAGTCAGGCGCTGCTCGATGAGGCGGTGCGTTTGCAGGCCGATGCGGTCATTGTTCATCATGGTTACTTCTGGAAAGGCGAGTCTCCGGTTATTCGCGGCATGAAACGCCGTCGCTTAAAAACGTTACTGGCAAATGATATTAACCTTTACGGTTGGCATCTGCCGCTGGATGCGCACCCTGAGCTGGGCAACAATGCGCAGTTGGCGGCGCTATTGGGCATTACCGTGAAAGGAGAAATTGAGCCGCTGGTGCCGTGGGGAGAGCTCTCAATGCCGGTGCCGGGGCTGGAACTGGCCTCATGGATTGAAGCGCGTCTGGGGCGTAAACCGCTATGGTGCGGCGATACCGGGCCAGAGAATGTGCAGCGTGTCGCCTGGTGTACCGGCGGCGGGCAAAGTTTTATTGATAGCGCCGCCCGCTTCGGCGTGGATGCTTTCATTACCGGCGAGGTGTCTGAACAGACCATTCATTCCGCGCGCGAACAGGGGCTGCATTTTTATGCCGCCGGGCACCATGCCACTGAACGCGGCGGTATTCGCGCCCTGAGCGAATGGTTGAACGAAAACACGGCGTTGGATGTGACGTTTATTGATATCCCTAACCCGGCATAACTGAGAGGTAATAAAGTGCAGCGAGCGCGTTGTTATCTGTTAGGCGAAACGGCGGTCGTCCTGGAACTTGAACCGCCGATTACGCTGGCGAGCCAGAAACGCATCTGGCGTCTGACGCAGCGTCTGGTCGATATGCCGAACGTGGTGGAAGCCATTCCCGGGATGAACAATATCACCGTGATCTTGCGGGAACCGCAAACCCTGGCGCTGGATGCGATTGAGCGTCTGCAGCGCTGGTGGGAAGAGAGCGAGGCGCTGGAACCGGACTCGCGTTCGGTTGAGATCCCGGTGATCTATGGCGGCGCAGGCGGGCCGGATCTGGCGGCGGTGGCACGGCACAGCGGTTTGAGTGAAAAGCAGGTCGTGGAGCTACATGCCTCCGTTGAGTATGTCGTCTGGTTTTTAGGCTTTCAGCCTGGCTTTCCCTATCTTGGGAATTTACCAGAACCGCTCCATATGCCCAGACGCGCGGAGCCGCGCCTGCAGGTTCCGGCCGGTTCTGTCGGCATCGGCGGCGCGCAGACGGGGATTTATCCATTATCCACGCCGGGCGGCTGGCAGCTGATCGGCCTCACGCCGTTGAAGTTATTCGATCCGATGCGGGAGCCCCCGGTTCTGCTACGCCCTGGCGATAGCGTACGCTTTGTGCCGCAAAAGGAGGGAATATGCTGAATATTATTCGCGCGGGGATTTACACCTCCGTGCAGGATAGCGGGCGTCACGGCTTTCGTCAGTCGGGGCTGAGTCACTGCGGTGCGCTGGATAAACCCGCCTTTCAGACCGCTAATCTCCTGGTCGGGAACGATGCGAATGCCCCGGCGCTGGAAATCACTCTCGGTCAACTGGTTGTCGAATTTGAAAATGAGACCTGGTTCGCTCTTACCGGCGCAGGCTGCGAAGCGCTGTTGGATGATCAACCGGTCTGGACAGGCTGGCGATTGCCGGTAAAAGCGGGTCAACGTCTTACGCTGCATCGACCGCTTCACGGGATGCGTAGCTATCTGGCGGTGGCGGGCGGTATTGCTGTGCCGGAGGTGATGGGATCGTGTAGTACCGATCTGAAGTCCGGTATCGGTGGGTTGGAAGGACGGCTGCTAAAAGATGGCGATTGGTTGGCGACGGGTAAACCATCGCGACAGTTTAGCGGGCCGCAGGGCGTGAAGCAGTTACTGTGGGGGAATCGCATCCGTGCGCTGCCGGGGCCGGAATACCGTGAATTCGATCGCGCCTCGCAAGAAGCGTTCTGGCGTTCGCCATGGCAGCTCAGTCCGCAAAGTAATCGCATGGGCTATCGTTTGCAGGGTCAATCGTTAACGCGGACAACGGATCGCGAACTGCTGTCGCACGGTTTGCTGCCCGGTGTCGTGCAGGTGCCTTACAACGGCCAACCTATTGTGTTAATGAATGATGCCCAGACAACTGGCGGCTATCCGCGCATTGCCTGCATCATCGAGGCAGATATGTACCATCTGGCGCAGATCCCGCTAGGGCAACCGATCCATTTTGTGCAATGTTCGCTGGAAGAGGCGCTCAACGCGCGCCGCGAGCGTCAGCGCTATCTGGAACAGCTTACCTGGCGGCTTCAGCATGAACATTGATTTAAATGCGGATGTGGGCGAAGGCTGCGCCAGCGACAGCGAATTATTAACGCTGGTCTCCTCCGCCAATATCGCCTGTGGTTTTCACGCCGGTGATGCGCAAACCATGCTGACCAGCGTGCGCGAGGCGCTGAAAAACGGCGTGGCGATCGGCGCGCATCCCAGCTTTCCGGATCGGGATAATTTTGGGCGGACGGCGATGGTTTTGCCGCCGGAAACGGTATACGCCCAGACGCTGTACCAAATCGGCGCGCTGGGGGCGATTGTCCAGGCGCAAGGCGGCGTGATGCGCCATGTCAAACCGCACGGTATGCTCTATAACCAGGCGGCGAAAGATCCTCATCTGGCACAGGCGATTGCGAAAGCGGTACACGACTATGATCCGTCACTGATACTGGTTGGACTGGCGGGAAGTGAGCTGATCCGGGCCGGTGAGCGCCATCGCCTGGTGACGCGGCAGGAGGTGTTTGCCGATCGCGGCTATCAGGCCGACGGTAGCCTGGTGCCGCGCATGCAACCTGGCGCGCTGATTCACGACGAAGAGCAGGCGCTGGCGCAAACGCTGGATATGGTACAAGCCGGGAGAGTGAAAAGCGTTACTGGCGTGTGGACGACTGTCACGGCGCAAACGGTGTGCATTCATGGCGACGGCGAGTATGCGCTTGCATTCGCTCGCAGGTTACGCGCCGCGTTCAATGCGCGTAATATACACGTTATTGCCTGAGAGCCCGACGATTGAAGCTATTATATTACGGCTGCTAAAAATTATCGTGTTCTGTTCTCTTAATGTCAGGAAGAGGGATTTATTCAATACTATATAAATCCCCTTATAATATATTATTTTAAAAATAACCAAGTGATGCTGTAATAGCCAGTATGATGAGCTTATTGCTGTTAGCAGCAGAGTTTTTGAAAATCATTATGATATTGTTAGCTATCGCCATCTAATCAAACCTCCGGGGCGGGTAAACTACCTGACTCTTTATTACCCCTTTCTGATTGATTTACCTCACGATAGCCTCATTTTTAGCATTTATATTCCTCATCATGACGACTTATCAGGAGATTGAAGCCAGATTGATTCGCTGTTTCACTATCACGTCATGGATAGCGTGCCAGATTGCCAGCTATATGGATTTTAAGCTGTTTACGCATAGCAACTTTTTTAGCGAAAATTAAACTCATCTGATCAGTGATTTTTTAGTATATTACTCATTTTGTTATGATGGATTTGTTTTGTGAAAAGAAAATATCTTACGCAAGAAGAGATTGAAAAACTGCTGTCAGCGACCGACAGAATGCCCTTCCCGGAAAGAAACCGCTGCTTAATCCTGATGGCGTTTATTCACGGCTTCCGGGCCAGTGAGCTGCTGGGGCTGCGCTTGTCGGATATTGATCTTGCAGGAAGACAGCTTTATATCCGGCGCCTCAAAAATGGCTTTTCAACGTGTCACCCCCTCCTTCCCGATGAGTATAACGTACTGAAAAGCTGGCTCAGGGCCAGGAAGTATCTTGAGAAAGGGGCTGACGGAGACTGGCTGTTCCTGTCGCTACGACGGCATCCGCTCAGCAGGCAACAATTTTTTTACATACTTCGTGAGGCAGGGCGGTTGGCCGAATTAACGATAGCGCCACATCCTCATATGCTGCGACATGCCTGCGGCTACGCCCTTGCTGATAAAGGGATTGATACACGACTCATACAGGACTATCTGGGGCACAGGAATATCCAGCACACCGTAAGATACACCGCAAGTAACGCCGGGCGTTTTCATGGAATATGGCGAAAAAAACGTCGAGTATAACCGTACGTTCTGATTCAAAAAGTTAAGTCCGCTTCGCGCTTTCATCATCCTCTCAGATTTACCCCTTCCACACAAGAGTCATGCAATCGTAATCTCTTGCTTATTAAGGAGTTATCCATATAACAATAAAAAAACTAAGGGAAAATTCACCTGGTCCAACCAGCACTATGCTGTATCCATTTTTGTCCTGCCTGCATAAAATGTTAATTTTAAGTGTTAAAAAAACGTATTAAATAATATTTAATGCTGATTAATTATAATATCAAAGAATTAAATCCTTTATTTTACTTTTTGAATCATATTGTTAAATCACAGAGAAATCTGTTCAGGGAAAGCTGATTTACATAATCAACATATAAATCAATAGATTACTGTGTTTTCTATTTGTCATTTTGTACTCCGCACAGGGCAGAATTACCCTGCGGCAGGAGCATTTACTACCAGGGGGACTGACGGCCTGTGCAGCCGAAAAGCAGAACCGGACAGGGTGTCAGAGTGCTGTGTTTAGATAGGGCCAGACGTCATTTTTCATACAGACATGGAATGGCTCCCGGTCCACGAAAGGGTGCGGACATGTTGTTTCCACAACACGAAGCTGCCGTTGCTGGCGCAGCGCCGGGTCGGCAATGGCCAGAGGAGAACAATCTGATGACGCAAGAATATGCGGAAATGTCCACCGGAAGGGGGGGGACCAGTAAGTGCCGGTACAGTATGGGCGCAAAAATATTTTTGCTCCTGCTGGCGGTCTCCACCGTCGCAGCGTTGTTCAGCCTGTACCAGGTTCTGACGTACTGATATGCAGACGTTAACCAGAGTACTGCCGCCTCTCCGGCTGATTATGTTTTGTCAGTCAGGCGAAAATCCTACGCAGTTTCCGGATACCGGCGGCCTTTGCGTGGAGGACTGCGTTCGTCTCAGGACACCAGAAGGGCTGCTGGATCGGTTGCGTCGGTGGCCCGGCGCGATGGTGATATCCGCCGGACGGCCATCAACCCAGCTTCTGCTGTGGCAACAGGTTTTTCTGCGTTATCCGCGGACAGTGGTTTTTTGCAGCAGTAACGCGTTTTTACCGGTTGACGTCAGCGTGGAAGGTTACTTCCGCCATCTGAGGCTGATTAAACGCGCCATGTCGGTAAGGGTTCTGGCCAGAATGGCTGAGCTTGCCATATGGTCATCACTACAGACATCGCCTTACGAGGAGGAGATGAAAAGCGCGTTGAGCGTGCCGGAGCTGGTGATGGAGATAAACAGCCGCACGCTGGTCAGGTTACTGTCAGAGCGTCTGCCAAAACAGGGACGGCGGGTGCTGGGATTACTGTTGTCAGGCTGTAGCCCGGAAATGACGGCCCGTATGCTGGGAACCGGCGTGAGGCAGGTCTGGCTCGCGGAGCAGACGCTGAAACAACGCTGGGATATCCCGACAGGAGTACCGCTATCTGATGCGGTAAGAATAAGGATACCGGACGTCGGTCCGGACATCAGTCAACAGAGTGGGTTGGTAAAAACTGGGGCCGGTAACGCACCGGATTTATGCTGACAGCATATTTACATCATGCCGCGCGGTATTCAGACCCATAATGTTGCGTTCTGAATGAGTTATCTTCACAAAATAAATATGGCAATCATCGTTGTCCGGAAATACCGCATAACGTGTGACATTAATGAATCTGTAATCAGTGCGAGGGTTTACGCGCTGTGGCGGTAGCGTGGAATTATCTGGATGCGTTGAGTAAATTTCACTTTACCCTTCTGATATAAATGAAAATGGTTCTGGATAAACTATCTAATATTATCTGTGTCTGCGAACAGAGTGACAAAAATAATGCAACGTAAAAAGATACTAATTGTAGGTGCGGGCCTTTCAGGCGCAGTAATAGCACGCCAGTTAGCCGAGCAGGGACATGTAGTCAATATTATTGATCAACGTTCGCATATCGGTGGTAACGCTTATGATGCCCGAGATGAGCACACGGGTATTATGGTGCACGTTTATGGTCCTCATATTTTTCATACTGATAATGAAACTGTATGGAATTATGTAAATAAATACGCTGAGATGATGCCTTATATCAATAAGGTTAAGGCCACAGTAAATGGTCAGGTATTTTCTCTACCTATCAATCTTCATACCATCAATCAATTTTTTGGTGTCGCCTGCTCACCTGATGACGCCAGGAAATTACTGCTTCAAAAATGTGATAGCACCATTCTGGAACCACAAAATTTTGAGCAACAGGCCTTGCGTTTCATTGGTAAAGAGTTATATGAAGCCTTTTTTAAAGGTTATACCATTAAACAATGGGGGCTTCATCCTTCCGCGTTACCCGCTTCTGTATTGAAACGTATCCCTGTTCGTTTTAATTATGATGATAACTATTTCAATCATAAGTTTCAGGGAATACCAAAATTTGGTTATACACAAATGGTCAAGTCCATTGTCGAACACGAAAATATCGCTGTTGAACTATGTCGCTCCTTCACTCAGGAAATGCGGACAAATTATGATCATGTTTTTTTCAGTGGCGCGCTGGATGCCTTTTACTCCTGTCAATATGGCCGACTGGAATATCGTACATTAGACTTTAAAAAAATAATTTGCCAGAGTGATTATCAAGGATGCGCAGTAATGAATTATTGTTCAATAGATACTCCTTATACTCGGATTACTGAGCACAAATATTTTTCTCCGTGGGAGAGACATGAAGCTTCAATATGTTATCAAGAATATAGTCGGGAATGTGAAGCTGGTGATATACCCTACTATCCTGTTCGCAGGGCAGATAAAATGGATTTACTGAATAAATATCTGTCGCGGGCTAAAAAAGAAAAAAATATTACTTTCATTGGTCGTCTTGGCACTTATCGTTATCTCGATATGGACATCACGATAGCTGAAGCATTACAGACGGCGGACGTATACTTAACGTCGCTATATGAACAAAAAGAAATGCCAGCTTTTACAGTTACCGTTTGATGAAGTGTACAGCGCTAATCGTAACTTTTAATCGTCTTGAAAAATTAAAAAAAAGTGTGCGAGAGACTGTTAAGGCGGGTTTTTCCTCTATTGTTATCGTTAATAATGGCTCAAGCGACGGTACCAGGGAATGGCTTTCTTCATTAAGTGAACCTGGCATCACGATACTTAATCTTAAAGATAATCTTGGTGGTGCTGGCGGATTTAAAGTAGGTAGTCAATATATATGCTCATATAGTAATGCCGATTGGGTATTTTTCTATGATGATGATGCTTACCCGGAAATTAATATTTTAAAGCATTTCTCGTTATTAGATACCTCAAGATACCGTATATTTGCGTCGCGAGTTCAGGACACCTATGGGCGGTCTTGTCGGATGAATTTGCCTTTCATTAGGGTCCCATCTACGGTGTTTGAGACTATTTATTATGCGATGCGCCCAGAGAGGTTTTCTCCAGTAAGAACTCAGGTTACTGATGTTCAAACTGTGTCATTCGTTGGTATGATTATTGATCGAAAGGTATTGAATAACCATCTTAACGATATCCATGATGAACTTTTCCTTTATTATGATGATTTTTTCTTTGGTTATAAGCTAGTATTGTCCGGGCAGAAAATTCGTTACTCCCCAGAAATTAAATTTATTCATGATATCTCTATTCATGGAAAGTGTATCTGCCCCGAATGGAAAGTATATTATCTTTGTAGAAATTTGTTGCTGCTGAGAAAACTTTTACCCGTTCCCAGGATATTCAGTGTTCTTTCTATAGTGTTACGCCTCTCTAAATATCTCGCCATATTACCATGGCAGCGTAAGAAATTTCGTTATCTATATTTTATCTGGCAGGGAATACTTCATGGACTTAAAGGTATTAGTGGGAAATATCATTAGCAGGACGAAGAGATGAAAAGGTTATGTTATTTTGTAAATTCAGACTGGTACTTTGATTTACATTGGACAGAACGTGCGATAGCGGCAAGGGATGCGGGTTATGAAATTCATATCATAAGTCATTTTATTGGTGAAGAGATTATAAAAAAATTCAAAACGCTTGGTTTTATTTGTCACAATGTGTCTCTTGTTGCTCAGTCATTTAATATGTTTGTTTTTTTTAGAGCATTCCTTAACGCTCGGAAAATTATTAAAGAGATTAATCCTGACTTATTGCATTGTATTACGCTCAAACCTTGCCTGATTGGTGGGGTTAGCGCCAGGAGAAGTAATAGTCCAGTTGTTATCAGCTTTGTCGGACTTGGTCGAATCTTTTTATATAATACCGTGCCAATGAGAATATTGCGTGCGTTAACCGTTTTGGTTTACAAATATATTGCCGGTAATAAGCGTGGTGTTTTTATTTTTGAACATGATAAAGATCGACGAAAAATATCGCGTTTAGTAGGTATTGATTATCATAAAACTATCGTTATCGAAGGTGCTGGAATTAACCCGGATATTTATAAATTCTCTATAGAGAAAAAACATGAGATACCGATAGTCCTTTTTGCAAGCCGAATGTTATGGAGTAAAGGTCTTGGCGATCTCATTGAAGCAAAAAAGATCCTCAGACAAAAAAATATTCATTTTGTTTTAAATGTTGCAGGTATATTGGCCGAGGACGATAAAGATGCTATCCCTTTGGAGCTCATTCATCACTGGCATAATGAAGGACTAATTAACTGGCTGGGACGCTCTTCGAATGTATATGAGCTTATTCAGAAATCGAATATCGTTGCATTACCATCTATTTATCCGGAAGGAGTACCACGGCTTTTATTAGAGGCATCATCTGTAGGACGTGCATGTATTGCTTATGATACCGGCGGATGTGATAGCTTAATTATTCATAACTATAATGGGTTGATCGTGAAAAGTAATTCAGCTCAGGAGTTAGCGGTAGAATTAGAGTATTTGTTAAAAAATCCACAGATTCGCTTAGAGATGGGGGCGAATGGAAGAAAACGTGTAAAGGAATTGTTTTCCAGCATATTAGTCATTAATAAGACATTGCAAATTTATAAAGACACTATTGGTTGCTAACACCATAAAGTGCTTATGAAGTAGGTCAGTGTTTAGATAAATAGTATGTAAATATTATAGAAAATAAATAAGTTATATTTTCATATCGTTAAAGAATAAGTTCTTCAGGTAAAGGTGACACGGAAACAATGAATGATTTGAAAGAAGCTCTGGCCAGGCACCAACTTTGGATTTCGCTAGGTTGGAATGATGTCCTAGGACGATACCGGCGATCGGTGTTAGGGCCTTTTTGGATAACGATTTCGATGGGGGTCACCATATCAGCGATGGGACCTCTTTACGGTTCGCTGTTCAGTTCTGGTTCCGAAAATTTTATCATGCATCTTACTTTAGGTATGATCTTTTGGGCCTTTCTATCAGCAACTATTAATGAGTCATGCGGAATATTTAATGAGTCCGCATCAATTATTAAACAATCTGACCTTCCGCTATATTTATATATATTACGTGTTTTCTATCGGCAGTTTATGATTATGTTGCATAATTTTATCATTATACCTTTCGTGATTTTTTTTACCAATACATCGGTAAATCTTGATATTCTCCTTTTTATACCTGCAATTGTAATAACATCCATCTCATTAATTTCTACAGGTATGATTCTCGCCATTTTTTGCACAAGATATCGTGATATGGGACCGGTTGTTCAAAGTGTGGTAACGTTGTGTTTTTTTATAACTCCCATCATTTGGACATCGGAACAATTACCAAAGGGAAGAAAGGAATTTGTTGATTATAATATTTTTTATTACTTTATGGAGATGCTCAGGAAACCATTAATGGGAACTGTACCAGATGTAACTATATGGTTTTACACAATAATAACCTCTATTATTATGTTGATGGTCTCAACCTTAGTGTTGACTAAATATCGCTCAAGAATCGTATACTGGTTATAATTAATGAAAATCTCTTGCAAAAACGTTGGCGTAATACTCCCTATATTTAACTCCAGCCACCGTTCATTTAAAAAAACTTTTCTACAGGCTGCTTCAGGTGGACGAATTGGCTCATCGAATACCGGGATTATTGAAGTAGAGGCATTAAAAAAAATTGATTTTACGCTTACCGAAGGTAACCGTCTTGCGCTTATCGGACACAATGGTTCGGGCAAAACAACTCTTCTGAGAGTACTTGCAGGGGCCTATAAACCAACTTCAGGGAAGTATGAATGTATTGGTCGAGTCACCAGCCTCATTGATCCCATGATGGGAATGGATGGTGAGCTTACCGGCCTGGAAAATATAAAACTGAGGGGACTATTTCTCGGTCTGTCAAAAAATGAAATAAAAAATATTACAGAAGATGTCATCGAGTTCAGCGAGTTAGGTGATTTTATTAAAATCCCCGTTAGAACGTATTCTAGTGGTATGGTTCTGAGGCTTGGTTTTTCTATTTCTACTGCAATTAATCCTGAAATTTTACTGATGGATGAATGGATGAGCGTGGGTGATAGTGATTTTAAAAGAAAAGCAGAGATGAGATTAAATAGCTTTATCTCTAAAGCGGGCATTATGGTAATGGCCACTCACGATGATGAACTGGCTAAATCTGTATGTAATAAGTTCATCAGGCTTGAGCACGGTGAAATAGTTAGCAAAGGCGGATTTTAATATTCTTATTGCAGTATTTATATCACTACGCGGTGAGAAATTTACTATTTTATAATAGCGTTACCCCAGATAATATAAATTTATAGGTTCGTTATGTATTTTTTACTTCAAAAAGTAATTTTACCAAACATTGATCTATGCACGGAAGAGCAGCTTTATTTCAGAACTCAGGGCGGGAAGTATAACTATACCTCACGTAACTTACTTGTTCCGCGTCATAAGGTTGCATATTTTGATACTTTTTTTAATGCATTCTCAATTAAGAAATGGAAAAAATATACAACCTTAACATCACTTTTTTTGCGGGTTAATATAATTGGTCGCGGAACTATAACTGTAAGGCATAAAGAGAATGGTGTCATTAGAGTATTAAAGCAAATTGATTTTAAATCGTCATGTAATATTAGTGATGAGATTGAGATTGATATATCAAAAATAAATTTTGGATATATCTATGTGGAGTGGCAATCAGACGAAGACTCTGTTTTAAATGGATTTGAATTTCTGACTAAAGATCATGTTAGTAAATCATCTATGGCTTTAGTTATAACAACTTATAATAGAAAAGAAGCTGTTACTAAAACAATCAATAGAATTAATAAAACACTCTTAACCCAGAGCGAATTTAAAGATCGTTTTAAATTGATTGTCGTTAATAATGGCGAGGCGATTAATCACCCGTCAGGAAACGGCATTATAGTTATCAATAATGAAAACCTCGGTGGGTCAGGCGGGTTTATGAGAGGTTTGATAGAGGCAGGGAAAATCAACGATGTCAAACATGTCATATTTATGGATGACGACGGCTCATGTGAAATTGAATCGATTTGTCGAACTCATGCTTTTTTACTGATGGCTAAAGACAAAAATACAGTTGTTACTGGCTGTATGCTTTTTGAAGATAACCCGGCAATCATACATGAATCTGGTGCCATATGGCATAGAGATTTTTTACATTACCCGGATAAACATTATCTGGATGCTCGGGAAATAGATTCTTTAGATACTTTTGATAATGAAAGAAAAATAGGCTACGGTGGATGGTGGTTTTTTGCCTTTAATATTAACGCTATTGAATATTACTCATTTCCTTTCTTTGTTCGTGGTGATGACCTGCTATTTGGATATATGCATAAAAAACATAATATTGTCACACTTAATGGTGTGGCTTCGTGGCAAATGGATTTTGAAAGAAAAATATCGGTTCTAAATAGCTATTTGAACTTCAGGACTGTTGCTGTACCTGCATTAATTAGTAAAAGAAAGTTTGCTGCACTACTGTTAAGTGTTTTCTTTGTGCGGGAAGTCTTTCTTGCGAGTTTTTCATGCCGCTATGAACTTGCCAGAGCAATGATTATGTCATATAACGATTGTCTTTCTGGACGGGAGTTTTGGGAAGATAATGTAGATCTTCTGGAGATAAGAAAAAGAATTAATGCAATAACTCATAATGAAAAATTCAATGTAGAAGGTATTGATATTGTTAATGGTTGTGTTGATTACCCATGTTCTGGTAAAGAAAAAGCCATCTACAAATTTTTTAGATGCATAACCCTTAATGGACACTTAATTCCAGCTTTCTTTTTAATTAAAAAACCAATCGTGGTTGATTATCGTCATTATCACCCTACTAAGTTTTCATTCCGGAGAATTACTATCTATCATTTAAATATAGAAAATGGCAAATTATTAAAACTTACCCACTCAAAAATGGAGTTTTTTAAAGTTATTATTAATGGTTTGTTTACGGCAGTCAAAAATTTTTATCGGTTTAAATCTGCAAAAAAAGAGATGAAAAATAGTTTGCCCTATCTTACCTCAAAGCTCTTTTGGTATAAAAAATTCAATAAAAAATCTGAAGATAAATATTAAACATGATGTAAGTGGTGTTGATGAGAATTATACCGATTTTTTAATTATATGACTATGATAATCTTAGGTATGGTTCTGTTGCTACACCTTATCTGGTGTCAGTCTAATAAAATATTATAATCCTTACCCAATGTCAGCATTTATTCATAGGGTGTTAATTTTTATATATACCGTAAAACGCGAAATCAGAATATGGAAAAGAGTCTTTTAGTTATTGTCCGACATAAACCTGGGCGTACTCGTCTATTAATGCGGGCCTTGCAATCCATTAATGACCAGACGTTCAAAAAAATAAATATCATCATTTTCTGCATGGAGGAAGAATTGAAATGTCACAATGTGGATGATTTTTATCTGAAAGAACTGTCAAATATATATAGTGTTATCTACGACGAAAGCTGTATCTTTAATGCTATTAAGATGTCTGAATCTAATTATTTATGCTTTATGGATGATGACGATTCCTGGGCCCCTGAATATGTGTCAAGGCTACTCAGTGTTTTGGCGAATATACAGTCAACGTATTCATCTGTAAATGCAATAGCATGCCATACAAATAAAGTTGCTGAGATTGCGGAAAATAATAGAATAATTATAAATTCAACGCAACCATGGAACCACTATTTAAATTCTGGCCCTGTTAGTTTTGATGTTATTTATTACAGGAATTCTATTCCACTTTCCTCGTGTTTATTCGATAAAAATTCTGTTATCGATATGATTGAAAGTCATAAATTATCCTCTCCTGCATTTTTCTGGCCTTTTTTTATTCATTACCTTGCAGAAAATGATGTTTGGATCTTACCTGAAGCACTGGCATTTTATCATTTCAGAGAAAATGATGACTTTGAATTTGGCAATTATACCGTAATTAACAATGAGTTATTTGATATAGAATGCAAAATTGCAGAAAATAAAATGATGAGAAGTATTGATGACTCATCATTGCTCAATGTGTTACTTTCAAATATTGCTAACAATAGTCTTTTTCATAAAATTTCTTATATTGAAAATAAGATTAAATAAAATATGGATATGAACTTTAAAAAATACAAGACCGTAAGCTTTGATATCTTTGATACATTGGTTAGCCGGAGGATTTACCGTCCCAGAGATTTGTTTTCATTAATGCAATCAACTTTAGCAACTGAGAACTTTTTTATATCAGCGTACGAGATTGGTATTGTTGATAATTTCCCAGAGATAAGAGTTCAGGCGGAAGTAAGTGCCAGAGAGAATAGGGGCAGGCGTTTTGGCGGCGAGCCGGAAATACTCATATCTGAAATATACGATGAAATTTTAAAAAAGCATCCGCAGCTTTCACCAGCGACAGTAAAAAAGATAATCGATCTGGAAATACAAATGGAGAAGATTGTTTTATATAAAAATGCGCGTGGAAGCTGTTTGTTTGAAAAGGCTATTAGTGATGGTTGCAAAGTCATTTTAATTAGTGATATGTACCTTCCATCAGTAATATTAAAGGAGTTGTTAACATCATGTGGCTATGATATCAGTAACATTCCAGTTTATTCATCTGGCGAAGAGCGGTACTCTAAAAATAGTGGTAAATTATTTTCAATAGTCAAGAAAAATGAAAATGTAGATATTGCATCGTGGATGCATGTTGGCGACAATGTTCATGCTGATATTCTGAATGCTAAAAAACTCGGCATAAATACTCTCCATGCTGATTGGTCAGAGTATAATCATGGGATATCTAATCATTGGAAAGCTAAAGATATTATTGGTGAATCTATTTGTAAGTCTTTATTACTTAAACAAGTGTCTGCTTTCCATCAAAATGATCCTTTAAACGAGATAGGATTTAAAGTATTTGGTCCGTTATTATTAGGTTATGTATCCTGGTTAGCGAATCAGTTAAAGATTCATAAAATTGATAAAGCGCTTTTTTTAGCACGCGATGCTCACTTAATCTATAAAATTTATAATGAATACTTTTCAGAAGAACATGTAAAATGTGAATATTTATATATATCCCGCGCATCAGCTTATATGGTGGGGATGACTGATTGGCCGATGCACAGGATTTGGCATCTTTTTGGTGGTAAGAATAAGAAAAGTATTAAAAAGATACTTGCTATCGCGGGGTTAGATGCGAGTGAGCATATTTCAGATATACATCATGTTGGTTTTCCTGACGAGGAGTATATTCCTGTTTCAGGAGAGGAACATAAGGTTCACTGGCTTATAAATAAATTATTTCCATATATTTTATTAAAAAATACTCAGCACAGGGAAGTTTACGCTGATTACTTTAAAACGGCCTGTGAAGGTTATAAAAATATAGCACTTATCGATGTAGGATGGATGGGTAATATTCAATCAGTATTTGCTCGTTCTTTAGGTGCGCAATGGGCAGAAAAACAAATACATGGGTTTTATTTGGCAACTTTTGCTGGCGCCAATGATAACCGATCTATTTATAATAAGATGTTTGGTTGGCTAACCAACTATGGCCATCCCAACGATAAGTGTGATCTTTTCTTATCAGGAGGGGTGGAAATAATGGAGTTCGCTATGGCTGACAATACTGGGTCAACAATTGGCTATAAAAAAACGGATAATGGAATAATTCCTGTACGTGAAGATAGCAGTGGTTCTGAAATTGAGTATTTAAAAAAAGCAGCAAGATTGCAATCAGGGATTATTTCTTTTTTTGAGTACGTCAAACCGCTCATACAAAAAGGAAATTATGCAGCACTTAGTAGTGTTGTATTGTCAGAACCTTTTTTTGAATTGATAGCCAGACCCTCAAGCGTTCAACTGGACGCCTTATCTTCCCTCACACATTCAGAGTCCGCGGGATCTAACGCAGAAAGAATCGTGCTAGCCAAGAAACTGCCTTTAAAGGATAAACTTTTTCCCGGAGAAAATTATATCAAAGAGTTGAATGCCAGTTATTGGAAAGAAGGCTTTAAAAGGATCAACAGAAAAAAATTTTGGGCAAAATATAACTAAGCGTCATTTAATTCCGGTAGGCAGACAATCATTATTGGGCGCTCGCCCGACAAGGGCTGAGTCGATTATGCCCTGGCGCGATCATGTTAACCCTGACGGGGAAGTGGTCTCGTGCTGCGATAATGTTATTATCACTGAATACCACCGCCTGTTTGTCCATCCGCTGTGGATGTTCATTATGGTGTTCGATGTGCATTCCAGATAGTCAGAGGCGGTGTAGTCCATTAATCAACTGTTAACAAAGGATATTATCATGCCTGAAGGCCCGGAAATTCGTCGTGCGGCGGATAATCTGGAGGCGGCAATCAAAGGCAAACCCTTAACCGATGTCTGGTTTGCCTTTGCACAGTTAAAACCGTATGAATCGCAGCTTACCGGTCAACTTGTTACCCGGATAGAGACGCGGGGAAAAGCGTTATTGACCCACTTTTCAAATGGCCTGACGCTCTACAGCCACAACCAACTCTATGGCGTATGGCGGGTGATCGATACTGGTGAAATACCGCAGACCACGCGTATATTGCGCGTCAGGCTACAAACGGCGGATAAAACTATTCTGCTTTATAGCGCGTCTGATATCGAAATGCTGACAGCAGAGCAGCTCACGACGCACCCTTTTTTACAGCGAGTCGGTCCGGATGTGTTGGACGCGCGTCTTACTCCGGAAGAGGTTAAAGCTCGATTGCTGTCGCCGCGTTTTCGCAACCGACAATTTTCCGGACTGTTGCTGGATCAGGCCTTTCTGGCGGGATTGGGGAATTATCTGCGCGTTGAAATCCTCTGGCAGGTAGGGTTAACCGGACAGCATAAAGCGAAAGATCTCAACGAGGCGCAACTGAATGCGCTTTCTCACGCGCTGTTGGATATTCCGCGCCTTTCCTACACTACTCGCGGTCAGGCGGATGAGAACAAGCATCATGGCGCACTGTTTCGCTTTAAGGTTTTCCACCGTGACGGCGAAGTGTGCGAGCGGTGCGGCGGCATTATTGAAAAGACAACACTGTCCTCACGCCCGTTTTACTGGTGCCCGCATTGCCAGAAATAGCCGGAACCGCCATCGGCGAGCGGCTATTGCCTGATGGCGCGACGCTTATCAGCCCTACAAAGGTTGTTTGGGCGCATAGGTTGATATAAAACGGGCCACTGCTGGCCCAGTTAACAGAATGCTGAACAGCCGTAGGGTTTGCATTGCCATGATGAGCGCCATATCGGCACTGCTTCCTGCCGCGATCGCGGCAACCGTATCCAGACCACCGGGACTGGTGGCAAGATAAGCCGTCATAAAATCAATCTGCATGTAGTAAGCCATTCCCCACGCCATCGCGGCGCAAATCGCCATCAGCGCGAAAATTGACAATAAGATTTGCGGCAATGGCCGCAGCGCCATAAAAAACACCTGTCTGTCAAAACCCAGCCCAATACGCCAGCCTATCGCCATATACGCCACGGCCAGCAGCCATTCGGGTAATTCAATCTCAATGATGCCTTGCGAATGGAGAAGCGCGCCTGCCAACATGGGGAGCAGCATCGTGCCGGAAGGGATACGCATCAGGCGACCGGCAATGCCCGCCACGATCGCTAATAACAGCGTCGTCAATACATTACCGCTAAGCGGCGGAAACCAGATCACCTGTTGGCTGACCGCTGCCGCGCTGTCGCCGAGTATCAGGCGTGTCACCAGCACCGCCGCGCCAGCCACAAACAGTACCCGTAGATACTGCATAAACGCCACCAGGCGGATATCCGCCCCGTAATCTTGCGCCATCGCTACCATTGCCGCCGCGCCGCCCGGCGAAGACCCCCATGCGCCGGTGTTGCCGGGCAGCGAGCTGTAACGTACCAGCAGCCAGCCGACTACCGCGCTGGAAAGCAGCGTCACCAGCAACACTAAAAGCACGACCGGCCAGTAGAGGGCGAGGGTGGTCAATATCGAACCGGTTAGATTTTGGGCGATCATACAGCCGAGAATTGCCTGCGCGGCGAGAAAAATACCGCGCGGAAGTTGTAGCGTACTACCTCGCAAACTCAACACGATACCCGCAATCATTGGACCGAGCAGCATTGCCGCCGGAAGGTGCAGATAGAGAAAAATAAGGGAAATGAGCAGCGATAACAGGAACAACAAAAACCACTGCAGAATCGGCATTCCATGCTCCCTGAATGATATTTAGCGAAACCTTAATTAATCATAGAGAGTAACGGGGTAAGAATAAAATAATGAGGATAAGAAAAAAGGGAAAATGTACCGGATGGCGAGGGTTGCCTCGCCATCCGGTTGTCAATTAACGCTTCAGCGCCGATTTAAAATCGCGTTTATCGTAGCCGGTATACAGCTGACGAGGACGGGCGATTTTCATGCCGTCAGTGTGCATTTCATTCCAGTGTGCAATCCAGCCAACGGTACGCGCCATGGCGAAGATCACGGTGAACATCGAAGATGGAATGCCCATCGCTTTCAGAATGATGCCGGAGTAGAAGTCTACGTTCGGGTACAGTTTCTTCTCGATGAAGTACGGGTCGTTGAGCGCAATGTGCTCAAGCTCCATCGCCACTTCCAGCAGATCGTCTTTGGTGCCCAGCTCTTTCAGCACTTCGTGGCAGGTTTCACGCATCACGGTGGCGCGCGGATCGTAGTTTTTGTAAACACGGTGACCGAAGCCCATCAGGCGGAAAGAATCATTCTTGTCTTTCGCACGGCGAACAAATTCCGGAATGTGTTTAACAGAGCTGATTTCTTCCAGCATTTTCAGCGCGGCTTCGTTGGCGCCGCCGTGCGCGGGTCCCCACAGGGAGGCGATCCCGGCGGCAATGCAGGCGAATGGGTTGGCGCCGCTTGAACCTGCGGTACGTACCGTTGACGTTGAGGCGTTCTGCTCATGGTCAGCGTGCAGGATCAGAATACGGTCCATCGCGCGCTCTAGTACCGGATTCACTTCATAGGTTTCACACGGCGTGGAGAACATCATGTTCAGGAAGTTACCGGCGTAGGAAAGGTCGTTGCGCGGATAAACAAACGGCTGACCGATTGAATATTTGTAACACATCGCCGCCATGGTCGGCATTTTGGACAGCAGGCGGAACGCCGCGATTTCACGGTGGCGCGGATTGTTCACATCCAGCGAGTCGTGGTAGAACGCTGCCAGCGCGCCAGTGATCCCGCACATTACCGCCATCGGATGTGAGTCGCGACGGAAAGCATGGAACAGGCGAGTGATTTGCTCATGGATCATCGTATGGCGGGTGACTGTCGTTCTGAACTCGTCATACTCTTCCTGCGTCGGTTTTTCGCCGTACAGCAGGATGTAACAGACTTCCAGATAGTTGGAATCGGTAGCAAGCTGGTCAATCGGGAAACCGCGATGCAACAAAATGCCTTCGTCGCCGTCGATGAAGGTGATTTTAGATTCGCAGGATGCGGTAGAGGTGAAACCAGGGTCAAAAGTAAAAACTCCTTTTGAACCGAGACTACGAATATCAATAACATCTTGACCGAGTGTACCTTTTAGCACATCCAGTTCAATAGCAGTATCACCAGTAAGGGTGATTTTTGCCTTTGTATCAGCCATTTACGGTCTCCTTAGCGCCTTATTGCTTAAGACTGCCGGAACTCAGACTTGCCTTCTACACGTCATCTTCCTCGTCGTTAGTGCAGGGAAGATTCTGTGTATGCATCAATCAACCGTTACCAGTTTGTTATTTGGCTCGCCGCTCTGTGAAAGAGGGGATGACCTGGGTACAGAGCAATGGGCGCTTGCAGGTAACGGCTTGATTAATTTCGAATTAGCAGCAAATCAGGAACGTAGCAATCCGAGTAATGTAACCTGTCTATCACTAATAACTGTCCTGAAAGAATGGGTCAATATCATTGTACTGTTGCATAACTTATTAACAGGTGAAAGAGTGACCCCATAACTTTTACGCATTATATGCTTTTTCTGGTGTTGTTTGTAACAATTTTGTTTAATGTTTGTCAAATCAGATGATTGAAAATTAAAAAAATGTTGTTATCGTGACCTGTGTCACTGTTCAGGATAAAACCCGACAAACTATATGTAGGTTAATTGTAATGATTTTGTGAACGTCCTATACTGCCGCCAGGTCTCCGGAATACCCTGCAATCCCGAGCCACCCAGCGTTGTAACGTGTCGTTTTAGCTACTGGAAGCAGTGTTTTACATGACGCGCAGTTATAGAAAGGACGCTGTCTGACCCGCACGCAGACCGGAGGAAGGAAATCCCGTCGTCTTTCTGGCTACAGGTAGATTCACCTCTGTAACCGAAGTCTTAAGGGAATAATAAGAACAGCATGTGGGCGTTATTCATGATAAGAAATGTGAAAAAACAAAGACCTGTCAATCTGGATCTACAAACGATTCGGTTCCCCATCACAGCGATAGCGTCCATTCTCCATCGCGTATCCGGTGTGATTACTTTCATCGCAGTCGGCATACTACTGTGGCTACTGGGCACCAGCCTCTCTTCTCCGGAAGGATTCCAGCAGGCCGCCGATATCATGGACGGCTTCATCGTTAAATTTATCATGTGGGGCATCCTTACCGCGCTGGCGTATCACGTCATCGTGGGAATTCGTCACATGTTAATGGATTTTGGCTATCTGGAAGAAACATTCGAAGCGGGTCAACGCTCTGCCAAAATCTCTTTTGTTATCACTGTCGTGCTTTCACTTCTCGCAGGAGTCCTCGTATGGTAAGCAACGCCTCCGCATTAGGACGCAATGGCGTACATGACTTCATCCTGGTCCGTGCTACCGCTATCGTTCTGACGTTATACATCATCTACATGGTGGGTTTTTTCGCCACGAGCGGCGAACTGACCTTTGAAGCCTGGACCGGTTTCTTCTCATCGGCCTTCACCAAAGTCTTCACCCTGCTGGCGCTTTTTTCCATCTTGATTCATGCCTGGATCGGCATGTGGCAGGTGTTAACCGACTACGTTAAACCACTGGCAGTGCGTCTGATACTGCAACTCGTTATTGTTGTTGCGCTGGTGGTTTACGTCATCTATGGATTTGTTGTGGTGTGGGGTGTGTAATGAAACTGCCAGTCAGAGAATTTGATGCTGTTGTGATTGGTGCCGGTGGCGCAGGTATGCGCGCGGCGCTGCAAATTTCCCAGAGCGGCCAAACCTGTGCGCTGCTCTCGAAAGTCTTCCCGACCCGTTCCCATACCGTTTCCGCGCAGGGCGGTATCACCGTGGCGCTCGGCAATACCCATGAAGATAACTGGGAATGGCACATGTACGACACCGTTAAGGGGTCGGACTACATTGGTGACCAGGATGCCATCGAATATATGTGTAAGACCGGACCGGAAGCGATTCTGGAACTGGAGCACATGGGGCTACCGTTCTCCCGTCTTGATGATGGACGTATCTATCAGCGCCCGTTCGGCGGCCAGTCGAAAAACTTTGGCGGCGAGCAGGCGGCACGTACCGCGGCGGCGGCTGACCGTACCGGTCACGCCTTGCTGCACACGCTGTATCAACAGAATTTGAAAAACCACACCACGATTTTCTCCGAATGGTATGCGCTGGATCTGGTGAAAAACCAGGATGGCGCGGTGGTGGGGTGTACCGCACTGTGCATCGAAACCGGTGAAGTGGTGTACTTCAAAGCCCGCGCGACGGTGCTGGCGACCGGCGGCGCAGGCCGTATCTACCAGTCCACCACCAACGCTCATATCAATACCGGTGACGGTGTCGGTATGGCGCTGCGTGCCGGTGTCCCGGTGCAGGATATGGAAATGTGGCAGTTCCACCCGACCGGCATCGCCGGGGCGGGCGTGCTGGTGACAGAAGGCTGCCGCGGCGAAGGCGGTTACCTGCTGAACAAACACGGCGAGCGCTTTATGGAGCGTTATGCGCCGAACGCCAAAGACCTTGCGGGTCGTGACGTGGTGGCGCGTTCCATCATGATCGAAATCCGTGAAGGCCGCGGCTGCGACGGTCCGTGGGGGCCGCACGCTAAACTGAAACTGGATCACCTGGGTAAAGAGGTGCTGGAATCTCGCCTGCCGGGTATCCTGGAACTGTCCCGTACTTTCGCCCACGTTGACCCGGTGAAAGAGCCGATTCCGGTTATCCCGACCTGCCACTACATGATGGGCGGTATTCCGACTAAAGTGACCGGTCAGGCGCTGACCGTGAACGAGCAGGGCGAAGACGTGGTCATTCCGGGGCTGTTTGCGGTAGGCGAAATCGCCTGTGTATCGGTTCACGGCGCCAACCGTCTGGGCGGTAACTCACTGCTGGATCTGGTGGTCTTTGGCCGCGCGGCGGGGCTGCATTTACAGGAATCCATCGCCGAGCAGGGCGTGCTGCGCGACGCCAGCGAGTCTGACGTTGAAGGTTCTCTGGAGCGCCTGAATCGCTGGAACAATAACCGCAATGGCGAAGATCCGGTGGCTATCCGCAAAGCGTTGCAGGAGTGTATGCAGCATAACTTCTCCGTATTCCGTGAAGGCGACGCGATGGCGAAAGGGCTTGAGCAGTTGAAAGTGATCCGCGAGCGTCTGAAAAACGCCCGTCTGGATGACACGTCCAGCGAGTTTAATACCCAGCGTGTTGAGTGTCTGGAGCTGGATAACCTGATGGAAACTGCCTACGCCACTGCCGTATCAGCCAACTTCCGGACGGAAAGCCGCGGCGCGCATAGCCGCTTCGATTTCCCGGAGCGTGATGATGCCAACTGGTTGTGTCATACCCTGTATCAGCCGCAAACGGAATCCATGACGCGCCGAAGCGTCAATATGGAACCGAAACTGCGTCCGGCGTTCCCGCCGAAGATTCGTACTTATTAATTGCGGAGACAGGATGATGAAACTCGAATTTTCGATTTATCGTTATAACCCGGATGTCGATAACGCTCCGCGTATGCAGGATTACACCCTGGAAGGCGAAGAAGGGCGCGACATGATGCTGCTGGATGCGTTAATCCAGCTTAAAGAAAAAGATCCCAGCCTTTCTTTCCGCCGTTCCTGCCGCGAAGGTGTGTGTGGTTCTGATGGTTTGAATATGAACGGTAAGAATGGTCTGGCCTGTATTACCCCTATTTCGGCGCTGACTCAGCCGGGTAAGAAGATTGTGATTCGCCCGCTGCCCGGTTTGCCGGTGATCCGCGATTTGGTGGTAGACATGGGGCAATTCTACGCACAATATGAGAAGATTAAGCCTTACTTATTGAATAATGGGCAAAATCCACCGGCACGTGAGCATTTACAGATGCCGGAGCAGCGTGAAAAACTCGATGGGCTGTATGAATGTATTCTTTGCGCCTGTTGCTCAACATCCTGCCCGTCATTCTGGTGGAACCCGGATAAGTTTATCGGTCCGGCGGGGCTGCTCGCGGCGTATCGATTCCTGATCGATAGTCGTGATACCGAGACTGACAGTCGTCTGGAAGGGATGAGCGATGCATTCAGCGTATTCCGCTGTCACAGCATTATGAACTGCGTCAGTGTATGTCCTAAGGGACTGAACCCGACGCGCGCTATCGGCCATATTAAGTCGATGCTGTTGCAGCGTAGCGCATAAGTAGTTGTAGTGGTTGCCGGATGGCGACGTACCGTCTTATCCGGCCTACAGGCGCAACCCCGTAGGCCTGATAAGCGCAGCGCCATCAGGCAATAGAAGTGCAGGAAACCTCTAAAAACTGCCATATGATTAGTAATAATCGAGATGTTCAGAGCGAGACAAGGCGCGGTCTGAACGAATCTTCGGGAGCATAGTTAACTATGTGACCGGAGTGAGCGAAGGCCGCAACGCAGTCGTAGCCTGAACAGCGAAGATTATTAGACAGTTTTTAAAGGTTCCTTAGCGGACGCAGATGACACGACAGTCCGCAACAAGTGAACCCCGGCACGCATACAGCGTATGCGTGGTTAGTATCCACGGCGAAATACTCGTCATAGTTCACGTTGCATGTGCGTTGGCTGCACTTGCTCACCCCGGTCACTTACTGGATGTAAGCTCCCAGGGATTCGCAAGCTTGCCGCCTTCCTGAAACGTGACCTATTTAGAGTATTAAATAAGCAGAAAAGATGCTTAAGGGATCACGATGCAGAACAGCGCTTTGAAAGCCTGGTTGGACTCTTCTTACCTCTCTGGTTCGAATCAGAGCTGGATAGAACAGCTCTATGAAGACTTCTTAACCGATCCTGACTCGGTAGACGCTAACTGGCGTTTGACGTTCCAGCAGTTACCTGGTACCGGAGTCAAACCGGATCAACTCCATTCAAAAACACGTGAATATTTCCGGCGGCAGGCGTTGGCTGGCTCACGTCACTCTTCTACGATTTCCGACCCTGACACCAATGTGAAGCAGGTTAAAGTCCTGCAGCTTATCAACGCTTATCGTTTCCGTGGCCATCAGCATGCAAACCTCGATCCGCTGGGACTGTGGAAGCAAGAACGCGTGGCGGATCTGGACCCTTCTTTCCATGATTTGACCGAGGCCGATTTCCAGGAAACCTTCAATGTCGGCTCCTTTGCCAGCGGCAAAGAGACGATGAAGCTGGGCGAGCTGCTCGACGCGCTCAAACAGACCTACTGCGGCCCGATTGGCGCTGAGTATATGCACATCACCAGCACCGAAGAGAAACGCTGGATCCAACAGCGCATCGAATCCGGTCGTGCGGCCTTTAGCGCTGACGAGAAAAAACGCTTCCTGAACGAACTGACCGCCGCTGAAGGGCTGGAACGTTATCTGGGTGCCAAATTCCCGGGTGCGAAACGTTTCTCGCTTGAGGGGGGAGATGCGCTGATACCCATGCTGAAAGAGATGGTTCGCCATGCGGGTAACAGCGGCACTCGCGAAGTGGTGCTGGGGATGGCGCACCGCGGTCGCCTGAACGTGCTGATCAACGTACTGGGTAAAAAACCGCAGGATCTGTTCGACGAGTTTGCCGGTAAGCATAAAGAACATCTGGGTACTGGCGACGTGAAGTATCACATGGGCTTCTCGTCAGATATCGAAACCGAAGGCGGTCTGGTTCACCTGGCGCTGGCGTTTAACCCATCGCATCTGGAAATTGTGAGCCCGGTGGTGATGGGCTCCGTGCGTGCCCGTCTGGACCGACTGGACGAACCGAGCAGCAACAAAGTGTTGCCGATCACTATTCACGGCGACGCCGCGGTGACCGGCCAGGGCGTGGTTCAGGAAACCCTGAACATGTCGAAAGCGCGCGGTTACGAAGTGGGCGGTACGGTACGTATCGTTATCAACAACCAGGTGGGCTTCACCACCTCTAACCCACTGGATGCGCGTTCAACGCCTTACTGCACCGATATCGGTAAAATGGTCCAGGCGCCGATTTTCCACGTCAATGCGGACGATCCGGAAGCCGTCGCTTTTGTGACCCGTCTGGCGCTGGACTTCCGTAATACCTTTAAACGCGATGTGTTCATCGATCTGGTGTGCTACCGCCGTCACGGCCACAACGAAGCCGACGAGCCAAGCGCAACCCAGCCGCTGATGTACCAGAAAATCAAAAAGCATCCGACGCCGCGTAAAATCTACGCCGACAAACTGGAAGCTGATAAGGTCGCAACGCTGGAAGATGCCACCGAAATGGTCAACCTCTATCGCGATGCGCTGGATGCAGGCGAATGCGTGGTGAAAGAGTGGCGTCCGATGAATATGCACTCGTTCACCTGGTCGCCGTATCTAAACCACGAATGGGATGAAGCATACCCGAACAAGGTAGAAATGAAGCGCCTGCAGGAGCTGGCAAAACGTATCAGCACCGTGCCGGAAGCCATTGAAATGCAGTCTCGCGTGGCGAAAATTTATGGCGACCGTCAGGCAATGGCGGCAGGTGAGAAATTGTTTGACTGGGGCGGCGCGGAAAATCTGGCTTACGCCACGCTGGTCGATGAAGGCATTCCGGTGCGCCTGTCCGGGGAAGACTCCGGTCGCGGCACCTTCTTCCATCGTCATGCGGTGATCCACAACCAGACGAACGGCTCAACGTATACGCCGTTGCAGCATATTCACAGCGGTCAGGGACAGTTTAAAGTCTGGGACTCCGTGCTGTCTGAAGAAGCGGTGCTGGCTTTTGAATACGGTTATGCCACGGCGGAACCACGTACCCTGACTATCTGGGAAGCGCAGTTTGGCGATTTTGCCAACGGCGCGCAGGTAGTGATTGACCAGTTCATCTCCTCCGGCGAGCAGAAATGGGGCCGGATGTGCGGTCTGGTGATGCTGTTGCCGCATGGCTATGAAGGGCAGGGCCCGGAGCACTCTTCCGCGCGTCTGGAACGTTATCTGCAACTTTGCGCCGAGCAGAATATGCAGGTTTGCGTGCCGTCCACCCCGGCGCAGGTCTACCATATGCTGCGCCGTCAGGCGCTGCGCGGGATGCGTCGTCCGCTGGTGGTGATGTCGCCGAAATCGCTGCTGCGTCACCCGCTGGCGGTTTCCACGCTTGATGAACTGGCGAACGGTTCCTTCCAGCCGGCCATTGGCGAAATTGACGAGCTGGACCCTAAAGCCGTAAAACGCGTGGTAATGTGTTCTGGTAAGGTTTATTACGACCTGCTGGAACAACGTCGCAAAAACGACCAGAAAGATGTCGCTATCGTGCGCATCGAACAGCTCTATCCGTTCCCGCATAAAGCGGTGCAGGAAGCGCTGCAACCATACGCTCACGTCCATGATTTTGTCTGGTGCCAGGAAGAGCCGCTCAACCAGGGCGCATGGTACTGCAGTCAGCATCATTTCCGTGAAGTGATTCCGTTTGGGGCCGCTCTGCGTTATGCAGGTCGCCCGGCCTCCGCCTCTCCGGCGGTAGGGTATATGTCCGTTCACCAGAAACAGCAACAAGATCTGGTTAATGACGCGCTGAACGTCGATTAAATAAAGGATAAATAATGAGTAGCGTAGATATTCTTGTTCCCGACCTGCCTGAGTCCGTAGCGGACGCGACCGTCGCCACCTGGCATAAAAAACCGGGTGATGCGGTTGTTCGTGACGAAGTGCTGGTAGAAATCGAAACTGACAAAGTGGTACTGGAAGTACCGGCATCGGCGGACGGCATTCTGGATGCGGTTCTGGAAGAGGAGGGGACGACTGTCACCTCTCGCCAGATCCTGGGTCGCCTGCGTGAAGGCAACAGCGCGGGTAAAGAGACCAGCGCCAAATCTGAAGAGAAAGCGTCTACGCCGGCACAGCGCCAGCAGGCGTCGCTGGAAGAACAAAACAACGATGCGCTCAGCCCGGCGATCCGTCGCCTGCTGGCTGAACACAATCTGGAAGCCAGCGTCATTAAAGGCACTGGTGTGGGTGGGCGTCTGACCCGTGAAGATGTGGAAAAACATCTGGCGAAAGGCGAGTCTAAAGCACCCGCTGTTGAACCTGCAGCACAACCCGCTCTGGGCGCGCGCGGCGAAAAACGCGTGCCAATGACCCGCCTGCGCAAGCGCGTGGCCGAGCGTCTGCTGGAAGCGAAAAATTCCACCGCCATGCTGACGACCTTCAATGAAGTCAACATGAAGCCGATTATGGATTTGCGTAAGCAGTATGGCGAAGTGTTTGAAAAACGTCATGGTATCCGCCTGGGCTTTATGTCCTTCTACGTGAAAGCGGTAGTGGAAGCGCTGAAGCGTTATCCGGAAGTGAACGCCTCTATCGACGGCGATGACGTGGTGTATCACAACTACTTTGATGTGAGCATGGCGGTGTCTACGCCGCGCGGCCTGGTCACGCCGGTCCTGCGTGACGTGGATACGCTGGGCATGGCTGACATCGAGAAAAAAATTAAAGAACTGGCTGTCAAAGGCCGCGACGGCAAGCTGACCGTAGAAGACCTGACCGGTGGTAACTTTACCATTACCAACGGCGGCGTATTCGGTTCGCTGATGTCTACCCCGATCATCAACCCGCCGCAGAGCGCGATTCTGGGAATGCATGCTATTAAAGACAGGCCGATGGCGGTGGATGGCAAGGTGGAAATTCTGCCGATGATGTACCTGGCGCTCTCTTACGATCATCGCCTGATCGATGGTCGCGAATCCGTGGGCTTCCTGGTCACCATCAAAGAGTTGCTGGAAGATCCGACCCGTCTGCTGTTGGACGTGTAGTCAGCAAGAGCATCACCTGCTACCTGTAGGCCGGATAAGGCGTTCACGCCGCCATCCGGCGATGGTGTAATGCCTGATGGCGCGCAGCTTTCAGGCCTACAGGTCTAAAGATCTAAAGATAACGATTACCTGAAGGATGGACAGAACACATGAACTTACATGAATATCAGGCAAAACAACTTTTTGCCCGCTATGGCTTACCGGCGCCGGTGGGTTATGCCTGTACTACTCCGCGTGAAGCCGAAGAAGCCGCGTCTAAAATCGGTGCCGGCCCGTGGGTAGTGAAATGTCAGGTTCACGCTGGCGGCCGCGGCAAAGCGGGCGGTGTGAAGGTAGTAAAAAGCAAAGAAGAGATTCGCGCCTTCGCGGAAAACTGGCTGGGCAAACGTCTGGTGACCTATCAAACAGACGCTAATGGCCAACCGGTAAACCAGATTCTGGTTGAAGCGGCGACCGACATCGGCAAAGAACTGTACCTCGGCGCGGTAGTTGACCGTAGTTCTCGTCGCGTGGTCTTTATGGCGTCTACCGAAGGTGGCGTAGAGATCGAAAAAGTCGCGGAGGAAACCCCGCATCTGATCCATAAAGTCGCGCTCGATCCGCTGACCGGCCCGATGCCGTATCAGGGACGGGAACTGGCGTTCAAATTGGGTCTGGAAGGTAAACTGGTGCAGCAGTTCACCAAAATCTTTATGGGTCTGGCAACCATTTTCCTTGAGCGCGACCTGGCGCTGATCGAAATCAACCCGCTGGTGATTACTAAGCAGGGCGATCTGATTTGCCTCGACGGCAAGCTGGGCGCTGACGGCAACGCGCTGTTCCGCCAGCCGGATCTGCGTGAAATGCGTGACCAGTCTCAGGAAGACCCGCGTGAAGCGCAGGCAGCGCAGTGGGAACTGAACTACGTCGCGCTGGACGGCAACATCGGTTGCATGGTGAACGGCGCGGGTCTGGCGATGGGCACCATGGACATCGTTAAGCTGCATGGTGGCGAACCGGCTAACTTCCTTGACGTGGGCGGCGGCGCAACCAAAGAGCGCGTCACCGAAGCGTTTAAAATTATCCTCTCGGATGACAACGTGAAAGCGGTTCTGGTTAACATCTTCGGCGGTATCGTCCGTTGTGACCTGATTGCCGACGGTATCATCGGCGCGGTGGAAGAAGTGGGCGTGAACGTTCCGGTGGTGGTGCGTCTGGAAGGCAACAACGCCGAACTCGGCGCGAAGAAACTGGCTGACAGTGGCCTGAATATTATTGCAGCGAAAAGTCTGACGGATGCAGCTCAGCAGGTTGTTGCCGCAGTGGAGGGGAAATAATGTCCGTTTTAATTAATAAAGATACCAAGGTTATCTGCCAGGGCTTCACCGGTAGCCAGGGGACTTTCCACTCCGAACAGGCGATTGCTTACGGTACGCAGATGGTGGGCGGCGTAACGCCGGGCAAAGGCGGCACCACGCATCTGGGGCTGCCGGTGTTCAACACCGTGCGCGAAGCGGTAGAAGCTACCGGTGCGACCGCATCCGTTATCTACGTCCCGGCGCCGTTCTGCAAAGACTCCATTCTGGAAGCGATCGACGCAGGCATCAAACTGATTATCACCATCACCGAAGGTATTCCGACGCTGGATATGCTGACCGTGAAAGTGAAGCTGGACGAAGCAGGCGTGCGCATGATCGGCCCGAACTGCCCAGGTGTGATCACCCCGGGCGAATGCAAAATCGGCATCATGCCGGGTCACATTCATAAGCCGGGTAAAGTGGGTATCGTTTCCCGTTCCGGCACGCTGACCTACGAAGCGGTTAAGCAGACCACCGACTACGGTTTCGGCCAGTCCACCTGCGTGGGTATCGGCGGCGACCCGATTCCGGGCTCTAACTTTATCGATATCCTGAAACTGTTCCAGGAAGATCCGCAGACTGAAGCGATCGTGATGATCGGTGAGATCGGCGGTAGTGCAGAAGAAGAAGCGGCGGCTTACATTAAAGACCACGTGACCAAGCCGGTTGTTGGCTATATCGCGGGTGTTACCGCGCCGAAAGGCAAGCGTATGGGCCACGCTGGCGCCATCATTGCCGGTGGTAAAGGCACCGCGGATGAAAAATTCGCCGCGCTGGAAGCTGCTGGCGTGAAGACGGTTCGCAGTCTGGCCGATATCGGCGAAGCGCTGAAAGCAATTATAAAATAAAACTCGCTGTTCCTGCGGGAACAGATAAATGTCCGTTTTCGACATGGTTGGCCACCTTTACGGTGGCCTTTTTTATGGCTTTATTGTTTGTGGCAAAGTACGGGTGAAGCATCCGGGATATAAAATTATTGGCTTTGTAAATATTGAGCTATAGGAAAATGATGCCTCATTAAAAAAACATGGTGGAGTCTAAAAATAATTGATAATAACCGTCTGGCAGCGGCAGTAAATTTACTCAGTTTGCCGGTTAACTCTTTTGCAGCAAATACAGATGCTGTCTTAGTGAAAGACCTGCCGACCTCACTGGAGACGGATTATGCGCTTTCCGCCATGAAAAAAACGCATTGCAGCATTACACTATGTTGACGCTAACCTCTATAGTAAATTGACGCTTGACTCTGTGGCCGCGCATGTTTGCCTGAGCGCGAACTACACGTCTCCTCAGATGTATCGCGCTTACACAGACTGCTTGTTTAATGGCAGAATAAAACAGCTATTTTAATCATAAGAGTACCAGCATTATTTCCCTGAAGTATTAAAGATATCGTTTAATAAATCATATGAACTTTTGCTGGTTAAAAGAGGTTAACTTTAAAAATTATTAAGAACTTATTGACACTATTCGTTCGTGATTAATCATGTTTAAAGGGTATTTATGGCTGCGAATAAACAGAATTATCACTATGAGTGACGTAGATATTGAGGGTAAATCTGTGAAGGTGATAACAGAATCTTCACTATAATAATTATAGAGAGGCAAATACGGTGTTATTGAAATAAAGAAAAATTAGCGAATAAAATGTTTGTTTCTGGCTATCTGGAAAGCTTATTAGCGATAATTAAGGCGATAACCTGGCAAGATGATCCTGGCCGTTAGTCGTCGGGAAAGGGAAGTTGGGGCAGGGTAATCCCGGTGGGATGATGGCGCGTGTGCAATGAGATAGTTTCTTTGCGGTGTTAATTATAAGTAAAATAAAAATAGACTAAATGTATAAAATAATAAGTATTGATAACCTGCAGAAAAAATCTGTGAGCTATTTAGCAATAATTGAACATCAATGTGGAATGTTTTTTACTGGATGCGGGGCAGTAAAAAACGCACAAAATGTTTAGCCTTATCGAATAAGCCTCTTTTTACAGGGGGTTTGAAATTACTCTTTGCAAAAACAAAAAGTTAACAAAAAATTCACCATGCATTCAATGAATAAACATTATTAACATTAACTTTAAAAATTGATTTTAATCAATATTTAAATGTTGGAAAAGAGCATCAAAACTGGTTAAATTGTCCGTGATCAAATTCCCTGAAAAGCGATAGATTAGCCATAAATTGATCGCTGTCGAAAAAAGCAAATCTGACCCACTAAAAACCTGTTTATTGTAAGGGTTTTACGGCGTAATATATTTGCGGGATCAATTTGGGTTTTTTATTAACATGTTTGTAACTTTTCATCATTACTGTTTCCTTCCCGAGGGGATAGTACGATGGAAGGCCGCAAATAAATTTGTATTGGGGCATGCGTGTGACCCTTTCTAACGGGGTTCACTCTCGGAGTCTTCATGCGATGAGCAAGGAGTCATGATGTTAGATATAGTCGAACTGTCGCGCTTACAGTTTGCCTTGACCGCGATGTACCACTTCCTGTTTGTGCCGCTAACGCTCGGTATGGCGTTCCTGCTGGCCATTATGGAAACGGTATACGTCCTTTCCGGCAAACAGATTTATAAAGATATGACCAAGTTCTGGGGCAAGTTGTTTGGTATCAACTTTGCTCTGGGTGTGGCTACCGGTTTGACCATGGAGTTCCAGTTCGGGACAAACTGGTCGTACTACTCCCACTATGTTGGGGACATCTTCGGTGCGCCGCTGGCCATCGAAGGTTTGATGGCCTTCTTCCTCGAATCCACCTTTGTAGGTCTGTTCTTCTTCGGCTGGGATCGTCTGAGTAAAGTTCAGCATATGTGCGTCACCTGGCTGGTGGCTCTGGGGTCCAACCTCTCCGCGTTGTGGATTCTGGTAGCGAACGGCTGGATGCAAAACCCAATCGCTGCGGATTTCAATTTCGAAACCATGCGTATGGAAATGGTGAGCTTCTCTGAACTGGTGCTGAACCCGGTAGCACAGGTGAAATTTGTTCACACTGTGGCGTCCGGCTATGTCACCGGCGCGATGTTCATCCTCGGTATCAGCGCTTACTACATGCTGAAAGGTCGTGACTTCGCCTTTGCTAAACGCTCCTTTGCTATTGCCGCCAGCTTCGGTATGGCTGCCGTACTGTCCGTTATCGTACTCGGTGACGAATCCGGTTACGAAATGGGCGACGTGCAGAAAACCAAGCTCGCTGCGATTGAAGCTGAATGGGAAACGCAACCTGCTCCGGCCTCCTTTACCCTGTTCGGCATTCCTGACCAGGACAAACAGGAAAACCATCTGGCGATTCAGATCCCTTATGCGCTCGGCATTATCGCTACGCGTTCCGTGGACACGCCGGTTATTGGTCTGAAAGATCTCATGGTTCAGCATGAAGAGCGTATCCGTAACGGGATGAAAGCCTATGAACTGCTGGAGCAGCTGCGCGCCGGTTCTACCGACCAGGCCGTTCGCGACCAGTTTAACAGCATGAAGAAAGATCTCGGTTACGGCCTGCTGCTGAAACGCTATACGCCTAATGTGACTGACGCGACCGAAGCGCAGATCCAGCAAGCGACGAAAGATTCCATTCCTCGCGTTGCGCCGCTGTACTTCGCTTTCCGTATCATGGTGGCGTGCGGCTTCCTGCTGCTGGCGATTATCGCACTCTCCTTCTGGAGCGTGATTCGTAACCGCATCGGTGAGAAAAAATGGCTGTTGCGCGCGGCGCTGTACGGTATTCCACTGCCGTGGATTGCGGTTGAAGCAGGTTGGTTCGTCGCCGAGTATGGTCGTCAGCCGTGGGCGATCGGCGAAGTGTTGCCGACAGCCGTGGCGAACTCATCGCTGACCGTGGGCGATCTGCTGTTCTCCATGTTCCTGATTTGCGGCCTGTATACCCTGTTCCTGGTGGCAGAATTGTTCCTGATGTTCAAATTTGCACGCCTTGGCCCAAGCAGCCTGAAAACCGGTCGCTATCACTTTGAGCAGTCCACCGTGACTTCTCAGCCGGCACGCTAAGACAGGAGTCGTCAAATGATCGATTATGAAGTACTACGTTTTATCTGGTGGCTGCTGGTTGGCATTTTGCTAATTGGTTTCGCTGTCACCGATGGGTTCGACATGGGGGTGGGGATGCTCACCCGTTTCCTCGGTCGTAACGACACCGAACGTCGAATTATGATTAACTCTATCGCCCCGCACTGGGACGGTAACCAGGTGTGGTTGATCACCGCGGGCGGCGCGTTGTTTGCTGCCTGGCCGATGGTTTACGCTGCGGCGTTCTCCGGTTTCTATGTGGCGATGATCCTGGTGCTGGCGTCTTTGTTCTTCCGTCCGGTCGGTTTTGATTACCGTTCCAAGATTGAAGACCCGCGCTGGCGCAACATGTGGGACTGGGGCGTGTTCATCGGTAGCTTTGTGCCGCCGCTGGTGATTGGCGTGGCCTTTGGCAACCTGTTGCAGGGCGTACCGTTCCATGTAGATGAGTATCTGCGTCTGTACTACACCGGTAACTTCTTTCAGTTGCTGAACCCGTTTGGTCTGCTGGCGGGTATCGTAAGCGTAGGGATGATCATCACGCAGGGGGCGACTTACCTGCAAATGCGCACCGTTGGCGAACTGCACCTGCGCGCGCGCGCCACCTCGCAGATTGCGGCGCTGGTGACATTAGTGTGCTTTGCGCTGGCGGGCGTTTGGGTAATGTATGGTATTGATGGTTATGTCGTGACATCCGCGATTGATCATCATGCCGCCTCTAACCCGCTGACTAAAGAAGTGGCGCGTGAAGCTGGCGCCTGGCTGGTGAACTTTAATAATGCTCCGATCCTGTGGTTGGTTCCGGCTCTGGGCGTGGTTCTGCCGCTGCTGACTATCCTGACTTCCCGTATGGAGAAAGGCGCGTGGGCATTCCTGTTCTCTTCGCTGACCTTGGCCTGCATTATTCTGACGGCGGGTATCGCTATGTTCCCATTTGTGATGCCGTCCAGCACGATGATGAATGCCAGCCTGACCATGTGGGATGCGACATCCAGCCAGATGACGCTGAACCTGATGACCTGGGTTGCGGCGGTGTTCGTACCGATCATTCTGATCTACACCAGCTGGTGTTACTGGAAAATGTTCGGTCGTATCACTAAAGAACATATTGAAAGCAACACCCACTCTCTGTACTAAGTAAGGAGCTTAAAATGTGGTATTTCGCATGGATTCTGGGAACGCTTCTTGCCTGTGCATTCGGGATCATTACCGCCCTGGCGCTTGAGCACGTTGAAGCGGGTAAAACCGGTCAAGAAGAAAGCTAATGACCCATATTATCGCAAAACTGTATGCGGTAATGGACAAGCGCCCGTTAAGGGCGCTTTCCTTCGTGATGGCGATAGTGCTGGCAGGATGTATGTTCTGGGACCCGTCACGGTTTGCCGCCAGGACCAGCACGCTTGAAATCTGGCACGGATTATTGCTGATGTGGGCGGTTTGCGCAGGCATAATCCACGGCGTGGGTTTTCGCCCTGAATCCGTACACTGGCAAGGGATTTTTTGTCCGCTCCTTGCGGATATCGTCCTTATCGTCGGCCTGATTTTCTTCTTCTTGTGAATAAGAAACCTCCTTAAAAATATAGGGGCTTGCATAAGCCCATATATTTTTACTCTCCCTTAACTTCCCCCCATTCCCAAGCCTCATTCCCACGCGTATAGTAGCAACGTTTAAAAGCTCTACTTTTGTTGCATTACCGGGATGTAAAGTGAATACAAGGCGATATACAACGGCATTCTTGAGGCATTACGGCGGCAAGCGGATGACGCCAACAAAGAGGCTGCAGGGATGAATAAGTATATGTTTCGATGGCCAATTCGAGTTTATTACGAAGACACGGACGCCGGCGGTGTGGTTTATCACGCCAGCTATGTCGCTTTTTATGAAAGAGCGCGCACGGAGATGCTGCGTCACCATCACTTCAGCCAACAGGTGCTGCTGGCGGAGCGGGTCGCCTTTGTGGTGCGCAAGATGACGCTGGAATACTATGCGCCTGCGCGGCTCGACGATATGCTTGAAGTTCAAACAGAAATTACGTCAATGCGTGGCACCGCTTTGGTTTTCACGCAACGCATTGTCAACGCAGAGAACACGCTGCTAAATGAAGCAGAGGTTCTGATTGTTTGCGTTGATCCACTCAAAATGAAGCCTCGTGCGCTTCCTAAGTCTATTGTCGCGGAGTTTAAGCAGTGACTGACATGAATATCCTTGATTTGTTCCTGAAGGCAAGCCTTCTGGTTAAACTTATCATGTTGATTTTGATTGGTTTTTCAATAGCATCCTGGGCCATCATTATCCAGCGAACGCGTATCCTGAACGCCGCTGCGCGTGAGGCGGAAGCGTTTGAAGATAAATTCTGGTCCGGAATCGAACTATCGCGTCTGTACCAGGAAAGCCAGGGGAGACGCGATAGTCTGTCGGGCTCGGAGCAAATCTTTTATAGCGGGTTCAAAGAGTTTGTCCGGCTCCATCGCGCCAACAGCCATGCGCCGGAGGCAGTGGTAGAGGGGGCGTCGCGTGCGATGCGCATCTCCATGAACCGAGAGCTGGAAACGCTGGAAACGCATATCCCGTTTCTTGGCACGGTAGGCTCTATCAGTCCTTATATCGGTCTGTTTGGCACCGTATGGGGGATTATGCATGCGTTTATCGCCCTGGGCGCGGTGAAACAGGCGACTCTGCAAATGGTTGCGCCGGGTATTGCCGAAGCATTGATTGCCACGGCGATTGGTCTGTTTGCCGCCATCCCTGCGGTTATGGCTTACAACCGACTGAATCAGCGCGTGAACAAGCTGGAACTGAATTACGACAACTTTATGGAAGAGTTCACCGCGATTCTGCACCGCCAGGCGTTTACCGTAAGCGAAAGCAACAAGGGGTAAGCCATGGCCAGAACGCGTGGACGAGGTCGTCGCGAACTTAAGTCCGAAATCAATATTGTACCGCTACTCGACGTACTGTTGGTGTTGCTGCTGATCTTTATGGCAACCGCGCCGATCATTACCCAGAGCGTGGAGGTCGACTTGCCGGAGGCGAATCAGTCGCAGGCGGTCAGTAGTAACGACGATCCACCGGTCATTATTGAGGTTTCCGGAGTAGGGCAATACAGCGTAGTGGTTGATAAAGATCGAATGGATCAACTGCCGTCTGAACAGGTGATCGCAGAAGTAAAGCGTCATCTGCAGGCTAATCCGAAAACAGTCTTTTTAATCGGCGGCGCGAAAGAGGTGCCGTACGATGAAATAATTAAAGCGCTGAACTTGTTACACAGCGCGGGCGTAAAATCGGTTGGCTTAATGACGCAGCCAATCTGAAGTCTGCGTCCCGTTGGCTTGAAAGACGGCGAGTAACAGGCGAACAGTTTTTTGGGAACCGAGAGTGTCAAAGGCAACCGAACAAAACGACAAGCTCAAACGGGCGATAATTATTTCAGCCGTGCTGCATATCATCTTATTTGCAGTGCTGATCTGGAGTTCGTTTGATGAGCATATAGAGGCTTCTGCCGGCGGCGGCGGTGGTTCCGCTATCGACGCGGTGATGGTCGATCCTGGCGCCGTTGTGCAGCAGTACAACCGTCAGCAGGATCAACAGGCCAGCGCCAGACGCGCGGAAGAAGAGCGTAAAAAGCTGCAACAGCAGCAAGCAGAGGAACTGCAGCAGAAGCAGGCTGCTGAACAGGAGCGGTTGAAACAACTTGAGAAAGAACGTTTAGCGGCTCAGGAGCAGCAAAAGCAGGCTGAAGAAGCGGCAAAACTGGCGCAACAGCAGCAGCAACAGGCCGAAGAAGCGGCGAAAGCGGCGGCGGACGCGAAGAAAAAAGCGGAGGCCGAGGCGGCGAAAGCGGCGGCGGACGCGAAGAAGAAAGCGGAAGCCGAAGCGGTAAAAGCGGCAGCGGACGCGAAGAAGAAAGCGGAAGCCGAAGCGGCGAAAGCGGCGGCGGACGCGAAGAAGAAAGCAGAGGCCGAAGCGGCGAAAGCGGCGGCGGAGGCGAAGAAGAAAGCGGAAGCCGAAGCGGCGAAAGCGGCGGCGGAGGCGAAGAAGAAAGCGGATGCCGAGGCGGCGAAAGCGGCGGCGGAGGCGAAGAAGAAAGCGGATGCCGCGGCGGCGAAAGCAGCGGCGGACGCTAAGAAGAAAGCGGCTGCCGAAAAAGCGGCCGCCGCAGAAGGCGTCGACGATCTGCTTGGCGATCTCAGCTCGGGTAAGAATGCGCCGAAAACCGGCGGCGGCGCGAAAGGGAATGGTCAGCCATCGAAAGATAGCGGTACATCGGGCGCTAACGGTGGGGCGACAGGCGCTGATATCAGCGCCTACGCGAAACAGATTCAGGTCGCCATTCAGAGCCGTCTGTATGATGCGAGCCTGTATCAGGGCAAACAATGTGTCTTGCATATTAGCCTGGCGCCGGATGGCTCATTAAAAAGCATTACGTCTGAGGGCGGCGATCCGGCGCTTTGTCAGGCGGCGTTAATGGCGGCAAAAACCGCGAAAATTCCTAAACCGCCAAGCCAGGCTGTTTATGAGAAAATAAAGGATGCCAAACTAGACTTTAAACTGTAGATACTTTTCTTTATGGAAGTTGGAGCGGTTGAGTTGTTACTGGTCCTGGTGGTTTTGTGTATTTGAGTTTGTTAACATTCTGCTAAATTATCGTGGGTCGCAGGCCCAGGTATGGGAGATATGATGAAGCAGGCATTACGAGTAGCATTTGGTTTTCTGATGCTGTGGGCGGCAGTGCTGCACGCAGAAGTCCGTATCGAGATCACCCAGGGGGTGGACTCGGCGCGACCGATTGGCGTTGTGCCTTTTAAATGGGCCGGGCCGGGCGCTGCGCCTGAAGATATCGGCGGCATCGTGGCGGCAGATTTACGCAACAGCGGTAAATTTAATCCGTTAGACCGGTCCCGACTGCCGCAGCAGCCAGCCACCGCTCAGGAAGTTCAGCCTACCGCATGGTCTGCGCTGGGTATTGATGCCGTCGTCGTTGGGCAGGTAACGCCGAATCCGGACGGTTCCTACAATGTTGCTTATCAGCTGGTTGACACTGGCGGCGCGCCGGGGACTGTACTGGCGCAAAACTCTTATAAAGTGAACAAGCAGTGGCTGCGTTATGCAGGCCACACCGCCAGTGACGAAGTTTTTGAAAAACTGACGGGCATTAAGGGCGCGTTCCGTACTCGTATCGCCTATGTGGTACAGACTAACGGCGGTCAGTTCCCGTATGAACTGCGTGTGTCGGATTACGATGGCTACAATCAGTTCGTAGTGCACCGTTCTCCGCAGCCGCTGATGTCTCCGGCGTGGTCTCCGGACGGCTCAAAACTGGCTTACGTGACATTTGAAAGCGGTCGCTCTGCGCTGGTTATCCAGACGCTGGCAAACGGCGCAGTGCGTCAGGTTGCGTCCTTCCCGCGTCACAACGGCGCGCCGGCCTTCTCGCCGGATGGGACGAAACTGGCGTTCGCGTTATCGAAAACCGGAAGTCTGAACCTGTACGTTATGGATCTCGCCTCCGGTCAGATTCGTCAGATAACGGACGGCCGTAGCAACAATACGGAGCCGACCTGGTTCCCGGACAGCCAGACTCTGGCCTTTACTTCTGACCAGGCTGGACGTCCGCAAGTGTATAAAATGAACATTAACGGCGGTGCGGCGCAGCGTATTACCTGGGAAGGTTCGCAAAACCAGGATGCGGATGTCAGCAGCGACGGTAAATTTATGGTAATGGTAAGCTCAAATAACGGGCAGCAGCACATTGCCAAACAAGATCTGGTGACGGGTGGCGTACAGGTTCTGTCGTCAACGTTCCTGGATGAAACGCCAAGTCTGGCACCTAACGGCACGATGGTAATCTACAGCTCTTCTCAGGGGATGGGATCTGTGCTGAATTTGGTTTCTACAGATGGGCGTTTCAAAGCGCGTCTTCCGGCAACTGATGGTCAGGTGAAATCGCCTGCCTGGTCGCCGTATCTGTGATAATAATTAATTGATTACTAAAGGAATTAAAGAAATGCAACTGAACAAAGTGCTGAAGGGCCTGATGATTGCCCTGCCTGTTATGGCAATCGCGGCATGTTCTTCCAACAAGAACGCCAGCAATGACGGTAGCGAAGGCGGCATGCTGAACGGCGCCGGCACTGGTATGGACGCTAACGGCAACGGCAACATGTCATCTGAAGAGCAAGCGCGTCTGCAGATGCAGCAGCTGCAGCAGAACAACATCGTTTACTTCGATCTCGACAAGTACGATATCCGTTCTGACTTCGCGGCAATGCTGGATGCGCACGCTAACTTCCTGCGTAGCAACCCGTCTTACAAAGTCACCGTAGAAGGTCACGCGGACGAACGCGGTACTCCGGAGTACAACATCTCCCTGGGCGAACGTCGTGCTAACGCCGTTAAAATGTACCTGCAGGGTAAAGGCGTTTCCGCTGACCAGATCTCCATCGTTTCTTACGGTAAAGAAAAACCTGCCGTACTGGGCCACGACGAAGCGGCTTACGCTAAGAACCGTCGCGCTGTACTGGTTTACTAAGAGAATTGCATGAGCAGTAACTTCAGACATCACCTGTTGAGTCTGTCGTTACTGGTTGGCATAGCGGCCCCCTGGGCCGCTTTTGCTCAGGCGCCAATCAGTAGTGTCGGCTCAGGCTCGGTCGAAGACCGCGTCACTCAACTTGAGCGTATCTCTAACGCTCACAGCCAGCTTTTAACCCAACTTCAGCAGCAGCTCTCCGATAATCAGTCCGATATCGATTCTTTGCGCGGCCAAATCCAGGAAAATCAGTATCAACTGAATCAGGTGATGGAGCGCCAGAAGCAAATTATGCTGCAGCTGGGGAGCTTAAATAATGGCGGCGCAGCGCAGCCAGCAGCTGGTGACCAGAGCGGGGCGGCAACCACTGCGACCCCCGCCCCGGATGCCGGTACGGCAACCTCAGGGGCGCCGGTACAAAGTGGCGATGCGAATACCGATTACAATGCGGCAATTGCGCTGGTGCAGGATAAGTCTCGCCAGGATGATGCGATTGTGGCGTTTCAGAACTTCATCAAGAAATACCCTGATTCTACTTATCAGCCGAACGCCAATTATTGGCTGGGCCAGTTGAATTACAACAAGGGTAAAAAAGATGACGCCGCCTATTATTTCGCCTCGGTAGTAAAAAACTATCCTAAGTCGCCGAAGGCTGCGGACGCGATGTACAAAGTTGGCGTTATCATGCAGGACAAAGGTGATACGGCAAAAGCGAAAGCGGTTTATCAGCAGGTGATTAACAAATATCCTGGCACTGATGGCGCGAAACAGGCGCAAAAGCGTCTTAACGCGATGTAATGCGTACCATGCGACCAGAAAACGCCTTTTTTCTGGTCGCGTCGTGCGATTCCTAAGCAGTTGAGCCCCCTGCGTCGAAATTTTTGTTGCGCTCAAATCTGAAATCAGTAATATATGCCGCCGTTGCCACGGGATATTAAACAACTCGAAAGCAACGTAAAAGTGGGTCGTTAGCTCAGTTGGTAGAGCAGTTGACTTTTAATCAATTGGTCGCAGGTTCGAATCCTGCACGACCCACCAATCGTTCGGTGGAAACGAGAATAAAGCGTGAAGGATAACGTTGCGTCAGCAACGGCCCGTAGGGCGAGGCGAAGCCGAGTCATCCTGCACGACCCACCACTAACTTCGGTTAGTCAGTAATATCCAGCGTAGTATCGGGTGATTAGCTCAGCTGGGAGAGCACCTCCCTTACAAGGAGGGGGTCGGCGGTTCGATCCCGTCATCACCCACCACTTGGGTCGTTAGCTCAGTTGGTAGAGCAGTTGACTTTTAATCAATTGGTCGCAGGTTCGAATCCTGCACGACCCACCAATTTAACATCAAACTCAGATGTTGAACGTGAAGGATAACGTTGCGTCAGCAACGGCCCGTAGGGCGAGGCGAAGCCGAGTCATCCTGCACGACCCACCATCTTTAGATGGTCCGAGTAAAATCTTTCAGGCAGCACCCGTATGGGTCGTTAGCTCAGTTGGTAGAGCAGTTGACTTTTAATCAATTGGTCGCAGGTTCGAATCCTGCACGACCCACCAATATACAAGGTGGTAACTGGTAGAGAACGTGAAGGATAATGTTGCTTTAGCAACGGCCCGAAGGGCGAGGCGAAGCCGAGTCATCCTGCACGACCCACCATCCTGAATGATTGAAGCAGTAACCCTTATCCAAGGGGTCGTTAGCTCAGTTGGTAGAGCAGTTGACTTTTAATCAATTGGTCGCAGGTTCGAATCCTGCACGACCCACCAATGTAAAAAAGCGCCCTAAAGGCGCTTTTTTGCTATCTGCGATTTATAAGATTCGAACCTGCCGCAGGTCCGGGTCTCACGCAGTGAGACAACGGAGCCGTTTACGGCGACGGCCCGAAGGGCGAGCGAAGCGAGTCATCCTGCACGACCCACCAATGTAAAAAAGCGCCCTAAAGGCGCTTTTTTGCTATCTGCGATATGGAAGATTCGAACCTGCCGCAGGTTCGGGTCTTGCCTGATGCGCTGCGCTTATCAGGCCTACAGACGGCACCGCTCACGTAGGCCAGATAAGACGTTACGCCGCCATCAGATACGGGGCTACGTAATTATTGTGACTTTCCTTATTGAATCAGCTATCTTGTTTAGCATATAAAACAAATTAACCGATTGTGGCGTTTATTACGCTTTCATTCGGTTGTTTCGTTAAGTCAGTAAAACGAGAAGCCACGATGAGCGTAATGTTTGACCCACAAGCCGCAATCTACCCGTTCCCGCCGAAACCAACGCCGTTGAACGACGATGAAAAGCAATTTTATCGTGAGAAAATCAAGCGTTTGCTCAAAGAGCGCAATGCCGTCATGGTGGCGCACTACTACACCGATCCGGAAATTCAACAGTTAGCAGAAGAAACCGGCGGCTGTATTTCCGACTCGCTGGAAATGGCCCGTTTCGGCGCGAAGCACGCCGCATCCACGTTACTGGTAGCGGGCGTACGGTTTATGGGGGAAACCGCCAAAATCCTCAGCCCGGAAAAAAACATTCTTATGCCTACGCTGGCGGCGGAATGTTCGCTGGATTTAGGCTGCCCAATAGACGAATTTAGCGCTTTTTGTGATGCGCACCCTGACAGAACCGTAGTGGTCTATGCTAACACCTCGGCTGCTGTTAAAGCGCGTGCGGACTGGGTTGTGACCTCCAGTATCGCCGTAGAACTGATTGAGCATCTGGATAGTTTGGGGGAAAAAATTATCTGGGCGCCGGACAGACACCTGGGGAATTACGTGCAAAAACAGACCGGGGCCGATGTACTGTGTTGGCAAGGGGCGTGTATCGTGCATGACGAGTTTAAAACCCAGGCGTTGACCCGTTTAAAAAAAATCTATCCCGATGCCGCTCTTCTGGTTCACCCTGAATCGCCGCAGTCCATTGTCGAGATGGCCGATGCGGTGGGCTCCACCAGTCAGCTTATTAAGGCGGCAAAAACGCTGCCGCACAGACAGCTTATCGTGGCGACCGATCGCGGCATCTTCTACAAAATGCAGCAGGCGGTGCCTGAAAAAGAACTGCTTGAAGCGCCCACGGCTGGCGAGGGGGCGACCTGCCGTAGCTGCGCGCACTGTCCGTGGATGGCGATGAATGGCCTGAAAGCCATTGCTGAAGGGCTGGAGCAGGGAGGCGCGGCGCATGAAATACAGGTTGATGCGGCGCTACGCGAGGGCGCATTACTGCCGCTCAACCGGATGCTGGATTTTGCGGCTACACTTCGGGCGTAAAGACGGAAATCTTTGGGGGAGAGAATGGATTTTTTTAGTACGCACAACATACTGATTCATATTCCGATTGGCGCTGGCGGGTACGATCTCTCGTGGATCGAAGCGGTAGGAACCATCGCCGGCCTGCTCTGTATTTGGCTTGCCAGTCTGGAGAAGATCAGCAACTACTTTTTTGGACTGGTTAACGTCACCCTGTTTGCGATTATTTTCTTTCAGATCCAGCTTTATGCCAGCCTGTTGCTGCAACTCTTTTTCTTTGCCGCCAATATTTATGGCTGGTATGCGTGGTCGCGGCAAACAAAGGATAATCAAGCCGAGCTTAAAATCCGCTGGCTGCCGTTGCCAAAAGCAATGGCATGGCTGGCGATATGTGTGATAGTTATCGGTTTGATGACGCGATATATCGATCCCGTATTCGCCGTCCTGACGCGCGTGGCCGTCGCCATTATGCAGATGCTGGGGTTACAGGTGACAATGCCTGTACTGCAACCGGACGCTTTCCCGTTCTGGGACTCTTGCATGATGGTGCTGTCTATCGCGGCGATGATTCTGATGACACGCAAATATGTCGAAAACTGGCTCCTGTGGGTGGTAATCAACGTGATCAGTGTGGTGATTTTTGCTTTGCAGGGCGTCTATGCGATGTCGCTGGAATATCTGATCCTGACATTTATCGCCGTGAACGGTAGTCGCCTGTGGATAAACAGCGCGCGGGAGCGAGGATCGCGCGCGCTTTCCCGTTAATGGTGATGAACATGCCCGGATGGCGTCTGATTCAGATGACAGTCCGGGCCGTGACACACTTGATACTCCATCTGAATCGTAGCGTGCGCAATATGGTATTCGTGCATCAGGAAATCCTGGATACGTTCCAGCAGCGCATCATGGTCGTGTGGCGGAATGACCTGAGCGTGCAATGTCATGACCGGTTTTTCGCCGACCATCCAGACATGCACATGGTGTACGTTGCGGACTTCGGGGATTTCCCGGCTTAAATGGCGCTGTAAGGCATTAATATCCAGTGAAACCGGCGCGCCTTCCAGCAATTCGTTGACGCTATCTTTTAACAAACGCCAGGCGCTGCGTAGTACCAGTACCGAAACCAGAATAGAGAGAATCGGGTCCGCTGGCGTCCAGCCCGTCCAGATAATGATCAACGCGGCGACTATTGCGCCGACGGAACCCAGCAAATCGCCCATCACATGTAGCGCGGCAGCGCGCACGTTCAGGTTTTTTTCATCGCTTCCCCGATGGAGTATCCAGAACGCAAACAGGTTCGCCAGCAGACCCGCAACCGCAATTACCATCATCAGATTGCCCGCCACCGGACGTGGCGTGTAAAAGCGCTCTATCGCTTCCCAGACAATGAGAAGGGTAATGACCACCAACGCAATGGCATTCACAAAAGCCGCCAGTGTGGTGAGTCTTAGCCAGCCAAAAGTGTGGCGAACAGTCGGGGGACGACGGGAAAATTGAACCGCCAGCAGCGCAAAGAGAAGGGCCGCCGCGTCGGTGAGCATATGTCCCGCATCCGCCAACAACGCCAGAGAGCCGGAGAGTATCCCGCCCACCACCTCAAGGAGCATAAATCCGGCAGTGACGATAAAGGCGAAAAGCAGGCGACGAGCATTATTATCTTTCGGCAGGTGTGAATCGGCATGAGAGTGTGAGTGCGCCATAACGTCATTCCTTTGTTATTCTCATCAATACTGTAGACATCATACTGATTTTTCGCTGACAAAATAAAAAGGAGAGCGAAAGCTCTCCCGTTATCAGACTTTTTTCTGCATTACTGTGTGGTACCGTCGGTTTTGGTATTCACGTCATTATTGACGCCATTACCGGTTTCCACTTTTTTATTAATATCCGGGCAGCGACCGTCTTTACACATGGTATTTTTATGCTCTTCATCCTTGGTCATTCCGTCATGATTCATGGTTGAACCGTCTGGATGCTGCATCGTGCTGTTAGTATTGCCGTTGGTATTGATGTCGTTGTTATTCACATCATTCGGCGCTACATTCTGGCGGGCGTCCGGGGCAACCTGACCGGCATTTGCCGCCGAGTTCGCCTGGCCATTACTGGATTGCGCGTTAGATTCAGCAGCTAACGCTGCGCCGCTGGCAAGGCCGAGGGTAGCGGTGAGTAAAAGCGTAGTCAGTTTTGTCATTTTCATAAGATGCTCCTGTTATGGTGGATATGTCGGATAACCTCTTCCAACAGTGCACGTGTCAGTCAAATCCTCAAATAAGGGATAAAAAGCGTTCGCCGCCGCGGGTTAACGCAGCAGAGAATCTTGCAATAATTCATAAACAGAGTGGTTACAGTTAAAAAGTGTAGGTTAGATCCCATTTTTCGCTACATTTGTGCGTTTTTTTCCTGAATTCCAGGATTATTCCGTTCAAAGTGTAAAAGCCCGTTTACACTATTTAATTGAAGAGATAGATTGGAGGGATTGCATTCATTGGGATAAGTACGGCAACACTGGAATAAACATGAATTATCAGAACGACGATTTACGCATTAAAGAAATCAACGAGTTATTACCTCCGGTCGCGCTGCTGGAAAAGTTTCCCGCTACGGAAAATGCAGCGAATACCGTTGCTCACGCGCGCAAAGCCATCCATAAAATTCTCAAAGGCAATGACGATCGTCTGCTGGTTGTGATCGGTCCTTGTTCAATTCATGATCCGGCAGCGGCGAAAGAGTATGCCGCCCGTTTGCTGGCGCTACGCGATGAGCTTCAAGGCGAGCTTGAAATTGTCATGCGCGTCTATTTTGAGAAACCGCGTACCACCGTCGGCTGGAAAGGGCTGATTAACGATCCGCACATGGATAACAGCTTCCAGATTAACGACGGTCTGCGTATTGCGCGCAAACTGCTGCTGGATATTAACGACAGCGGCCTGCCTGCCGCCGGCGAATTCCTCGATATGATCACGCCGCAATATCTGGCCGATCTGATGAGCTGGGGCGCCATTGGCGCGCGGACTACTGAATCCCAGGTTCATCGCGAACTGGCGTCTGGCCTCTCTTGTCCGGTCGGTTTTAAAAATGGTACTGATGGCACGATTAAAGTCGCCATTGACGCCATCAACGCCGCCGGCGCGCCGCATTGCTTCCTCTCCGTCACTAAATGGGGTCATTCGGCGATTGTGAATACCAGCGGCAACGGCGACTGCCATATCATTCTGCGCGGCGGTAAAGCGCCAAACTATAGCGCGCAACATGTTGCTGAGGTGAAAGAAGGCCTCATCAAAGCGGGACTGACGCCGCAGGTCATGATCGATTTCAGCCATGCCAACTCCTGTAAGCAATTTCAAAAGCAGATGGAGGTTTGCGCCGATGTCTGTCAGCAGATAGCGGGCGGTGAAAAAGCGATTATTGGCGTGATGGTAGAGAGTCATCTGGTAGAAGGAAACCAGAGTCTGGAAAGCGGTCAGCCGCTGACCTACGGTAAAAGCATTACTGACGCCTGTATTGGCTGGGAAGATACCGATGCGCTGCTTCGTCAGTTGTCGGCAGCGGTAAAAGCCCGTCGCGGCTAAGTTTAGTTTCTATCCTGTGGTGAAGTGCAGGATAGAAAACATATCGGTCCGGTAACAGCCTACCGGACCGATATTGCCAATATTAATGTATTATTATTTGGCGTACTTGGGTACTTCCTGCTTCTGGAGAGTATTTCCTTCCGAATCAATTCCTACAATGACTCTATAGCGGTCAAAATATAACTTCTTAATGGATTCTGTTCCTAATTCTTCGTAGGCAACAATTTCTACTGATTTAACATGTTTTGTATTAATTGCAGACGCTCCTCCAATCCCGAGTAGCGAAACCCCACCGTATTTTTTACAAAGCTCAGCGACATAATCAGCACGATCGCCTTTGCCAAGAAACGCAGTTGCCCCTTGTTGAAACATCATTTCTACAAATGGGTCCATACGCGCGGCCGTTGTAGGACCGTTGGAGCCAATAGGTAAACCAGGTCTGGCAGGGCAGGGGCCAGCATAGTAAATCGTTTGGTTTTGAAAATCGACCGGTGATTTTTCTCCGTTACTAAGCGCTACTTCGATTTTTTTATGCGCGGCGTCACGGCAGGTGTAAGCAAATCCAGTGAGAAATAATATATCGCCGACCTTAAGAGTTTTCGCTTTCTCTTTAGTCAATGGTAATGTTAATTCCATCATAGCTTCTCCAGGTATTAAATGATTTCACTAGCGTGGCGGCTTGCATTACATTGGAAATTGATTGCGACTGGCAGTGCAGTGATATGGCAAGGATAGTAATCGACATGCACGCCTAACGCCGTAATACGCCCGCCCATACCTAAAGGGCCGATCCCTGTATTATTCACGGCCTCTAATAATTCAGCTTCGAGCTGGGCATAAAGTGGTTTAGCATTGAACTCACCAAGAGGGCGTAATAATGCTTTCTTAGCCATCCACGAACAGTGATCCATTGTACCGCCAACGCCGATACCAATAATATAAGGAGGGCATGGATTGCCTCCTACACGACGGACAGTTTCCAGAACAAAATCTTTTATACCATCAATACCATCGCCGGGAAGCAATGTTTTAAAAGTTCCCATATTTTCGCTACCGCCGCCCTTTGGCATAACGGTAATTGTCACTCGGTCACCATCAACAATTTCAGTATGTAAAATTGCAGGAGTATTATCATTAGTATTAATACGTTCTAATGGATCTGCAACCATGGATTTTCTTAAGTATCCATTTTCATAGCCCTGGCGAACACCCTGGTTCACCTGATCTTTAAGCGGCTTACCTTCCCAGCATACATGTTGTCCAATTTCCATTATAACGATACAAGTGCCGGTATCATGGCAGCATGCAAGTTGTTCTTTTTTTGCATACTCTCCATTATCAATTAATATCTTAATGGTTTCCTTGCCGATCTTTGACTCTTCTTTATCATATGCTTTACGAAAAGAACACATGAGATTATCATCCAGTTCATAACAAGCTTTTTTTACAAGTTTTTCGATAACCGGAATGATAATTTCTGTATTTAATATACGACTCATACTCCCTCCAGTGCTATGTTGCATTGTTTTATCCATTGATCACATTTTCATGATATTCGTATTCATTGTAGGAAGGAAATATGTTATTTTTATTAAATGATAAATTTTATTTATAGTAGTGGAAAATAGATGGAAATTAGACAATTAGAATATTTTGTAAGCGCTTCTTTGTTAGGTAACTTAACCAGAGTTGCTGAGCGGCATTTTGTTTCTCAACCTAATATCACCATTGCTATTAAGAAGTTAGAGACTGAATTAGGGGTGACATTATTTGATAGAAAGAAAAATAAACTTGTCCTTACTGAGGAGGGCATGTTTTTCTTACAAAAAATTGAACCTATCCTTATTGCGTTAAAAAATAGCGTAGCGGAAATGAAAGATTATCGTAATGAAAATGGTGGCATAGTAACTTTGGGGATCCCACCGATGATAAGTTTGTTTCTTTTTTCACCGCTCTTCAAGCATTTCCGAGAGATTTATCCAGAGATGGAACTCTCTCTTGTTGAAGAGGGGACTTTTGGTTTACATGATAAACTTTCTGCTGGAGAGCTGGATCTTGCTATTGTTATTATTAATGACTGTCCAAAAGAATTAGTTACGGTACCATTAATGACTCAGCAGCACGTGGTATGTATGTCAGATAAACATCCTCTGGCAAAAAAGGATAGTATCGATTGGGAAGATCTACAATATGAGCCATTGATACTAATGAAAAAAGATTCCTGGCATAGAAAAACGATTATTGAAGAATGTACAAAGCGAGGAATTCATACACATATTTTTCTATCATCAAACAGGGTTCAAACCAACATAGATCTGGTTGCTAAAAATGAAGGAATTTCTTTCATTTTGGACGCTGTCGATCTTAAAGCCGAAAAAGTAATAACCAAGGCCATGACTGAGCCGACTTATGTTACGATTGGTTTGGCCTGGAAGAAAGATAAATATTTATCATATGCAACCAGAGCGTTAATTAAATTCATTGAGGATTATATTAAAGAACATTTTACAATTAAATAATTATATTTGTTCTTCAACAAAAATTTCCCATAGCTCTTCGGCATCTGGAGGCATTCTCTTGGCTGGTCTATAAAGTCTTATTTCTATGGGTACCCATAAATTGCTTTCTTTTTCCGCTGCAGTAACAATAGTTTTAGCCTCTATATCTTGCCTGGCAAGGCTTTGAGGTATCCAGGCAACACCATCGCCAATAGTGTTGCTGCCAGATCGGCCACAAAGGCAACATTTATATTATGGGTAATTCTGTTAATAGACGCTGTATTTGCTATTATTCTTCCCAGACCTGATTGTGATGAAAAAGAAAGGTAAGGGAATTGAATCTTATTATTTATATTCCACAACGGTTTTAACGTTTCTGAGTCTGGTTTACTGAATGGAATTAATGTATCAAACCCAAGACGAATGCTCATAAAGTTATTTTTATTTAAATTTAGATGCATATGTGGGTGATGGTGACACAGCAAAAATTGTGAATCTCCCTGCCGCATCATTTTTTCGCACGCATTCAATGAGTCAGATAAAAGACGAAATGAACCAAATTTTGCAATTTTATCACTCTGTTTTAACAAATGCGGTACAAAAGAGAAAGACAAAGCATGCGTTGCTGAAAAAACAAGACTAGGTTGTTTATTACCTGCGGCCTCAAGGGTATCACTTTTCAATGTGTACAAGGAGTGGATCAGTTCGGGAAGCTGGTCTGTAAATACTTCTCCGGCCTTGGTAAGGGTGACTCCCCGTTTACTTCTTTCAAAAAGGGGCGTACCCACCCATTCTTCGAGAGATTGTATCCGACGACTAAATGCGGGTTGAGTCACATATCTTGAGGCAGACGCTTTTGAGAAATTCAACGTTTCTTTTAGAGCCAGACAGTCTTCGAGCCATGTTAGTTCGAGGTGATGCCGATATTGCATAAGCTGCAACCTTATTAGCATTGGATGAGTTTCATTTATATAAGTAGCATTATACACAGACAGATTTTAAGAGGAAATTATTTGATTAAACAGAAACAAAAGCAGTAAGAATATGTTATGCCTTTGTCGGGTAAGTGTTGTTATTTATGTGAGTGTATTCTTTCTCAATAGAAATTAATTAGATGTAATTTTAGTATAACATGTGATTTATGCTTGTTGCAGTTGTATTCATGACTGTAATGAGTTGTTTTTGTACCCTAATAATATAAGGACGTATACATGTCACCAGCGATTATTACTTTGTTGGTTTTAGTGGTTGCAATAATTATCTTTGTTAGCGATCGTCTTCCTATGGGATTAGTTGCATTTATGGTCCCAATGGCACTTTATTTTACCGGTGTTATCGATGCTAAGGATATTTTTGCTTCAATCGTAAATGCGAATGTTATTCTTATCGTCGCCATGTGTGTACTCGGTGCGGCATTTTTTAAAACAGGTTTGGCATGGCAATCAAGTAAAATTTTACTAAAATATGCTAAAACAGAAAGAAGCCTTAGTGTATTGATTTTTCTTATTGGTGGAGTTATGTCTGCCTTTGTTTCTAATAGCGGAACAGTTGCTGTGCTAATTCCTATTGTTTTAGGTATTGCCGCCAGTAGTCAGATTAAGCCTATTAAACTTCTTATGCCTCTGGTTTTTGGGGCAACAATCGGTGCTGATATTTCTATTATCGGTTCGCCAGGAAATCTGATTGCTAAAAATACTATTGAAACTTTTAGTAAGGGAAGTCTGTCGGTGCCATTTTTCGAATACGCTAAAATTGGTATTCCTTTGCTGATTGCATGCTCTATATTTCTCTATTTCTTCGGTTCAAAACTCATCGCAGATCGTGATGGAAATACACAATCTGATTCTCAAATGGATTATAGCCAAATTCCGGCCTGGCATAGAAATTTAACTTTAGCCGTTTTTATTCTGTCTATCGCTGGAATGGTGGCAACTGATTATATTAAGTTTCTGCCTCCAATGCATATTATTGCGTGTTGTGCGGCTATTGTTCTTGTATTTGCTGGCGTTTTAACACAAAAGGAAACTTTTAATTCTTTTGAAACGCTAACTGTTTTCATGCTTGCGTTTATGATGCCTTTAGGAGCCGCGCTTAATTCTACTGGTGCTGGAGAAATGATTGCTAATGCCGTTATTTCAGTAACCGGAGATTCTGGCGTTATGATTATTATGGCGTCATTGTGGATACTTACATGGGCTTTGACTCAAGTAATGAGTAACACTGCAGCATGTACGTTGTTATGCCCGGTAGGATGGACTATCGCACAATCTATTGGCGCAGACCCTCGTGCAGTTGTTATTGCTGTTTTTATTGCGAGTAGTGTTGCTGTTTGTACCCCAATGGCTATTCCAGCAAACTCAATGATTATTGGCCCGGGGAATGTTAAATTTAAAGATTTCTTAAAACCCGGATTGGCGATTAGTTTGGTTTGTTTTATCGTTAGTATGATTTTACTACCGATATTTTATCCCTTCTATTAATGCCTGATATTACTTTTCTATTTTAGATTATTAAATTTGAGACTTTATTATGAATAGTTCGGTGCTATTAGGTGAAGGCTTCACTCTGATGTTCCTCGGCATGGGGTTCGTGCTGGCGTTTCTGTTCTTGCTGATTTTCGCCATCCGCGGCATGTCCGCCGCCGTCAACCGTTTCTTCCCTGAACCGGTCCCAGTACCGAAGGCGGCACCTGCCGCCGCCGCGCCCGTCGTGGACGACTTCACCCGCTTAAAGCCGGTGATTGCCGCCGCCATTCACCATCACCGCCTTAACGCTTAATTCCCGGAGGGATCCATGACTATTGCCATTACCGACGTCGTCCTGCGTGACGTCCACCAGTCCCTGTTCGCCACCCGCCTGCGTCTTGACGATATGCTGCCGATTGCCGCTCAGCTCGACGACGTGGGCTACGGCTCCCTCGAATGCTGGGGCGGCGCCACCTTTGACGCCTGTATCCGTTTCCTCGGCGAAGACCCGTGGGTCCGCCTGCGCGAACTCAAAAAAGCCATGCCCAAAACCCCGCTGCAGATGCTGCTGCGCGGCCAGAACCTGCTCGGCTACCGCCACTACGCCGATGACGTGGTGGAACGCTTCGTTGAACGCGCGGTGAAAAACGGCATGGATGTGTTCCGCGTCTTCGATGCCATGAACGACCCGCGCAATATGAAAGCCGCACTGCAGGCGGTGCGCAGCC
>NZ_JAGETK010000020.1:0-62469 GCF_017573605.1 Salmonella sp. 32070601201500089SM
GGCTGCGCACCGCCTGCAGTGCGGCTTTCATATTGCGCGGGTCGTTCATGGCATCGAAGACGCGGAACACATCCATGCCGTTTTTCACCGCGCGTTCAACGAAGCGTTCCACCACGTCATCGGCGTAATGGCGATAACCGAGCAGGTTCTGGCCGCGCAGCAGCATCTGCAGTGGGGTTTTGGGCATGGCTTTTTTGAGTTCGCGCAGGCGCAGCCACGGGTCTTCGCCGAGAAAGCGGATACAGGCGTCAAAGGTGGCGCCGCCCCAGCACTCCAGCGACCCGTAGCCCACGTCATCGAGCGCGGCGGCAATCGGCAGCATGTCATCAAGGCGCAGGCGGGTGGCGAACAGAGACTGGTGGGCGTCACGCAGGACGACGTCGGTAATGGCAATGGTCATGGATCCCTCCGGGAAATTAAACGTGGTGGCGGTGATGGTGAATGGCGGCGGCAATCACCGGCTTTAAGCGGGTGAAGTCGTCCACGACGGGAACGGCACGCGGTGCGGGCGCGGCGACGGGTTCCGGGAAGAAGCGAGTAATCACGGCAGACATGCCGCGAATGGCAAAGATGAGCAGGAACAGAAAGCTCAGTACGAACCCCATCCCTAAAAACATCAGGGTGAAACCTTCACCCAGTAGTACAGCTTCATTCATGAATCATTTTCCATAATGAGAGGCACGACGGTGGCCTTGACGACAGCCTTCCTGGTGAATCCGGCTAAGGAGTAGAGTGGATTTCCCTTGGCCACCTCTGGCTTTGGCCTCTACTTTTCTCCAGGTCGTTTGCGGCAAAGACACCGCCGTGCGTTTTTTTACACCATCATGCTGAACACGATGCTAGCGATAACCAGCACAATACCGCCGCCCAGACGAGAGGAAATTTGTGCATATGAAATGAGGTTCATACGGTTACAGGCGGAGAGCACTTCCAGATCGCCGGAGCCGCCGCGGTTGGCCATACAAAGACCCGCAGTAATGGATGATTCAATCGGGTAGAAGCCAATCAACCAGCCCCCGATAGCCGCGCCGACGACTGCGCCGACCACGATGATCGCGGCGATAACGACGTTGGCGAACGTCAGGGCATCGATGATCTCTTGCAGATCGGTGTAGCAAACACCCACACCTACCATCAGCACCCACAGTAGCTGTTTGGAGAAGAAGTCAGAAAGACGTTTCGCCCCGGCTTTAATCTCCGGTGAGCAAAGACCTGATGCGTTCAGCGCAGCAACAATCAGGACCATCCAGGCGAAGTAGTGAATAGAGACGCCGCCGATGCTTGGCAGAATTTTCTTGGCAACAACATAGGCCAGCAGGAAGCAGGTGGTGGATAACACCATGCCAACCGCCGTTTCACGATGGGTAATCTGACCGGCCTTTTCATCATCTTCGGTTTTGAAGGAAGCCTTACGAACCAACTCACCTTCACCGCTAAGCCAGGTGTATTTTTTGCCTATCATATCGAGGAGGGCGGCGAAAATAATGGCGAAGATATTCGCAATGGTCAGAATAGCAATAGCCGTTGAGTAATACTCTTCGCGAGAACGTCCGGTAACCGAGTGATAAATTTCAGACAGAGGCACGGCGCCCGCGCCGTTACCACCGCCCATAATCGGCAGAACGTACAGCATCATGATACGGTCGACCGGGATACCGAAGCACAGACCAATGACGATACCGAAAAGGGACGCGCCGACAATCCCGGCGAGGATGGTTGGGATATAGCCCAGCAGTGATTTTAATAGCAGCTTACGGTTTACCGACAGGATCGCGCCTGTGATCAACACTGCGATAAACAGGTTAAGGAAGTTGCTTTTATCCATTACGTTGCTGATCGCATCAATTTCTTTCTGCGTAAATATGCCAGCATAGACAAAATAAGCCGCAACCAGAAATATCATAACCGGTGCGCCACCAATATATTTATTGAAGATCGGTAAACGTTTGCCGATTTCACCAAAAATGGCCCCCATCACAAACATAAGGGCAAAACCACCGACTAAGTCAGTCGGTATAGCGTTATAGAAATGAGACAGTAATAAAGTAATTAATGCAAAGGCATAAAGCGGTAGCGGCATACCAAAGATTTTGAATCTGAGTAAATCGCTAGCCCCCTTTTTCTCCGTCGCCGAAGCCTGGGTCATGTTGGTCATAAACATTTTCCTGTGTATTGATGGATAACAAGACCCGCGCATACTAATAAATTCAATGAACCGTGAGATGTGACTATCTTCACTGAATGGTTGTGTTTTTAATTAATTTAATTATTTTTATTAACTCTGGTTAATTAAGGAAATAAAAACCATAAAGCTTATAAAAGCAAGGGGGAAATTGTGATGTCTATTCCAGACGAGTAATACAAACGCTGGCGAAATATGCGACGTTATTTGCTGACGGATGCAGAATAGAGTGAATCTAATATTTAAACGCATTTATTTGCAAAAGGATGTATTGCGTCGCGAGTCGGTCGCCATGTTTCTGGAGGGCGTGGGACTCGCCCTGGAAGACGATTGTGAAATCGCGGTATGCGCATATTGGCAGGGTGAGATAGTCGGGTGCGGTTCTCTGGCCGGGAACGTACTGAAATGCATCGCTGTTTCCCCGGTTTTACAAGGGGAAGGGCTCAGCCTCAAACTGCTGACTGAGCTGCTTACATTGGCCTACGAGTTAAACCGCAGCGAACTTTTCCTGTTCACTAAGCCGCAAAATCGGCTGCTGTTTTCTGGCGCGGGGTTTTGGCCCATTGCGCAGGCAGGTAAGCTGGCGGTGTTAATGGAGAACAGCAGTGAACGGTTAGCGCGCTTTTGTCGCCAACTGGCGCTTTATCGTCAACCGGGAAAAACGATCGGCGCCATCGTCATGAACGCCAATCCGTTTACATTGGGCCACCGTTATCTGGTGGAGCAAGCGGCTGCGGCCTGTGACTGGTTGCATCTGTTTGTAGTCAAAGAAGATGCTTCATTTTTTTCCTATACCGACCGTTGGGCGCTGATCGAACAAGGAATCGCGGGCATTGACAACGTCACGTTGCATTCCGGCTCCGCTTATATGATCTCGCGTGCGACGTTTCCCGGCTATTTCCTCAAAGAAAAAGGGGTTGTGGACGACTGCCATTGCCAGATCGATCTGCAACTCTTCCGTGAACATCTGGCTCCAGCGCTGGGGATTACCCATCGTTTTGTCGGCAGTGAACCGTTTTGTCCTCTGACCTGTGCCTATAACCAGCGAATGCACGACATTTTGCACGATCCGAAGCGTAGCGGCCCGGTTATTGAGGTCGTCGAGCTGGCGCGGGTGGAGAAAAACGGCGCGGCTATTTCCGCCTCTCGCGTCAGAAAACTGTATAGCGAACGTAATTGGTCGGCAATAAGCGCGCTGGTGCCTGCTGGCACCCTGGCATATCTGCAGCGGCATGCCGCCAGACACACTGAAACCATATGACGTAACACCGTTAACAAGGAACATAACTAATGAAAATCATTAAAGATGCCCTGGCAGGCACGCTGGAATCCAGCGATGTGATGATCAGGATTGGTCCATCCAGCGAGCCAGGAATTCGGCTGGAGCTAGAGAGTCTGGTGAAGCAGCAGTTTGGCGCGGCGATTGAGCAGGTGGTGCGCGAAACGCTGGCGAAGCTGGGCGTTGAACGCGCGCTGGTTAGCGTCGATGACAAAGGCGCGCTGGAGTGTATTTTACGCGCCCGAGTGCAGGCGGCGGCGTTACGCGCTGCAGAACAAACGGAAATTCAATGGAGTGCGTTATGAGACCACGTCGCAGTATGTTGTTTATCCCCGGCGCAAATGCGGCCATGTTGAGCACCTCGTTTGTCTACGGTGCGGACGCGGTGATGTTCGACTTAGAAGACGCCGTAGCGTTACGTGAGAAAGATACCGCCCGTCTTTTAGTCCATCACGCGCTTCAACATCCGTTCTATCAGGATGTTGAAAAAGTGGTGCGCATTAATCCACTGAACACGCCGTTTGGTCTGGCCGATCTTGAAGCCGTCGTGCGTGGTGGCGCGGATATCGTGCGTCTGCCGAAAACCGACAGCAAAAACGATGTGCTGGAGCTGGAAGCGCAGGTCGAACGGATCGAACGTGAATGTGGACGCGAGGTCGGCAGTACCAGGCTGATGGCGGCGATCGAATCAGCGAAAGGCGTGGTCAATGCCGTCGACATCGCCACCTCCAGCCCGCGCATGGTGGCAATTGCGCTGGCGGCATTTGATTACGTGATGGATATGGGCACCAGCCGGGGCGATGGCACCGAGCTGTTCTACGCCCGCTGCGCAGTGCTGCATGCGGCGCGCGTTGCGGGTATTGCCGCCTATGATGTCGTTTGGTCGGATATCAATAATGAAGAAGGCTTCCTGAAGGAAGTGCAGTTGGCGAAAGGGCTTGGTTTTAACGGTAAGTCCTTAGTGAACCCACGTCAGATTGAGCTATTACATCAGGCTTATTCTCCGACACGTAAAGAAGTTGAGCATGCGTATGAGGTGATTGCCGCCGCTGAAGAGGCTGAGTCTCGCGGTCTGGGCGTCGTTTCACTCAACGGCAAAATGATTGACGGCCCGATTATCGACCACGCGCGCAAAGTGGTGGCGCTGTCGGCTTCCGGTATTCGTGATTAAGGAAGGAACCATGAAAGAGACTGTAACCATGCTCAACCAGCAATATGTCGTACCGGAAGGATTACAGCCCTACCAGGGGGTAACAGCAAACAGCCCGTGGCTTGCCAGTGAAACGGAAAAGCGTCGGCGTAAAATTTGTGACTCGCTTGAAGAGGCTATCCGTCGTTCCGGGCTTAAAAATGGCATGACGATATCCTTCCACCATGCGTTTCGTGGTGGCGACAAAGTCGTCAATATGGTGATGGCGAAGCTGGCGGAAATGGGATTCCGCGATCTGACGCTTGCCTCCAGCTCATTAATTGATGCCCACTGGCCGCTTATCGAACACATTAAAAATGGCGTGGTGCGGCAGATTTACACCTCCGGGCTGCGCGGCAAGTTAGGGGAAGAGATCTCCGCTGGCCTGATGGAAAACCCGGTACAGATCCACTCTCACGGCGGCCGCGTAAAGCTGATTCAGAGCGGTGAGCTGAATATTGATGTCGCTTTCCTCGGCGTGCCGTGCTGCGATGAATTTGGTAATGCTAACGGCTTTAGCGGCAAGTCACGCTGCGGCTCTTTGGGGTATGCGCAGGTTGATGCGCAGTACGCTAAATGTGTGGTGCTCCTGACTGAAGAGTGGGTCGAATTCCCCAATTATCCGGCCAGTATCGCGCAGGATCAGGTTGATTTGATCGTACAGGTGGACGAAGTAGGGGATCCGGAAAAAATCACCGCGGGTGCGATTCGTCTGTCCAGCAACCCGCGTGAACTGTTGATCGCCCGGCAGGCGGCCAATGTGATCGAACACTCAGGTTATTTTTGTGATGGTTTCTCGCTGCAAACCGGCACCGGTGGCGCTTCTCTGGCGGTCACCCGTTTCCTGGAAGACAAAATGCGTCGCCACAACATTACGGCGAGTTTTGGCCTGGGCGGGATCACCGGCACCATGGTGGATCTGCATGAGAAAGGGTTGATCAAAGCGCTGCTGGATACGCAATCATTCGATGGCGATGCAGCCCGTTCACTGGCGCAGAATCCACATCATATTGAAATCTCAACCAATCAATACGCGAACCCCGCCTCTAAAGGCGCGGCATGCGAACGCCTGAATGTGGTGATGCTGAGCGCGCTGGAAATTGACGTGAATTTCAACGTTAACGTGATGACCGGTTCAAACGGCGTACTGCGTGGCGCATCGGGCGGCCATAGCGATACGGCAGCAGGGGCCGATCTCACCATTATTACCGCACCGCTGGTCCGTGGCCGAATCCCATGCGTGGTGGAAAAAGTGCTGACTACCGTCACGCCTGGGGCAAGTGTTGATGTGCTGGTTACCGACCATGGTATTGCGGTGAACCCTGCGCGTCAGGATCTGCTTGATAACCTGCGTGCTGCGGGCGTGGCGCTGACGACCATCGAACAACTGCAACAGCGCGCCGAGCAACTGACGGGCAAACCGCAGCCGATTGAGTTTACCGATCGGGTGGTGGCTGTGGTGCGTTATCGCGACGGTTCAGTGATTGACGTGATTCGCCAGGTTAAAGGCTGATGAAGGGCACAGACCTGCTGAACCAGGGCCAGGCAGTTACGCTGGAGGAGATGCTACAAGCGCGCGATAAACGTGCCGCCAGGCAGCGTCAGGCGTTGAACTGCTATCGGCTACCGTTGATTTCCCTCACGCTGGTTGCACCGGGCGCCGTTAAAAACTCAGCGGTCTGGCGGCGTGTCGCCGATTACGCAATTGCCGAAATACTGGCGCTTTGCGAACAGAAGGAGTGGGTCAACGTCTGGGAAATGCAGGTAAATGAACGCAGCGGCCCGGAATGGATGGCAGCGGTCTGTGCGCCGGCAATGGCGTTGAAACAGCACATGTCGACACTAGAGATGTGCCATCCGTTAGGGCGGCTTTGGGACATCGACATTATTGATAGCGACGGTAAGTCGCTATCACGCCGTGAACTCGGGCATCCTGCCCGGCCATGTTTGATATGCCAGCAGGATGCTCATCTCTGTGCCCGGGGCAAGCATCACACCCTTGACCTTTTGTTGGATGAAATTGCACGAAGGATTGAATGCTATGAACGTGAGCGTTGTGACTGAACGGCGTACGCCAGCGTACTCATCGCTGGCGGCTGGCGAACTTAATGGGTTGGTTGCAAGAGCGCTGCTGACGGAAGCCAGGCTGACACCAAAACCCGGTCTGGTCGATATTCGTAATTCGGGAGCGCATAGGGATATGGATCTGGCGGCATTTGAACGTAGCACTACCGCCATTGCTCCGTGGATGGAAAAGTTTTTTATCATGGGCAACAACACGGCGGCGCTGGCGGCAGAAAATGTCCTGGTGATGCTGCGTCCGCTGGGGATGGCCTGTGAGAACGATATGCTACAGGCGACCAATGGTGTGAATACCCATCGCGGGGCGATTTTCGCTTTTGGCCTGCTGAGCGCAGCAATTGGCCGACTTCTCGCGCGGGGAGAACCGTTGGAGCAAAATCGTATCTGCGACCAGGTTGCCCGCCTGAGTCGGAATATTGTTGCCCACGAGCTCTCAGCAAAAAAAGCGGGAAAACTGACAAAGAGTGAAACCCATTTCCAGTGTTATGGCCTGTCGGGCGCGCGGGGAGAAGCGGAAAGCGGTTTTCGAACCGTCAGAACGCAGGCTTTGCCGGTGTTTAACCGGGTCGTGCAGGAGCATGACGATACCCATCTTGCCCTACTGCAAACATTGTTGCATCTGATGGCGTGGAATGATGATACCAATCTGGTGTCGCGGGGAGGCCTGGAAGGGCTTTACTACGTGCAGCAGCAGGCACAAAAATTGTTGTGGCAAGGGGGCGTATTGGTTGAGGGGGGCATTGAAGCGATGCAGTCCCTCGATGATGAACTCATCCTGCGTAACTTAAGCCCTGGCGGTAGCGCGGATTTACTGGCAGTGACCTGGTTTTTAAGTCATTTTCCTGCCGGTTCCCTCTATCCTGAGTAAGTTTCTCTTCTTTCATTCTCTCCAGCAATGATTCATCCTGCGGGATGAATCATGTCTTTTACTGATATCGCTCCCTGTTTATCATTAATTTCTAATTATCGGCGATTTTAGATGGCGGCCTCCGGGCGCGCTGGTTACTCTGAAAACGGTTTACGCAATTTTTACAAAAGAGAATAGCTATGCATGAAGCACAAATCCGCGTCGCCATTGCCGGCGCCGGTGGCCGCATGGGACGGCAGTTAATCCAGGCCGCCATGGCGATGGAAGGTGTTCAGCTGGGTGCCGCGCTGGAGCGCGAAGGCTCTTCCTTGCTGGGCAGCGATGCTGGCGAACTGGCAGGGGTGGGAAAGTCCGGCGTGACCGTTCAAAGCAGCCTTGAGGCGGTAAAAGATGATTTTGACGTTTTCATCGATTTTACCCGTCCGGAAGGCACGTTGACGCATCTGGCGTTTTGCCGCCAGCATGGTAAAGGGATGGTGATTGGTACTACCGGCTTTGACGACGCCGGTAAACAAGCCATTCGCGAGGCGTCACAAGAGATTGCGATCGTTTTCGCCGCAAACTTTAGCGTCGGTGTTAACGTCATGCTCAAGCTGCTGGAGAAAGCCGCGAAGGTAATGGGCGACTATAGCGATATTGAAATTATTGAAGCGCACCACCGCCATAAAGTGGATGCACCGTCGGGTACGGCGCTGGCAATGGGCGAGGCAATCGCCGGGGCGCTGGATAAAGATCTGAAGGACTGCGCGGTCTACTCGCGTGAAGGTTATACCGGCGAGCGCGTAGCGGGCACGATTGGCTTTGCGACCGTTCGGGCGGGCGACATCGTCGGCGAACATACCGCGATGTTTGCCGATATTGGCGAGCGCGTAGAGATTACGCATAAAGCTTCCAGCCGCATGACGTTTGCAAATGGCGCGTTGCGATCGGCGTTATGGCTAAAAACGAAGAAAAATGGGCTATTTGACATGCGGGATGTGCTGGGGCTGGATGTATTATAGCGACTAAATACCTTCGTGATGTGGTTGTGGTAATCAAGATTAATTGATTACAAAGGGCAATATATTATTGCCCTTTTGTTTTTTTTTGCCCCCCGGTTATTCGGTCAGATAAGTAACGCCTTTCGCCATTCATGTTTCGACAGTTTCTTCGCCCACGACATGTTCAGCCGCAGCGGCTTACCGTATGCAAAAGGCACCTCGACCAGACTGATAAGACTGATATCCATCGGAGGGGGAGTGCTGTTCCTCGGGGGCGTTTTATCTCTTTTGCTTCAATAGGTTGGCTTTTTTATGCTGTAGTGAGGCTGGTTGTGGTCCAATCGTATGTGCCTGTCTTAAAGAAAAAGAAGCTGGATCTTTATATCGCGATTGTAATTCTTATTACATTGTCTTAATTTGCTGTTTTTTGTTGATTTTATGATGCATTTGATTTGTTTTTTATATTTTTAATATATTGATTTTTAAAATTTTTTTGTCGTTAACTTTCTTAATTTTGAATTTTTATGCATTTAATGGCATTGATGGCTATTAAGTGAGTTTTTATCGTTGTTTTTTGTTGTTTTAATGTGAAATTTGACCATTTGGTCCACTTTTTATCATGCCAGCCAGTTTTTTGCGAACTCAAGGAAGCGCAAGCGTTTTCTATCGTCACTTAGTTGATCTTTTTGCCTCTTAAACAGAATAACTTCCTTATAATGTGCAAAATAACATAAAAAATACCCGCTTTAAGTTGACTTTTATCCGGCTTAACTTCAGAATGCCGCCGTTTGCCAGAAATCCACGGGTAAGCAAATTTGCATTGCTTCATACTGACTGAATGAATTAATATGCAAATAAAGTGAGTGAATATTCTCTGGAGGGTGTTTTGATTAAGTCAGCGCTATTGGTTCTGGAAGACGGAACCCAGTTTCACGGTCGGGCCATAGGGGCAACAGGTTCGGCGGTTGGGGAAGTCGTTTTCAATACTTCAATGACCGGTTATCAAGAAATCCTCACTGATCCTTCCTATTCCCGCCAAATCGTCACTCTTACTTATCCCCATATTGGTAATGTCGGCACCAATGAAGCCGATGAAGAATCTTCTCAGGTTCATGCGCAAGGTTTAGTGATTCGCGATCTGCCGTTGATTGCCAGCAACTTCCGTAACACAGAAGACCTCTCTTCTTACCTGAAGCGCCATAACATTGTGGCGATTGCTGATATCGATACCCGCAAGCTGACCCGACTGCTGCGTGAGAAAGGCGCACAGAACGGCTGCATCATTGCAGGCGATAGCCCGGATGCGAAGCTGGCGCTGGAAAAAGCGAAAGCATTTCCTGGACTTAACGGTATGGATCTGGCGAAAGAAGTGACCACGGCGGAAACTTACCGCTGGACGCAGGGTAGCTGGACGCTGAAAGATGGTTTACCGGAAGCGAAATCTGAGGATGACCTGTCGTTCCACGTGGTGGCCTACGATTTTGGCGCCAAGCGCAACATCCTGCGCATGCTGGTGGACCGCGGCTGCCGCCTGACGGTGGTGCCAGCGCAAACCTCTGCTGAAGAGGTGCTGAAAATGAATCCGGACGGCATCTTCCTGTCGAACGGCCCTGGCGACCCGGCGCCGTGCGACTACGCCATCGAGGCGATTAAGAAATTCCTCCAGACCGACATTCCTGTGTTCGGCATCTGCCTCGGCCATCAGCTACTGGCGCTGGCGAGCGGTGCGAAGACCGTTAAGATGAAGTTCGGCCATCACGGCGGCAACCATCCGGTAAAAGATATGGACAGAAACGTGGTAATGATCACTGCGCAGAACCACGGTTTTGCGGTGGATGAAGACTCGCTGCCAGCCAACCTGCGCGTGACCCACAAGTCGCTGTTCGACGGCACCCTGCAGGGAATTCATCGTACCGACAAACCGGCGTTCAGCTTCCAGGGTCACCCGGAGGCGAGCCCAGGCCCGCACGATGCAGCTATGCTGTTCGACCACTTTATCGAGCTTATTGAGCAATACCGTCAGTCCGCGAAATAATCAGGAGTAATAAGAGCCATGCCAAAACGTACAGATATAAAAAGCATCCTGATTCTGGGCGCGGGCCCGATTGTTATCGGTCAGGCGTGTGAGTTTGACTACTCCGGCGCTCAGGCGTGTAAAGCGCTGCGCGAAGAGGGCTACCGCGTTATTCTGGTGAACTCCAACCCGGCCACCATCATGACCGACCCGGAAATGGCTGATGCCACCTACATCGAGCCGATTCACTGGGAAGTGGTACGCAAAATCATCGAAAAAGAGCGTCCGGATGCGGTGCTGCCGACCATGGGCGGCCAGACGGCGCTGAACTGCGCGCTGGAGCTGGAGCGGCAGGGCGTGCTGGAAGAGTTCGGCGTCACCATGATTGGCGCCACCGCCGACGCCATTGATAAAGCCGAAGACCGTCGTCGCTTCGATATCGCGATGAAGAAAATTGGTCTCGACACCGCGCGTTCCGGTATCGCGCACACTATGGAAGAAGCGCTGGCGGTTGCCGCTGACGTGGGCTTCCCGTGCATCATCCGTCCGTCCTTTACCATGGGCGGCACCGGCGGCGGTATCGCTTACAACCGTGAAGAGTTCGAAGAAATCTGCGAACGCGGTCTGGACCTCTCGCCAACCAACGAGCTGCTGATTGATGAATCGCTGATCGGCTGGAAAGAGTACGAGATGGAAGTGGTGCGTGATAAAAACGACAACTGCATCATCGTCTGCTCTATCGAAAACTTCGATGCGATGGGTATCCACACCGGTGACTCGATCACCGTGGCGCCCGCGCAGACTCTGACCGACAAAGAATACCAAATCATGCGTAACGCCTCGATGGCGGTTCTGCGTGAAATCGGCGTCGAAACCGGCGGTTCTAACGTCCAGTTCGCAGTGAACCCGAAAAACGGTCGTCTGATCGTTATCGAAATGAACCCGCGCGTATCCCGCTCCTCGGCGCTGGCGTCGAAAGCCACCGGTTTCCCGATTGCTAAAGTGGCCGCCAAACTGGCGGTAGGTTACACCCTTGACGAACTGATGAACGACATCACCGGCGGGCGTACTCCGGCCTCCTTCGAGCCGTCTATCGACTACGTTGTGACCAAAATTCCGCGCTTTAACTTCGAGAAATTCGCCGGTGCCAACGACCGTCTGACCACCCAGATGAAATCCGTTGGTGAAGTGATGGCGATTGGTCGCACGCAGCAGGAATCCCTGCAGAAAGCGCTGCGTGGCCTGGAAGTGGGCGCCACCGGTTTCGACCCGAAAGTCAGCCTCGACGACCCGGAAGCGCTGACCAAAATCCGCCGCGAGCTGAAAGACGCGGGCGCGGATCGTATCTGGTACATCGCCGATGCTTTCCGTGCGGGCTTGTCTGTGGATGGCGTGTTCAACCTGACCAACATCGACCGCTGGTTCCTGGTGCAAATTGAAGAGCTGGTGCGTCTGGAAGAGAAAGTAGCTGAAGTCGGGATTACTGGCCTCAACGCCGACTTCCTGCGTCAGCTCAAGCGTAAAGGGTTTGCCGATGCGCGTCTGGCAAAACTGGCGGGCGTGCGTGAAGCGGAAATCCGCAAACTGCGCGACCAGTATGACCTGCATCCGGTCTACAAGCGCGTGGATACCTGCGCGGCGGAATTCGCCACCGACACCGCCTACATGTACTCCACCTATGAAGATGAGTGCGAAGCGAACCCGTCCGTTGACCGCGATAAAATTATGGTCCTCGGCGGCGGTCCGAACCGTATCGGCCAGGGCATTGAGTTTGACTACTGCTGCGTACACGCCTCGCTGGCGCTGCGCGAAGACGGTTACGAGACCATCATGGTCAACTGTAACCCGGAAACCGTTTCCACCGACTACGACACTTCCGACCGCCTGTACTTCGAGCCGGTGACGCTGGAAGACGTGTTGGAAATCGTGCGCATCGAGAAGCCGAAGGGCGTGATTGTACAGTACGGCGGCCAGACCCCACTGAAGCTGGCGCGCGCGCTGGAAGCGGCAGGCGTGCCGGTTATCGGCACCAGCCCGGACGCCATCGACCGCGCGGAAGACCGTGAGCGCTTTCAGCACGCGGTTGACCGTCTGAAGCTGAAGCAACCGGCCAACGCCACCGTCACCGCCATTGAACAAGCGGTTGAGAAGGCGAAAGAGATTGGCTACCCGCTGGTGGTACGTCCTTCTTACGTGCTGGGCGGTCGGGCGATGGAAATTGTCTATGACGAAGCCGATCTGCGTCGCTACTTCCAGACGGCGGTCAGCGTCTCTAACGATGCGCCGGTGCTGCTGGACCGCTTCCTTGATGACGCGGTTGAAGTGGACGTGGACGCTATCTGCGACGGCGAAATGGTGCTGATTGGCGGCATTATGGAGCACATTGAGCAGGCGGGCGTACACTCCGGCGACTCCGCCTGTTCCCTGCCGGCCTACACGCTGAGCCAGGAAATTCAGGACGTGATGCGCCAGCAGGTGCAGAAGCTGGCCTTCGAGTTGCAGGTGCGCGGCCTGATGAACGTGCAGTTTGCGGTCAAGGACAACGAAGTCTACCTGATTGAAGTCAACCCGCGTGCGGCGCGTACCGTACCGTTCGTCTCCAAAGCCACCGGCGTTCCGCTGGCGAAAGTGGCGGCGCGCGTGATGGCCGGCAAATCGCTGACCGAGCAGGGCGTGACCCAAGAAATTATCCCGCCGTACTACTCGGTGAAAGAAGTGGTGCTGCCGTTCAACAAATTCCCCGGCGTTGACCCGCTGTTAGGGCCAGAAATGCGCTCCACCGGGGAAGTGATGGGCGTGGGCCGTACCTTCGCGGAAGCGTTCGCTAAGGCGCAGCTGGGCAGTAACTCCACCATGAAGAAACAGGGCCGTGCGCTGCTCTCCGTTCGCGAAGGCGACAAAGAGCGCGTGGTGGACCTGGCCGCTAAGCTGCTGAAACAGGGCTTTGAGCTGGATGCCACCCACGGTACGGCGATTGTGCTGGGCGAAGCCGGTATCAACCCGCGTCTGGTGAACAAGGTGCACGAAGGTCGTCCGCACATTCAGGACCGTATCAAGAATGGCGAATATACCTATATCATCAACACCACCGCAGGTCGCCGCGCGATTGAAGACTCCAGGGTGATTCGCCGCAGCGCGCTGCAGTATAAAGTGCATTATGACACCACCCTGAACGGCGGTTTTGCAACGACGATGGCGCTCAATGCCGATGCCACCGAGAAGGTAACCTCGGTGCAGGAAATGCACGCGCAGATCAAAAAGTCGTAAACAAAGGGTCCGGCGGATATTGCTCTAACCGGACCTGTAATATAATGTTGAAAGGGTTTCTGTAAAGAAACCCTTTTTTTATCTTGCGTAAGGTCATTCCTGGAGAAGTCCGTTTCCGTAACCACATTTTCAATGTAATAAGCACGATATTGCTCACACTAATCAATATTTAAGTCGCATACTATCTTGCATATCCACAATTTTAATATGGCTTAGTTTTTATTAGTTTGGACAGGCCGTAGCCAGATTTTTAATTTGTGAAATGGTGTGCTTATGTGTGAAAAATATGTTGAAAGACCGCTTTATTTGTTAATTGCTGACTGGATGATGGCAGAGAACCGATGGATCACTGCCAGGGAGATTTCCCGTCAATTTGATATTGAACATTGCAAAGCAATTAATACGCTCTCCTATATTCTGTCAGAAGTGGGGGAAATTGTTTGTGAAGTGAAGATGATCCCTAACCAAATTGCAGGACGAGGCTGCCAGTGCCAGCGTCTGGTGAAAGTCGTGAGTATCGACTCTCAACTCTATCGCCGATTGAATCATAATTTGCAGGAAAGAAAAGTGAGCGTGGCGAAAGCGCCGCGACTGTCTGCCGTTCCCCCCACAGAGCTAAACCGTGAGCAGAAATGGCAGATGATGCTGTCAAAAAGTATGCGTCGCTAATTATCTGTTTAACCTGATGGCGGGGTAAACGGTAATTGACGCGTAGGCCGGATAAGCGTGAGCGCATCCGGCATCAATTACTGTGCTGATTTTGGCTTCACGTCCGTCGTGCCTTTCAGGCGCGGCCGGTTTTCTTCGACCTGCGTTAACGGCTTCGTTTCAGATAACCCCGTTCGACAACGGATCGCAAGATCCTGATATTCTTTGGTATTGAGGCGTTTCCAGTGCAGCTCCTGGTCCGTAACCTGGCGTAGTACGCGCGCAGGTGACCCCACCAGCAGTTGCCTTGCCTCACCCTGAAATCCGGCTTTGACAAAACTCATGGCGGCGACAATGCTCTCTTCGCCAATCACTGCGCCGTCCATAATGACGCTATTCATGCCGACCAGGGCGTCCCGTCCCACCACGCAGCCATGTAGAATAGCGCCGTGGCCGATATGGCCGTTTTCATGCACGATGGTATCGGTATCGCAGTAGCCATGCATAATGCAGCCATCCTGCAGATTAGAGCCTGCCTCCAGGATCAGGCGACCATAATCCCCACGCAATGACGCGAGTGGGCCAATATAAACACCGGCGCCCACGATGACATCGCCAATCAGCACGGCGCTGGGATGGACAAACGCGTCCGGATGCACCACTGGGATCAGTCCTTCAAAGGCGTAATAGCTCATAGTTGTACCTCGGTTTTTTTGCCGGATGGCGGTGTAAACACCTTATCCGGCCTACGGTTGCGCATGTGCTGTAGGCCGGATAAGCGAAGCGCCATCCGGCATAGTCACATTAACGACCTTTCCACACCGGATCGCGTTTTTCGGCAAATGCCTGCGGTCCTTCGAGCGCATCTTCTGAATGCAGCACCGACGGATAATGCTTCAGTACGCCGCTGCGGATGTAGCGGTAGCCTTCTTCAACCGGCATTTCACTGGTCGCGCGATAAATCTCTTTCAGCGCCGCGATAGCCAGCGGAGCGCTATTGACCAGTTGTTGCGCCAGTTCGCGCGCGCTATCCATCAGTTCGCTCTGGCTGACAACGCGGTTCACGATCCCCCAACGCAGCGCTTCTTCGGCGCTCATTCGTCTGCCGGTCATTACCATTTCGTTGACGATAGCCGGTGGCAGCAGCTTAGGCAGACGCAATACGCCGCCGCTGTCAGGCACGATGCCGAGCTTTGCTTCCGGCAGCGCGAAGCTGGCGTTTTCGGCGCAGACAATAAAGTCCGCCGCCAGCGCCAGCTCAAAACCGCCGCCAAACGCGTAGCCGTTCACCGCGGCGATAACCGGCTTATCGAGGTCAAATATTTCGGTTAAACCGGCAAAGCCGCCGGGACCAAAATCGGCATCCGGCGCTTCACCTTCCGCTGCCGCTTTTAAGTCCCAGCCAGCAGAAAAGAATTTCTCACCGCCGCCGGTAATGATTGCTACGCGTAATTCCGGATCGTCACGGAAATTAAGAAAAGCTTCACCCATTGCAAAGCTGGTTTTGGCATCAATGGCATTCGCTTTAGGTCGGTCGAGGATAATTTCCAGGATCGGGCCGTTACGGGTCAGATGTAATGACTCACTCATAGTTCATCTCCAGATAAATAGTTTCCCGGCGGGAGGGATTCCTGCCGGAAGGTTTATTTCAGATTTTTTTTGATTATTTTTCCTGAACAGTTGCGCGGCAGGTCGGTTCTGATCTCCATAAAAGAGGGAACCTTGAATTTCGCCATATTGTTTTCGCAAAAGCTGAAAAACTCGGCTTCGCTTAATGTTTCACCTTCATTAAGGACGATAAACGCTTTAATGGCCTCATCACGGATCGCGTCTTTAATACCAACCACCACAATGTCCTGAATTTTCGGATGCGCAGAAATAATATTTTCCAGCTCGACGCAGGAGACATTTTCCCCGCCACGTTTAATCATGTTGCAGCGTCTGTCGACAAAATAGAAATAGCCATCCTCATCCTGGTAACCCGAATCACCGGTATGTAACCAGCCCTCTGGTTCCAGCGCCCTGGCGGTTGCCTCCGGCTGCATGTAATACTCTTTGAAGATAGTCTTGCCGGGGATGCCTTTAATACAGATTTCGCCAATTTCTCCGGCGGGCAGCGGGCGATTTTGATCGTCGCGAATTTCAGCTTCATAGCTAAAACCCACGCGACCAATGGAAGGCCAGCGCCGTTTGTCTCCGGGACGGTCGCCAATAATTCCGACAATGGTTTCAGTCATACCATAAGAGGTCAGCAGCCTGACGCCAAAGCGTTCGGTAAAGGCGTCTTTTTCCTGCGCGGATAGATTGAGATAGAACATCACTTCGCGCAGATGATGCTGCCTGTCCGTTGGTGCGGCGGGCTGGACCATCAGCGTGCGGATCATCATAGGAATGCACTCGGTCACCGTCGCCTGATATTTACGTACCTGATCCCAGAAGGCCCTGGCGCTGTACTTCTCCAGGAGCACAAAGGTGCTGCCAGCGGAAAAGGCTGGCATTGCGGCGGTACACTGGCAGTCGATATGAAAAGCGGGCATCACCGTCATGTACACGTCATCATCGCGCAGGGCGATTTGCCAGGCAGAGTAGTAGCCTGCAAAACGCAGGTTATAGTGGGTAATCACCACCCCTTTTGGACGCGAGGTGGTACCGGAGGTAAACAGAATTTCCGCCGTATCGTCAGTGGATAACACGGGCGTATAGCACAGCGTGGCCGATTGACGTGCTTGCAGTTGGGAAAAGTGGCTCACGCCATCGTCAGCCGGAAGCTGCTCGCCAATCAGACAGATATGATTAAGCGGAGTGCTATTGTCCTGGCGTATTTCACGGTACATAGGATAAAACTGGGCGCTGGTAACCAGCAGACTCACCTGGCTGTTTTGCAGGAGCCAGGCGCTTTCTTCGCCCAGTAAGCGGGCATTAATCGGCACCATAATGGCACCGATTTTTGCCAGTCCAAACCAGCAAAAGATGAATTCCGGACAGTTATCCAGATGCAGCGCGACCCTATCACCCTTGCGGATCCCTAAGGAATAAAAAAGGTTCGCCGTGCGGTTAATCTCTTCATTGAGCGAAGCATAGCTAAACTGCCGAACGATTCCCTCACAGGATTCGAAAATTAACGCCGTTTTATCTCCGTACACCCCGGCCAGGTCGTCCCACATCTGACGTAAGTTTTGTCCGCCAACGATATCCATATTGCTTTATCCACTGAAATCAGGCGTGAGCGCTAACCGGAAAACCGATTAGCGCATCGCGTTTAATCCTCAACTTTGGCCAGGCCTTTGCCGACCAGTTCCTTAATATCTGCTTCGCTATAACCAATGTTTTTCAGAATGGCGGCGGTATCCATGCCGTGTGACGGCATGCCACGCCAGATTTTCCCTGGGTTGTTTTTAAATTTCGGCATGATGTTCGGCCCTTTACAGGTGCGACCGTCCATTGTTTGCCACTGAGTAATCGATTCGCGGGCAACGTACTGCGGATTACCTTCCAGTTCCGGAATGGTGAGCACCTTCGCACAGGCGATATTCAGCTCAGCAAAACGCGCCTGAACGTCGGCGATGGTGTGTGTTGCCAGCCAGGCGTCCAGTTTCTCTTCGACGAGCGGGCCGTAAGGGCATTCCACGCGATGGATGAGCTGCGTGCCTTCCGGAACTTCCGGCGTACCAAGAATATGGGCCAGGCCAATATCTTTAAAACACTCGTTGATTTGCGTGATGCCGACCAACTCCATGACGATGTAACCATCGGCGCATTTATACAGGCCGCAACCAGCGTAGTAGGGGTCTTTCCCTTTCGTCATACGTGGACAGATTTCGCCGCCGTTGAAGTAGTCCATCATGAAGTACTGACCCATGCGCAGCATCACTTCGTACATGGCGATATCGATGCTTTCACCTTTACCCGTTTCGCGTACTTTGTGCAGGGCCGCCAGCGCGGCTGTCGTCGCGGTCATCCCGGAGAAGTAATCGGCGGTATACGGGAAGGCTGGCATCGGCTGATCAACGTCGCCGTTTTGGATCAGATAACCACTGAATGCCTGCGCGATGGTGTTATACGCCGGAAGATTGGTGTACTCCTCGGTACCATACTGGCCGAAGCCGGAAAGGTGGGCAATGACCAGTTTCGGGTTATGTTCCCACAGCACTTCATCAGTAATACCACGGCGGGCAAAGGCCGGGCCTTTACTGGCTTCAATGAAAATATCGGTGGTTTCCATCAGTTTCAGAAATGCTTCCCGACCTTCATCTTTGAAAATATTCAGCGACAGGGCGTGCAGGTTGCGGCGTGAGAGCTGCGGGTAGTTAGGCTGTACGCGAATGGTATCGGCCCATGCGACGTTTTCAATCCAGATAACCTCGGCGCCCCATTCGGCGAACATCTGTCCGGCGAATGGACCGGCGATTTCGATTCCTGAAAAAACAACGCGTACCCCAGCAAGCGGGCCAAAGGTTGGCATTGGTAAATGATTCATCATTTTTCTCCTGGCATTTTTTGCGGTATGTAGGCCGGATAAGCACAGCGCCATCCGGCATGATTGCCTGATGGCGACGCCCCGCGTCTTATCAGGCCTACAAGGGATCGATTAGCGGTATTGCTTAAGTACCGCACGACCCAACGTCAGGATCTGCATTTCATCAGAACCACCAGAAACACGGTCAACGCGCAGGTCACGCCAGAAACGCGTGATGCGGTGGTTGCCCGCGATACCAACACCTCCCAGTACCTGCATGGCGGTGTCTACCACTTCAAACGCGGCGTTGGCGCAGAAGTATTTGCACATTGCCGCGTCGCCGGAGGTAATCGTGCCGTTATCCGCTTTCCACGCGGCTTCCAGCAGCATATTTTTCATGGAGTTCAGTTTGATCGCCATATGCGCAAACTTCTCCTGAATCAGCTGGAAACGGCCAATAGCTTCACCAAACTGCACGCGCTGATTCGCGTAACGCGCAGCGTCTTCAAAAGCGCACATTGCGGTACCGTAGTTGGTCAGCGCGACGAGGAAGCGTTCATGGTCAAACTCTTCTTTCACGCGGTTGAAGCCGTTACCTTCCCGACCGAACATGTCTTTCTCGTCCAGTTCAACGTCGTCAAAGGTGATTTCACAGCAGCTATCCATGCGCAGACCGAGTTTCTCCAGTTTGTTGACCTTGATACCCGCTTTGCTCATGTCCACAAACCACTCGGTGTAAACCGGTTTATCCGGCGATGCACCGTCTCTCGCCATGACCACGATGTACGGGGTATAGGCGCTACTGGTGATAAAGCACTTACTGCCATTAAGATAAACCTTACCATTTTTGCGTGTATAAGTGGTTTTCAGACTACCAACATCCGATCCCGCTCCCGGTTCGGTGATAGCAGAGTTCCACATCTGCTTACCGGTGCCCCGGAACGCCATGATTTTATCAATTTGCTCCTGAGTTCCTTCACGCAGGAAAGTGTTAAAACCTCCCGGCAATTGGTACAACACGTAAGTTGGCGCGCCAAGACGTCCCAGCTCCATCCAGACGGCGGCGACGGTAACAAAACCCGCTTCCAGACCGCCGTGTTCTTCCGGGATCAGCAGGCTATCAATACCCATATCCGCCAGCGCTTTTACAAAACGCTCAGGGTAGACGCTGTCACGATCGCACTCGGCAAAATAAGCTTCCCAGTTCTCACTGGCCATCAGTTCGCGAATACCGGCGACAAACAGCTCCTGTTCGTCATTTAAGTTGAAATCCATCTTTCAGCCTCTTGATCAATTGGGTTAATAAGAATTACTTGTCTTTCCAGTGCACTTTGGCGTCTTTAATAAAGGACAGCGTCACCATAATGTTGACGAAGAACAGCGGGCATCCTCCGGCGATAATCGCGGTCTGAATCGGCTTCAACCCACCCAGCGCCAGCAGAACGATACCGATGATGCCGACCAGCACTGACCAGCCGATACGCACTAACAGAGGCGGCTCTTCACCATCGCGAACTTCGCGACAGGTCGACATCGCCAGGGTGTAAGAGCAGGCGTTAATCAGCGTGACGGTGGCAATAAAGCAGAGGATGAAAAAGCCCCACATGGTGGCGGTGCTGAGCGGCAAGGCGGCCCAGGTTTCGATAATGGCGCGCGCCACGCCGTGTTGCTCAATCAGTTGCGGAATGTTGAGGATGTTTTTATCCATCAGCAGCAGCGTGTTACTGCCAAGGACAGTCCACAGGATCCAGGTAGACGCGGTCAGACCCATCACCATCCCGAAGCACAGCTCACGTACGGTACGACCACGGGAAATACGGGCCAGGAAGATACTCATCTGGATGGCGTATATAACCCACCACGCCCAGTAGAAAACGGTCCAGCCCTGTGGGAAGCCGCCTTTACCGATGGCGTCGGTATAGAACAGCATCCGTGGCAGATGCATTAACAGCATCCCGACGGAGTCGGTGAAGTAGTTCATGATGAAGCTGGCGCCGCTGACGATAAACACCCAGCCGAGCATCAGGAAGCTCAGGTAGCTACGCACATCGCTGGCGATTCTGACCCCTTTTTGCAGGCCGCAGGCCACGCAAATCGCGTTCAGAATGATCCAGCAGGTAATGATGATGGCGTCGAGTTGCAGCGTATGCGGAATACCGAACAGCCATTGCATACACTCGGTGACCAGCGGGGTAGCCAGACCGAGGCTGGTGCCCATCGCGAAGATCAGCGCCACCAGGTAGAAGTTATCGACGATGGTACCGAACAACCCTTTCGCATGCTTTTCACCGACGAGCGGTACCAGCGTGGAGCTGGGGCGGATGACATCCATCTTGCGTACAAAGAAGAAGTAGGCGAAGGCCACGGAAAGGAAGCTATAGGTTGCCCACGGCAGCGGCCCCCAGTGGAACAGGCTGTACGCCAGGCCTATCTCTTTCGCGCCCGTGGAATTTGGTTCCAGGCCGAACGGTGGGGTGGATATATAGTAGTAGATCTCAATAGAGCCCCAGAACAGAACCGCAGCGGATGTACAGGAGGCGAACATCATGAAAATCCAGCTGGCGGTGCTAAACTCCGGTTTTTCGTCACCTAATCTCTTTTTGGCATAGGGGCCAAAAACCAGCCAGAACCAGCCGAAGAGCATGACGACCATATACCATTCAAATGCCCAACCCCAGACGTTGGTGACATAACTGAATACCGCATTAATAACGACGTTAGCGGCATCAAGATCTCTGACTGTTAGCCAGCAAAGTATCCCGACAATTATTAATGGCGGAAAAAAAACCTTCGGTTCAATTCCCGATTTTTTCTTTTCATTTTTCATAAGTGAATTCCAGTGTGAAAACGAAATTTATTTAGCGTGCCAGTCCATGAACGTTTGTTTATTTATTATTAATGATTTGTTGATAAGTTTTTAACCTCTGGGACGCCTCAATGAGTAACTCATGATGGGTATTCACTTCGGGTGATTCTGTTATCTTCGTCACACTTTTTTGCGTTGATTATTTTGTGTCTAAATTTTGATTTTTTCTTTATTTATCAATTGATTGGTTGTGGTTTTTTAACTTTTTTAAGTATCTGACGTTCAATATTGTTGAGCCAGCAAACAATATTGAAAATTTTCATATTTGGCATATTTCTTTCAATATTGGTGAGGTGCGTAACACTATTGAAAGTTACGAATATCAATGTGTGACATTTTCAATATTGGTGATTAAGGTTTTATTTCCGAATTAAAGAGCGTGATATCTGTATTTAACACCGCCGATATAAATACGTTTCCTTCATGATTTCTGGAGATGCAATGAAGATAATTACTTGCTACAAATGCGTACCTGATGAGCAGGATATTGCGATTAATAATGCTGACGGAACACTCGATTTCAGCAAAGCGGATAGCAAAATCAGCCAATATGATCTGAATGCAATTGAAGCTGCTTGCCAGTTAAAACAGCAGTTGGGAGACGCTCAGGTTGTCGCCATGAGCGTTGGCGGCAAAGCGCTGACTAATGCAAAAGGGCGCAAAGATGTCCTCTCTCGTGGCCCTGATGAACTGATTGTGGTCATTGACGATCAATTTGAGCAGGCGCTGCCGCAACACACCGCTACCGCGCTGGCCGCCGCGGCGCAAAAATCAGGTTTCGATCTACTTATCTGCGGCGACGGTTCTTCCGATCTTTATGCTCAGCAGGTTGGTTTGCTGGTGGGCGAAGCGCTGAACATTCCGGCGATTAACGGCGTGAGTAAAATCCTCTCTCTTACCGACAGCACATTGACAGTAGAACGCGAACTGGAAGATGAAGTTGAAACGCTGAGCATCCCGCTCCCGGCGGTGATCGCGGTTTCCACCGACATTAACACCCCACAAATCCCTTCGATGAAAGCCATTCTTGGCGCGGCGAAAAAACCGGTTCAGGTCTGGTCGCCTGCGGATATCGGGCTGAACAGCGTACCCGCGTATTCCGCACAACAGGTTGCCGCACCGAAGCAGCGCGAGCGTCAGCGTGTGGTGATTGAAGGTGACGGTGAAGAACAAATCGCCGCGTTTGTCGAGAATCTGCGCAAAATCATTTAATTATCAGGGGATGTTATGAACAAATTTTCCAATGTCTGGGTATTCAGCGATACCCCTTCTCGTCTGCCCGAACTGATGAGTGGCGCGCAGGCTGTAGGTGAAAAAGTTAACGCGTTCGTACTGAACGAAGCAGACAGCGCGACAGCATGTCATTTGGGCGCGGATCATGTCTGGCTGCTCAGCGGCAAACCAGAAGACCGCATGATCGAAGACTACGCTGCTGCGATGGCTGAGACTATTCGTCAGCATAGCGAGGGCGGCGCGGTGCTGCTGCCGAATACGCGTCGGGGCAAGCTGTTGGCGGCAAAGCTGGGCTATCGCTTGTCGGCTGCGGTTTCCAATGACGCCAGCGACGTCTCCCTGCAGGATGGAAAAGCGGCGGTTAAACATATGGTCTACGGCGGTCTGGCGATAGGGGCAGAAACCATCGCTTCGCCGTTTGCCGTGATCACACTCAGCAGCGGAACGTTTGACGCACAACAACCGGACACTTCTCGCAGCGGCGAGATGCACACCGTGCAGTGGCAGGCTCCGGCCACTGCCGTGACCCGCACCGCAACCCAGGCGCGTCAGAGCAACAGCGTTGACCTCGACAAAGCGCGTCTGGTGGTCAGCGTGGGACGCGGCATCGGCAGCAAAGAGAATATCTCGCTGGCCGAAGCGCTGTGCCAGACCATCGGCGCCGAGCTGGCCTGTTCCCGCCCGGTGGCGGAAAACGAGAAGTGGATGGAGCACGAGCGCTACGTCGGTATCTCCAACCTGATGCTCAAACCTGAACTGTATCTGGCAGTGGGGATCTCCGGGCAGATCCAACACATGGTCGGCGCCAACGGCGCGCAGACGATTTTCGCCATCAACAAAGATAAAAACGCGCCAATCTTCCAGTATGCGGATTTTGGCATCGTTGGCGATGCGCTGAAGATCCTGCCTGCGCTGACGGCTGCCTTAGCGCGATAAACCATTTCGGGCAGGATGCGAAGGTATCCTGCCGCTGACAGGAGTACGTATGTCCGAAGATATCTTTGATGCCATCATCGTGGGTGCAGGTCTGGCCGGTTCGGTTGCGGCGCTGGTGCTTGCTCGCGAAGGTGCACAGGTGCTGGTTATCGAGCGCGGCAATTCTGCTGGCGCGAAGAATGTCACCGGTGGGCGTTTGTATGCACATAGCCTGGAACGCATCATTCCCGGCTTTGCGGATCAGGCCCCCATTGAACGCATGATCACCCACGAAAAACTCGCCTTTATGACCGACAACGGGGCGATGACTATCGACTACTGCAATGGTGAAGATGCTTCAGCGTCGCAGGTTTCCTATTCCGTCTTACGCAGTAAATTTGACGCCTGGCTGATGGAGCAGGCCGAAGAGGCGGGGGCGCAACTGATCACCGGTATTCGCGTCGATAACGTTGTTCAGCGTGATGGCAAAGTCGTGGGCGTGGAAGCCGATGGCGATATTCTGGAAGCCAAAGTCGTAATCCTCGCTGACGGGGTGAATTCTCTGCTGGCTGAAAAGCTGGGCATGGCCAAGCGTGTTGAGGCATCACATGTTGCTGTCGGCGTGAAGGAACTGATCGAATTGCCGAAGTCGGTCATTGAAGATCGTTTCCAGTTACAGGGCAACGAAGGTGCCGCCTGTCTGTTTGCCGGAGCGCCGACCGATGGTCTGATGGGCGGTGGCTTCCTGTATACGAATGAAACAACCCTTTCCCTGGGGCTGGTCTGCGGTCTTCATCATCTGAAAGACGCGAAAAAATCGGTCCCGCAAATGCTGGAAGATTTCAAACAGCATCCGGCAGTTGCGCCGCTGATCGCCGGTGGCAAGCTGGTGGAATATGCCGCACACGTTGTACCCGAGGCGGGAATGAATATGCAGCCTGAACTGGTGGGCGATGGCGTACTGATTGCCGGGGATGCTGCCGGCATGTGTATGAACCTCGGCTTTACCATCCGGGGTATGGATCTCGCCATATCCGCAGGCGAAGCGGCGGCGAAGACGGTGCTTTCGGCGATGAAGCGCGACGATTTTAGCAAGCAGTCGCTGGATGAATACCGTCAACATCTGGACGAAGGTCCGATGCGCGATATGCGCATGTATCAGAAACTGCCAGCTTTTCTTGATAATCCCCGCATGTTTACCGCCTATCCCGAAATGGCGGTCAATATCGCGCGCGACCTGTTCACCGTGGATGGCTCCGCGCCGGTGCCCATGCGTAAAAAAATCCTGCGCCATGCGAAGAAAGTGGGCTTCATCAACCTGATGAAAGATGGCCTGAAAGGAGTGACCGTATTATGACATCTCCCGTTAATGTGGACGTCAAACTGGGCGTCAATAAGTTCAATGTGGATGAAGACAGCCCGCACATCATTCTCAAAACCGATCCTGATAAACAGGCGCTGGAGGTGCTGATTAAGGCCTGTCCGGCGGGACTGTATAAAAAGCAGGACGACGGCAGTGTTCGTTTTGATTACGCCGGGTGCCTGGAGTGCGGAACGTGCCGGATCCTCGGCCTTGATACGGCGCTGGAAAAATGGGAATACCCGCGCGGGACGTTTGGCGTGGAGTTCCGCTACGGCTAATAAGTACGAAGTTGTGCCCCCGTAGGCCGGATAAGATGCGGTAGCGTCACCATCCGGCAATCATGTGGCGCCAATGCCGGATGGCGGCGGAAACGCCTTATCCGGCCTACAGATGCGCTTTGCCCGTGTTGACACAGGACATCACCATGCAGCAGCCCAGGAACTTTGATGACCTTAAATTCTCCTCCATTCATCGCAGAATTATGCTGTGGGGAAGCGGCGGCCCGTTCCTTGATGGCTACGTGCTGGTGATCATTGGCGTGGCGCTGGAACAACTGACGCCGCTATTGCACCTTGATGCTGAATGGATTGGCGCGCTCGGCGCGGCTACGCTTGCCGGACTGTTTATCGGCACCTCGTTGTTTGGCTATATTTGCGATAAAGTCGGGCGGCGTAAAATGTTCCTGCTTGATATTATCGCTATCGGCATTATCTCCGTGGCGACCATGTTTGTTTCCACGCCGCTTGAATTACTGGTGATGCGCGTTTTAATTGGCATTGTTATCGGCGCGGATTACCCTATCGCTACTTCCATGATTACGGAGTTTTCCAACACCCGCCAGCGCGCGTTCTCCATCGGTTTTATCGCCGCGATGTGGTACGTCGGCGCGACCTGCGCCAACCTGGTGGGCTACTGGCTGTATGACATGGAAGGCGGCTGGCGTTGGATGCTTGGCAGCGCCTTTATCCCGTGCTTAATCATTTTGATTGGCCGCTTTGACCTGCCGGAATCGCCACGCTGGCTATTGCGAAAAGGACGGGTAAAAGAGTGCGAACAAATGATGATCAAACTGTTCGGCGAACCGGTCTGCTTTGACGATGAGCCGCCGCAGGAGACCCGCTTCCTGCAGTTGTTTAACCGCCGTCATTTTCCGTTTGTACTGTTCGTTGCGGCTATCTGGACTTGTCAGGTAATCCCGATGTTCGCTATCTATACCTTTGGGCCGCAGATCGTCGGGTTACTCGGCTGGGAGCAGGGGCGCAACGCGGCGCTCGGCAATGTGGTGATTAGCCTCTTTTTTATGCTGGGCTGTATACCGGCGATGTTCTGGCTAAACAGTATTGGCCGTCGCCCTCTGCTTATTGGCAGCTTCGCCATGATGACTATCGCGCTGGCGCTGCTGGGGCTGGTGTCAAATCTGGGCATCATACTGGTCGTGGTGGCGTTTGCGGTATACGCCTTCTTTTCCGGCGGACCGGGCATACTGCAATGGCTTTATCCTAATGAACTCTTCCCGACGGATATTCGCGCTTCGGCCGTGGGGGTTATCATGTCGTTAAGCCGCATCGGAACCATTGTCTCCACCTGGGCATTACCGATTTTTATTACTCGTTACGGTATTAATAACGTCATGCTGATTGGCGCGTTGATTTCGTTAGTCGGGTTTGGCGTATCGGTGATGTTTGCCCCGGAAACTCGCGGCTTGACGCTAACACAGACCGGAAACATGACTTTGCGCGGAACGCCATCAGATAACCCTCGTTAAGAGTGTTCTGCATTTCTCCCTGCTTTTCGCCAATAACGCTACAGTTAACAGTCACATGCTAAAACAACTGAAAAGCAGGGAGAACACCATGCAAAAACGTCTTATGACCGCACTGTTTACCGCAGCAACACTATTCACCGTCGCAGGATGCTCTTCTAACCAGGCGGTTGAAACCACGGATGGCAAAACTATTGTCACCGACGGGAAACCCGAGGTCGATAACGACACCGGTATGGTGTCTTACAAAAACGCCGCCACCGGGAAAACCGAACAGATTAACCGCGATCAGCTGAAAAATATGAGCGAGCTGGATAATTAATTCAATTTTTTCTGGTTAGCCGCTCAATAATATTCTCTCTTTATGCGCATCCATTTATTCCCATGCGAATAAACGGATGCCTGAACAGGCAGGGACGCCGGAAAACGTCGAAATACGTTAGACCATTCGCCCGTGTTCCCGCTTTCCCCACCGCGCTGTCCGCTTACATGAGGTTACACTCATCGACATTTCTCTGAACAGCGGCTCAACATTTCCCGGAAAAAAACATATCGCAGGGCATTTATCCTTATGATTAGGTATAAATGATGAGGTATAAGGAACAGGAGTCTGTAATGAAACTGAAACTAATACCTTTTTATTTTCTCGCGCTATTTTCTGCCGCCTCCGGGGCTACGGAGATAAACGCCTGCAAAGACCTGATCGGAACATGGAAAACCACGGCAGATAACCCGCCTTATACCATGACAATATTGCCGCCAGTAGAAGGCTGCGGGGAAAAATGTGTGAAACTGAACGTGCAGTATGAACTTGACGTGACTCACCGCAACGCGCTTTATTGCCATGAGGGACAAGAGGGGGTAAAAGGGCAGGGACCCATGGTGATAGCATTTGAAGGGGCGTATGGTGGACACGCTATTGGAACCTATAACCGACAGCTGCAATTACTTTGGGCTGGCGTAATACCGAAAAATAAAAAGGGGAAATGGATAACGAAAATGGAAAATTACTGGTTCAGGCAGGTAAAAGCGCACTAAATATTACCTTAAAACAGCCCGCAAAACCGTCTTATTCACGAAGGGCTTACTGCCTGCGCGCGCACATTCCAACGGCTTGCCTGCCCCGGATGAACTGTTGATAAAAAAGAGGGCCAGCATCTGTTTCCAGACGGCCCTGAGTGGATTGTGACGTAACATGGCACCTTGCTGGCGCTCTCTTATTATTTCATGCCTGTGCCCTCGTTATGGCGCAATCAGAGCTTTATTTCGTCGCATCGTTATAAACTTCGGCAACGGCTTCAAAATTCGGACCATGCTCACGTGCAGCGATAATATGATAATATTTTCCGCCTTTCGCATCGGCTAATTCTGACAGTTTTTCGCGTAGATCAGAGGGTGAGGAAATCTGCCCGCCACTCTGGGACACATTTATGGTGCCGACCTTAACCAGTTTGAAGTGGCTGATTTCTTGTTTAGAGACCTGCTCTGCCGCAAGTGTGCTGAATGAAGCAACCGTTGCCAGTAATGCGGCGGCAATAATGCGTTTTTTCATAGTTCTGTTCCTGTTGCATTGATGATAAGGTTTGCGCAATATCAGTAATCCGTAACGAAATTATTTATCCCCTTCATACTTCAGGTTGCTTATGGGTTGGCTACGGATTACTCGGCCCACCCATGGGCCTCGCCCTGACGGGCCGTCGCACGCGACGTTCAAATCTGCTCCCGGCAAATTTGTCGCTCACCTCAGTCACATAATTATCTATGCTCCTGGGGACTCACTCCCTTGCCGCCTTTAAGCAACTCGAATTATTTTGGGTAATAACCTCGGTTGATTATCTGAAAATAGCCTTATTTGGTGTGACCGTCTTATATCTTGTAATAGTCACCTCTTTATGTTGTTGTCAATGTAAAATAATGCACTGCCAGCTAAAAAGAAACTTAACCCCCTGTAAATAATAGTTTTTATATTATTTCTTTTAATGGCGTAATTTTTATTGAATCACGCGGCAATACGCTAGTTTTATTCATAAGCAACATAACAGAATTGAGTTATGTTTTAATTTCCCAGAGTGATATTACCGGTTGTATGTCTATGGTTGCGCGGCCTGTTACTGATAGTGTTTCTTTCGGGGCGATTTTATTGTAGCGGCATAGGGTAATCACCGTAGTTGAAGGGAAAAGGCACGAACACAGAGCTATAGAGTATGTTTAATAATGTATTTTTTTATGAAGTAATGTCTGCAGTTGTATCTCTAAAATAAAAACAATGAACTTTTCATCTAAATAATTTTTCAATGAATTATGCTCATTTATTAATATATTTCTAATTTGAAATACAAATCAATTTATAACACATATTCTTACCCGGAAGGCATTGATACATATCCACGCTTCCTCGTACAGTAATAAATGAATATGTGATAAAGTTACTGACTACAGGTATAATAATATGAGTAATAAAAAAAATCTGTCCGCAGAAGAGACGGATCTTACGCGTAGGAAACTGTTAACCAGCGCCGGTATTCTTGCCGCCGGCGGTATGCTATCCGGCGCGGTAAAAGCTGATGAAAAATGTGCCGTCAAGGCGAAACCGGCGTGGGATAAACCGTTTACCGGCGAAATCCCGGAAAAATTGCCAGAAGGATATAATATTCTGTTAGTCGTGACCGACCAGGAGCGTTTTTTTCCTACGTTTCCTTTCCCGGTACCCGGCAGAGAGCGGCTCATGAAAACGGGGGTGACATTCTGTAATCATCAGAATACCAGTAATGTCTGTACGCCTTCCCGCTCCGTATTGTATACCGGCTTACATATGCCCCAGACAAAGATGTTTGATAATCTGGGATTACCCTGGATGCCTTATGACCTTGACCCCGCTCTTGGAACCACAGGCCATATGATGCGGGAACTGGGATACTATACGGCCTATAAAGGTAAGTGGCATCTTACAGAAAAACTGGAGAAGCCTTTGCCTGACGAAAAAGATGAGGATATTGATGTCGGGGATATTCCTGAACCAGAATTACATAAAATTATGGAAAAATATGGTTTTGCTGACTATCACGGCATCGGCGATATTATAGGCCATAGTAAAGGCGGCTATTTTTATGATTCAACCACCACGGCTCAGACTATAAATTGGTTAAGATGCAAGGGGCAGCCCTTGAATGACCAACACAAGCCCTGGTTCCTGGCCGTTAACCTCGTTAATCCTCATGACGTCATGTTTATTGATACCGATAAAGAGGGAGAAAAGGTACAGTGGCGTGGCGAGTTGGATCAGGATGATAATACCCTGGCGCCCACGCAGCCGCCGGAAAACGAGCTTTATCAGGCAAGCTGGCCGAACTATCCGCTGCCGGCAAACAGGCATCAATCATTCAATGAGCTGGGAAGACCGCCGGCGCATCTTGAATACCAGACGGCGCGCGCTGCGCTGGAAGGGCAGTTTCCTGATGAAGATCGTCGTTGGCGTAAACTGCTTGACTACTATTTCAACTGTATCCGCGATTGTGATACTCACCTTGACCGGATATTAAATGAACTGGATGCCCTCAAGTTAACTGATAAAACGATTGTTGTATTTACTGCCGATCATGGCGAATTAGGCGGAAGCCATCAGATGCACGGTAAAGGCGCTTCCGTTTATAAAGAACAGATCCATGTACCGATGATTATTTCCCACCCGGCGTACCCCGGTAATAAGAAATGTCAGGCATTGACCTGTCATCTTGATATCGCGCCGACATTAGTTGGACTGACCGGTTTGCCGGAAGAAAAACAGCACCAGGCGTTAGGCAACCGCAAAGGCGTTAATTTTAGCGGATTGCTAAAAAACCCGGAGGGCGTTGCGGTTAATGCGGTGAGAAATGCCAGCTTATATTGCTATGGCATGATCTTGTATACCGATGCCCATTATCTCCACCGCGTTATCGCGCTACAAAGAGATAAACAAAAAACGGTGGCGCAAATCAAGCAGGAAATATCCCATTTGCATCCTGATTTTAGCCATCGTTCAGGGACGCGGATGATTAACGATGGTCGTTATAAGTTTGCGAGTTATTTCTCGCTAAGGGAGCATAATACGCCGGAAACCTGGGAGGATCTTATTAAGTACAACGATCTTGAACTTTACGATCTTAAAAATGATCCCGATGAGAACCATAACCTTGCTGCTGATAAACAGAAATATCAGGATCTCATTCTTACGATGAATGAAAAACTGAATAAAATTATCAAAGACGAAATTGGCGTGGATGACGGCAGTTTTATGCCGGATGCGGCCCGTGAGCCGTGGGATCTTACTATTGAGCAGTTTAACCGCATGGCGAAAGATTAAGAGCCTGGCCCATTAGGCTATTTTATTCGCCATTTTGGGTCCGGGCAGTGCTCAAAATCCTCACGTACTACGTGTACGCTCCGGTTTCTGCGCGCTGGTCGGCCCCAAACTGGCTTCAACAATTACGCCTACTGGGCCAGGCTCTAAGTACCTGACCCATTAGGTTAATTTATGCGTCGGCGATCTGGCATCCAGCGTGTCTGGAGGTTCAGATGCTGTTGGCGCTGCGCTTATTGGGCCTGTGTCATCATGTAATGGATTGATATTATAGTCATTACAGGCAAATTTAGCGCAGCGCCGCCCGACAAGAAGGCCTTAAACCGATTTGTCAGCGATTTAAGGCTGCTATCATCACCGACCTTTCCACACCGGATCGCGCTTTTCCACAAACGCCTGCGGCCCTTCGAGGGCATCTTCCGGGGGCAGGATGGCGTCAACTCCTTGCTGGCGTTAATTCAATTTTTTCTGATTAGCCGCTCAATAATATTCACTATTAGCCTGGCGAATTTGTCACTACACTTTGTGATAAAAAACAGATCATCACAGGCTAATCATGATCCTCATTATTTATGCGCATCCGTATCCGCATCATTCTCATGCGAATAAGCGGATGCTTGAACAGGCAGGGACGCTGGAAAACGTCGAAATACGTTCGCTTTATCACCTCTATCCCGATTTCAATATTGACGTTGCCGCCGAACAGGAGGCGCTGTCGCGCGCGAGTCTTATCGTCTGGCAGCATCCGATGCAGTGGTATAGCGTCCCTCCTTTACTCAAATTATGGATGGATAAAGTCCTCACCCACGGCTGGGCTTACGGTCATGGCGGTACGGCATTGCACGGTAAACATCTGCTGTGGGCGGTAACGACCGGCGGTGGTGAAAACCATTTTACTATCGGTTCACATCCGGGATTTGACGTCCTTTCTCAGCCGCTACAGGCGACGGCGCTCTATTGCGGCCTCAAATGGCTGCCGCCGTTTGCCATGCACTGCACGTTCATTTGCGATGACGACACCTTACAGGCGCAGGCGCGTCAGTATAAACAGCGTTTACTGGCATGGCAGGAGGTGAATCATGGATAGCCATGCTCTACTGCAGGCGCTGATCTATCTTGGTTCGGCGGCGCTGATTGTGCCGATTGCGGTACGTTTGGGCTTAGGATCGGTGCTGGGGTATCTGATTGCGGGTTGCATTATCGGCCCCTGGGGGCTACGGCTGGTGACGGACGCCGAATCTATTCTGCATTTTGCGGAAATCGGCGTCGTGCTGATGTTGTTTGTTATTGGGCTTGAGCTGGACCCGCAACGGTTATGGAAGCTGCGCGCCTCGGTATTTGGCGGCGGCGCGTTACAGATGGTGGTCTGCGGCGGACTGATCGGTCTGTTCTGCATGTTTCTTGGCCTGCGTTGGCAGGTGGCGGAACTGATTGGTATGACGCTGGCGCTTTCGTCCACGGCTATCGCCATGCAGGCAATGAATGAGCGTAACCTGACCGTTTCACAAGTAGGGCGTAGCGCATTTGCAGTGCTCTTGTTCCAGGATATCGCGGCGATCCCGCTGGTGGCGATGATTCCGCTGCTGGCCGCCAGCGGCGCATCCACCACGCTTGGCGCGTTTGCGCTGTCGGCGTTGAAAGTCGCAGGCGCGTTGGCGCTGGTGGTGTTGCTGGGACGCTACGTTACGCGCCCGGCGCTGCGCTTTGTCGCGCGTTCTGGTTTGCGGGAAGTGTTCAGCGCCGTGGCGCTATTTCTGGTGTTTGGTTTCGGCCTGTTGCTGGAAGAGGTTGGGCTGTCAATGGCGATGGGCGCGTTTCTGGCGGGCGTTCTGCTGGCGAGTTCGGAATATCGTCATGCGCTGGAAAGCGATATTGAACCCTTTAAGGGGTTGCTGCTGGGGCTGTTCTTTATTGGCGTCGGCATGTCGATTGATTTCGGCACGCTGGTGGAGAATCCGCTGCGCATTCTGCTGTTGTTGGCCGGTTTTCTGGCAATCAAAATCGTCATGCTGTGGCTGGTCGCGAGGCCGCTGGGCGTACCGGCAAAACAGCGTCGCTGGTTTGCCGTCTTATTAGGCCAGGGAAGTGAGTTTGCGTTTGTGGTTTTTGGCGCGGCGCAAATGGCGGATGTACTTGAGCCGGAATGGGCAAAAGCGCTGACGCTGGCGGTCGCGCTGTCGATGGCGGCAACGCCGATTTTTCTGGTGCTGCTGACGCGCATGGAGAAGACCGCGACGGGGGAAGCGCGCGAGGCGGATGAAATCGACGAAGAGCAGCCGCGGGTTATTGTGGCCGGGTTTGGACGGTTTGGTCAGATAGCCGGGCGTTTGCTGCTGTCGAGCGGGGTGAAGATGGTGGTGCTCGATCACGACCCCGATCATATTGAAACGCTGCGTAAATTCGGCATGAAGGTTTTTTATGGCGACGCGACGCGTATGGATTTGCTGGAATCTGCCGGAGCGGCGAAGGCGGAGGTATTGATTAACGCCATTGACGATCCGCAAACCAATTTGCAACTGAGTGAACTGGTGAAGTCGCATTTCCCGCATCTGCAGATTATCGCCCGCGCCCGTGATGTCGATCATTACATTCGCCTGCGTCAGGCTGGTGTGGCGATGCCCGAACGTGAAACCTTCGAAGGCGCGCTCAAAAGCGGACGACAGGCGCTGGAAGCGCTGGGGCTGGGGCGTTATGAAGCCCGCGAGCGCGCGGATCTGTTCCGCCATTTTAATACCCGGATGGTGGAAGAGATGGCGAAAGGGGAAAACGATCCGTTATCTCGCGCCGCCGCCTATAAACGTACCAGCGCGATGTTGAGCGAAATTATTACCGAGGACCGGGAGCATCTGTCGTTGATTCAGCGCCACGGCTGGCAGGGAACGGCTGAGGGCAAACATTCCGGGGAGGCCGCTGATGAACCCGAGGTCAAACCGTCAATCTAAAGTAAAAAATGTGATGTTCTGCAAACTTTACTGCTAATTGGCTGTTTTTGAACTACTGTAATGCTGGCGCTCCACATCAAATGAGTGGCGTCGCCAGCAGAACGAAAAATTTTCGTGCTCATCCTCTTTTCGTCAGTCGACGAAAGATTGCGCTTTACGTATAGTGGCGGCAATTTTTTTTGTATCAGGAAATAATTAATGATCAGTCTGATTGCGGCGTTAGCGGTGGATCGCGTCATCGGTATGGAAAACGCCATGCCGTGGAACCTGCCTGCCGATCTCGCCTGGTTTAAACGTAACACGTTAAATAAACCTGTCGTCATGGGACGTCACACCTGGGAGTCCATCGGACGCCCCTTACCGGGACGTAAAAATATTGTTATCAGCAGCCAGCCAGGCACCGACGATCGCGTGCAGTGGGTGAAGTCTGTCGATGAGGCGATTGCCGCTTGCGGCGATGCGCCGGAAATTATGGTCATTGGCGGCGGGCGCGTGTACGAGCAGTTCCTGCCAAAGGCGCAGAAGCTTTATCTGACGCATATTGATGCGGAAGTCGAAGGCGATACCCATTTTCCGGATTATGAACCGGATGACTGGGAATCGGTATTCAGTGAGTTTCACGATGCCGACGAGCAGAATTCTCACAGCTATTGTTTCGAGATTCTGGAACGTCATTAACGCTGTAGTGCCGGATGGCGGCGAAACGCCTTATCCGGCCTACTCTTGAGCCAGATGTAGCCAGATGTAGGCCTGATAAGCGTAGCGCCATCAGGCATAAACCTATCAGGCGTTGACCGCTTCGCCTTCGCCCATATCCATCTGGCGGTTTGACGGCTGCACAAAATACTGTTTATCTTCCCAACGTAAACAGGTCAACTCCCCACCCCAGCAGCAGCCGGTATCCAGCGCGTAAATACCTTCTGGCGTCCCTTTCCCTTCCAGCGACGCCCAGTGCCCGAACGCAATACTGTAAGCCTCGCTCACCGGCCCCGGAATGGCGAACCACGGCTTCAGCGGCGCAGGGGCATTTTCCGGCGACGCTTTACTGTACATATCCAGTTGACCGTTAGGAAAGCAGTAACGCATACGGGTAAAAGCATTAGTAATAAAGCGTAGCCGCGCCAGACCGCTTAACTCCGGCGACCAGTTATTCGGCATATCGCCATACATCGCGTCGAGGAAAAACGGGTACGAGTCGCTCGACAGCACCGCTTCAACATCGCGGGCGCACTCTTTTGCCGTCTGCAAATCCCACTGCGGGGTAATACCCGCATGCGCCATGACCAGCTTTTTCTCTTCATCTACCTGCAACAGCGGCTGACGGCGTAACCAATTCAACAGCTCATCGGCGTCCGGCGCTTCAAGAAGCGGGGTCAGCCGGTCTTTAGGTTTGTTGCGGCTAATCCCGGCGAATACGGCCAACAGGTGTAAATCGTGATTCCCCAGCACCAAACGCACGCTATTGCCAAGTGATTTGACGTAGCGTAACACGTCCAGCGAACCGGGACCGCGGGCGACCAAATCGCCAGTCAGCCATAGAGTGTCTGTATCTGGCGTAAATTCCACTTGCTGTAATAAGGCGATCAGTTCGTCGTAGCAACCGTGAACGTCGCCGATGAGATAAGTTGCCATTGTTATAATTTTAGTGAATGAGTGTAGGGACGGCGAGTCGAAACACGGGAATGTCGATGGTAAAGGCGTCGCCATTTTCATCGATCATTTCGTAATGACCCTGCATGGTGCCCAGCGGCGTTTCAATTACCGCGCCGCTGGTGTACTGATACTCTTCGCCAGGCGCAATGCGCGGCTGGACGCCAACCACACCTTCGCCCTGGACTTCGGTTTCACGGCCATGACCATTGGTAATCAGCCAGTAGCGGCCCAATAGCTGCACTGGCGCCCGGCCCAGATTGCGGATGGTTACGGTATAGGCAAAAACGTAACGTTCATCGTCAGGTGAGGATTGCGCCTCAATGTAGACGCTTTGCACCTGAATACACACTCTGGGCGAATTGATCATGTTTAACTCTCCTTCAAAGGCGCGTTTTCCGACAGATAGTTGGCCATCTGGCAGTACTGCGCGACAGAGATATTTTCCGCGCGCATTGCCGGGTCAATACCCATTTCCGTCAATGTCTCAACGCTAAAAAGATTGCCGAGACTGTTACGGATCGTTTTACGGCGCTGGTTAAAGGCCTCGGTGGTAATACGGCTCAACACGCGAATATCTTTAACCGGGTAAGGCATTGTTGCGTGTGGAACCAGACGCACCACGGCGGAGTCCACTTTGGGCGGCGGCGTGAAGGCGGATGGCGGCACTTCAAGCACCGGGATCACCTGACAGTAATATTGCGCCATCACGCTTAAACGACCATACGCTTTGCTGTTCGGCCCTGCAACCAGACGATTTACCACTTCTTTTTGCAACATAAAGTGCATGTCGGCAATGGCATCAGTATAGCTAAAGAGATGGAACATCAGCGGGGTGGAGATATTATAGGGCAGATTGCCGAACACACGCAGCGGTTGGCCCAACTGCGCAGACAGTTCGCCAAAGTTCATGGTCATGGCGTCCTGCTGATAAATAGTCAGCTTCGGCCCTAAAAACGGATGGGTTTGCAAACGCGCCGCCAGATCGCGGTCAAGTTCAATGACCGTGAGCTTATCCAGTCGTTCGCCGACCGGCTCCGTCAGCGCCGCCAGACCGGGGCCGATTTCAACCATCGCCTGGCCTTTTTGCGGATTAATAGCAGAAACAATACTGTCGATCACAAACCGATCGTTGAGAAAGTTTTGCCCGAAGCGTTTACGGGCTAAATGGCCCTGATGGACTCGATTATTCATTGGGTATTAACAATCATTTTGATGGCGAGATTAAGCGCCGTAATAAAACTGCCGACATCCGCTTTTCCACGGCCCGCCAGTTCAAGCGCGGTGCCGTGGTCAACGGAGGTTCGAATAAAAGGTAGGCCGAGCGTAATATTCACTCCCCGACCGAATCCCTGGTATTTTAGCACGGGCAGGCCCTGATCGTGGTACATTGCCAGCACCGCGTCGGCATTATCGAGATATTTGGGCTGAAACAGCGTATCAGCAGGTAGCGGCCCGTTGAGTTTCATCCCCTGCGCCCGCAGCTCGTCGAGCACCGGAATGATGGTGTCTATCTCTTCCGTGCCCATATGACCGCCTTCGCCCGCGTGCGGATTCAGGCCACAGACAAGAATGCGCGGTTCGGCAATACCAAATTTGGTCCGCAAATCGTGATGCAAAATAGCAATCACTTCGTGCAAAAGCGCAGGGGTGATGGCGTCTGCAATCGCCCGTAGCGGCAGATGCGTGGTCGCCAGCGCCACGCGAAGTTCTTCGGTTGCCAGCATCATCACGACTTTTTTCGCCTGCGAACGCTCTTCGAAAAACTCGGTATGACCGGTAAACGGAATGCCTGCGTCGTTAATAACGCCTTTGTGCACGGGGCCTGTGATCAGCGCGGCAAATTCACCGTTCAGACAGCCATCACACGCTCGCGCCAGCGTCTCTACCACGTAGGGGCCATTTTCTACCGTCAACTGACCGGGGATGGCAGGCGCGCGCAGCGAGACCGGCAATAGGGTCAGCGTTCCCGCGGGCTGCGGCGCAGCGGGGACATCAGGCGAGTAAGGGAGAAGCGAGAGGGGCAGGCCGAGCATGGCGGCCCGCTCCGTCAGGAGCGCGCCGTCCGCACAGACGACCAGTTCAATCGGCCACGCGCGTTGCGCCAGTTGAACGACAAGATCGGGGCCAATCCCGGCGGGTTCGCCGGGAGTGATAACAACGCGTTGCGCACTGCTCATTAGTTACTCAAAATCTTAACGTAAGCGCTGGCGCGCTGTTCTTGCATCCAGGTCGCCGCTTCTTCTGAGAACTTACGGTTCATCAGCATACGATAAGCGCGATCTTTCTGCGCCGCATCGGTTTTGTCTACCTTACGCGTATCCAGCAATTCGATCAGATGCCAGCCGAAAGAGGAGTGTACCGGCGCGCTTATTTGGCCTTTATGCAGCTTCGTCAGCGCGTCGCGGAACGCCGGATCGAAAATATCTGGCGTAGCCCAACCCAAATCACCGCCCTGGTTAGCGGAGCCCGGGTCCTGAGAGTACTCTTTCGCCGCAGCGGCAAAGGTGGTTTTACCACTCTTAATGTCAGCCGCGATTTCTTCCAGCTTCAGGCGCGCCTGCTGATCGTTCATGATCGGCGACGGCTTAAGCAGAATGTGACGAGCGTGAACTTCGGTCACGGAGATACTCTGGCTCTGACCGCGCAGGTCATTTACTTTCAGAATGTGGAAGCCGACGCCGGAGCGAATCGGGCCGACAATGTCGCCTTTCTTCGCGGTGCTCAGCGCCTGGGCGAAAATCCCCGGCAGCTCCTGGATACGGCCCCAGCCCATCTGACCGCCTTTTAACGCCTGCTGGTCGGCAGAGTAGGTAATCGCCAGTTTGCCGAAATCTGCGCCGTTACGCGCTTCTTCAACAATGCTTTCCGCCTGGCGCTGTGCGTCGTTAACCTGCTCGGAGGTTGGGTTTTCCGGCAGAGCAATCAGGATATGGCTCAGGTTCAGCTCGGTGCTGGCGTCGTTTTGGGTGCCAATCTGTTTTGCCAGCGCGTCAACTTCTTGCGGCAAAACGGTGATACGGCGACGAACCTCGTTGTTGCGCACTTCAGAGATAATCATCTCTTTACGAATCTGGTTACGGTAGGTTGAATAGTTCAGTCCATCGTAAGCCAGACGGCTGCGCATCTGATCCATCGTCATATTGTTTTGTTTGGCGATGTTGGCGATGGCCTGATCCAACTGCTCATCCGTGATCTTCACCCCCATCTTCTGACCCATCTGCAGGATAATTTGATCCATAATCAAACGTTCCAGGATCTGGTGACGCAGCGTGGCGTCGTCCGGAAGCTGCTGACCTGCCTGACCCGCGTTGAGTTTGACTGATTGCATTAAGCCATCAACGTCGCTTTCCAGCACGACGCCATTATTGACGACGGCTGCGACTTTATCGACTACCTGGGGGGCAGCGAAACTGGTATTCGCGATCATGGCGATACCGAGAAGCAGCGTTTTCCAGTTCTTCATACTTTTTCCATTTCAATTAACCGCAATGCGGATTACGTTGTAAATCAATCAGATTACATAGAGCTTTGGTACGGCAGAATGTTCGAACGCAACATTTCTTGCGTGCCGAGGCCGTAGTTAGAGCTCAAACCGCGCAGCTCAATGTTGAAGCCAATCGCGTTATCATAAATCGCGTGTTGTTTATCGTTATCCCAACCGTTCAGCTTACGTTCGTATCCGACGCGGATCGCATAGCAGCAAGAGTTGTACTGCAAGCCGAGCATCTGGTCTGCAGGTTTGCTCGAATTGGTATCGAAGTAGTACGCGCCGACAATCGACCAGCGATCGGCAATCGGCCAACTTGCCACCGCGCCCACCTGGTTGATGCCGTTTTTATACTGCTCTGCCGTGGAATAATACGAAGGCAACGTAGCCTGAATATATTCCGGGCTGGCATAGCGGTAGTTCAACTGTACCAGACGATCCTGATCCCGACGGTATTCGAGGCTGCTGCTGCTGGTAGCGACGCTATCCAGACGGGTATCGTACTGCACTCCGCTACGCAGCCCCCAGCGTTCTGAAATACGCCAGTAAGTGTCGCCTGCCCAAACCAGCGAACCGGTTTTGTCGTCATTCTCCCATTTAATGTTGTCATCGCCGGTGCGAGACTCCGTGAAATAGTAGATTTGACCAACAGAAACGTTAAAACGTTCAACGGCGGCATCATCATAAATGCGTGTTGTGACGCCGGTCGTGACCTGGTTGGCGGAAGCAATACGGTCGAGACCGCCATAAGTGCGGTCGCGGAACAGGCCGTTATAGTCGGATTGCAGCAAAGAAGAATCGTAGTTATAGATGCCGCTCTGGTCGCGGTACGGCACATACAGGTACTGCACGCGTGGTTCCAGCGTCTGGGTATACCCCGGCGCCAGCATCGCCATATCGCGTTCGAAGATGAGCTTACCGTCGACTTTAAACTGCGGCATGACGCGGTTAACCGAATCTTCCAGCTTATTTTTATTGTTTGGATCGCTGTTATAGCTGTCCAGATTCGTTTGCTGATAGTGCGTCGCCATCAGCTTCGCTTCGGTGTTCAGGCTGCCCCAGCGGTTGGAGAGCGGCAAATTGATGGTTGGCTCCAGGTGGACGCGGGTTGCTTCCGGCATATTGTCTTTGGTGTTAACAAAGTGCACCGCCTGGCCGTAAATCCGGGTATCAAACGGGCCGAGATCGTTATGGTAGTAGTTAACGTCTAACTGCGGCTCCGCTGAATAGCTGCTGGTGTTTTGATCGTTAAAGACCTGGAATTGTTTGGTCGACACCGTAGCGTCAAAGTTTTGTACGGCGTAGCCGACGCTGAATTTCTGCGTTGCGTAGCCGTCGGTACTGGAACCGTACTTACTGTCGAAATCGTTAAAGTAGCTGGAGTCGCTGACTTTGGTGTAATCGACGTTAAAACGCCACACCTGATCCATCACGCCTGAGTGCTGCCAGTAGAATAACCAGCGGTGCTTATCGCCCTCTTTGGGGTGATCGTCCTCGTAGACTTTATCAGAAGGCAGATAATCTAATTCCATCACTCCCTCGCCTGCCTGCGTGAGATAACGGAATTCGTTCTCCCACATAATATTGCCGCGGCGGTGCATATAGTGCGGGGTGATGGTGGCGTCCATATTGGGCGCGATGTTCCAGTAATACGGTAAGTAGAACTCGAAATAGTTCTTGGTCGTGTATTTCGCGTTCGGGATCAGGAAACCTGAGCGACGCTTGTCACCGACGGGTAGCTGTAAATAGGGGCTATAAAAGATCGGAACCGGACCTACTTTAAACCGGGCGTTCCAGATCTCCGCAACCTGTTCTTCGCGGTCATGGATGACTTCACTCCCCACCACGCTCCAGGTATCGGAGCCAGGCAGACAGGAGGTAAAGCTGCCGTTTTCCAGAATGGTATAGCGGTTTTCGCCGCGCTGCTTCATGAGATCGGCTTTACCGCGCCCCTGACGGCCCACCATCTGGTAATCGCCTTCCCAGACGTTCGTGTCTTTGGTGTTCAGGTTCGCCCAGCCCTTCGGCCCTTTAAGGATGACCTGATTGTCATCATAATGCACATTACCCAGCGCATCGACGGTGCGTACAGGTTCCGGCTGACCTTCCGCCTGCTTCTGATGAAGCTGCACTTCATCCGCTTGCAGGCGGCTATTCCCCTGCATAATGTCCACGTTGCCGGTAAAAACGGCATCGTCCGGGTAGTTACCTTTAGCGTTATCGGCATTGATAGTAACCGGCAGATCGTTGGTATCGCCTTTTACCAGAGGACGATCGTAGCTCGGCACGCCCAACATACACTGTGAGGCGAGATCGGCTGCCAGCCCCTGATGACTATAAAGGGCGCTGGCGATCATGGTGGCCAGAAGAGTGGGAATACGTTTTTTCATACGTTGTATTTATTGTTCCATCATCGGTAGCGTTGCGCGTGACAAACGGTCACAGCCTAACTTACTCATCTTCGCTGCGCCAGTGTTAATCCTGCCGTTTAGCGTCTGTGGTGTTAGGCACGGCATTGAATGACAGGTATGATAATGCAAATTATAGGCGATGTCCCACAATTGACCGTAGCCTTCATTCGCAGAAAAGCACCTTATTTTGTGGGAGATAGCCTCACCGATAGCGTAACGTTTTGGGGAGTCTATGCAGTACTGGGGAAAGATAATTGGCGTCGCCGTAGCCCTGATGATGGGCGGCGGCTTTTGGGGCGTGGTCCTGGGTCTGCTGGTGGGCCATATGTTCGACAAAGCCCGCAGCCGAAAAATGGCGTGGTTTGCCAACCAGCGGGAACGGCAGGCGCTGTTTTTTGCCACCACCTTTGAGGTGATGGGCCACTTAACCAAATCAAAAGGACGGGTGACGGAAGCGGATATTCATATCGCCAGTCAGTTGATGGATCGTATGAATTTACACGGCGATTCACGTACTGCCGCGCAGAACGCCTTTCGGGTCGGAAAAGCGGATAATTACCCATTACGTGAAAAGATGCGGCAGTTTCGTAGCGTCTGCTTCGGGCGTTTTGATCTGATCCGGATGTTTCTGGAAATTCAGATCCAGGCGGCGTTTGCCGATGGCTCGCTACACCCTAATGAGCGGGAAGTGCTGTATGTGATTGCGGAAGAGTTAGGTATTTCCCGCGTACAGTTCGATCAGTTTCTGCGCATGATGCAGGGCGGCGCGCAGTTTGGCGGCGGTTATCATCAACAGTCCGGCGGCGGCTGGCAGCAGGCGCAGCGCGGCCCGACGCTGGAAGATGCCTGTAATGTGCTGGGGGTTAAAACCACCGACGATGCAACCACCATTAAACGCGCTTATCGCAAACTGATGAGCGAGCATCATCCGGACAAACTGGTCGCGAAAGGTTTACCGCCGGAAATGATGGAGATGGCGAAGCAAAAAGCGCAGGAAATTCAGAAAGCGTATGAGCTAATCAAAGAACAGAAAGGCTTCAAGTGATTGAATTGCCGGATGCGGCTAGCGCCTTATCCGGCCTACGTTAATGAATGTAGGCCGGGCAAGCGAAGCGCCCCGGCATAAATTGGCTCCGAATTTAAAAATCTGCCGGGACTTTAAACGTCATGTTGGTGCCGTAAGCGGGATGGGTAATGGTCAGCATTTCGGCGTGTAACTGCAAACGCGGCGCCAGTGACAACGCTTCCGGCGAGGCGTAAAACCGATCGCCTAAAATCGGGTGGCCTAACGCCAGCATATGCACACGAAGCTGATGCGAACGTCCGGTGATCGGCTTGAGCACCACGCGGGCGGTATTATCCGCCGCAAACTCCACCACGTTATATTCCGTTTGCGCCGGTTTGCCGGTTTCATAACACACTTTCTGCTTTGGCCGGTTCGGCCAGTCGCAGATGAGCGGTAAGTCGACCAGTCCTTCCGCCGGGGAGGGATGCCCCCATACGCGCGCCACATACTGCTTTTTCGGCTCACGTTCGCGGAACTGGCGTTTTAGCTCCCGCTCCGCGGCTTTGGTCAGCGCCACTACAATCACGCCGCTGGTGGCCATATCCAGACGATGCACCGATTCTGCCTGCGGGTAGTCGCGCTGGATACGCGTCATAATGCTGTCTTTGTGCGCTTCCAGACGCCCCGGCACGGACAACAGGCCGCTGGGCTTATTGACCACCATAATGTGCTCATCCTGATACAGGATAACCAGCCAGGGTTCCTGCGGCGGATTGTAGTTTTCCATCCCCATGTACGGCTCCGTTATTGGTGCGTGACGACGATAAGACGCAGCGCGTCCAGACGCCAGCCTGCCTGATTCAGGCTTTCCAGCACCTGCTGACGGTTGCTGTCGATAGCGGCAAGTTCGTCGTCGCGGATGTTCGGGTTGACGGCGCGCAGCGCTTCCAGACGCGACAGTTCCCCGGACAGTTTTTCATCCGCCTCGCGACGCGCGTTATCAATCAGCGCTCTGGCGGACTTTTCAATCTGCGTCTCGCCCAGTTGCAAAATGGCGTGGACGTCCTGTTGCACGGCGTTAACCAGTTTGCTGCCGGTGTGGCGATTCACGGCGCTGAGCTGACGGTTGAAGGTTTCAAACTCGACCTGGGCGGCCAGATTGTTGCCGTTTTTATCTAACAGCATACGTACCGGCGTCGGCGGCAGGAAGCGGTTCAGTTGTAGCTGTTTCGGCGCCTGCGCTTCCACGACGTAAACCAGTTCGACCAGCAGCGTGCCGACGGGCAGCGCTTTATTTTTCAACAGCGAAATGGTGCTGCTGCCGGTATCGCCGGAGAGGATCAGATCCAGTCCGTTACGGATGAGCGGATGTTCCCAGGTAATAAACTGCGCATCTTCGCGAGACAGGGCTACGTCACGTTCAAACGTGATAGTACAGCCGTCTTCCGGCAGGCCGGGGAAATCCGGCACCAACATGTGGTCGGACGGCGTCAGCACGATCAGGTTGTCGCCGCGATCGTCCTGGTTAATGCCGACGATATCGAACAGGTTCATGGCGAACGCGATCAGGTTGGTGTCGTCGTCCTGTTCTTCAATGCTTTGTGCAAGCTGTTGGGCTTTTTCACCACCGTTGGAGTGGATCTCCAGCAGGCGGTCGCGGCCCTGTTCTAACTGGGCTTTTAGCGCTTCATGTTGTTCGCGGCAGGATTTGATCAGATCGTCAAACCCGTCGGTTTCTTCAGGCGCGGCCAGATAGTTAATCAGACTGGCGTAGGCTGAATCATAAATCGCGCGACCGGTTGGGCAGGTGTGCTCAAAGGCGTCCAGCCCTTCGTGATACCAGCGAACCAGCACCGACTGGGCGGTTTTTTCCAGGTACGGGACGTGGATCTGGATATCATGCGCCTGGCCGATACGATCCAGACGACCAATACGCTGTTCCAGCAGATCCGGGTTAAACGGCAAGTCGAACATCACCAGATTGCTGGCAAACTGGAAGTTACGTCCTTCGGAGCCGATTTCGGAACATAACAGCACCTGCGCGCCGGTATCTTCTTCGGCGAACCAGGCGGCGGCGCGGTCGCGTTCGATAATCGACATGCCCTCATGGAACACGGCGGCGCGGATGCCTTCGCGTTCGCGCAGCACCTGTTCCAGCTGTAACGCGGTGGTCGCCTTGGCGCAGATCACCAGCACTTTTTGCGAACGATGGCTGGTCAGATAGCCCATTAGCCACTCAACGCGTGGGTCGAAGTTCCACCAGGTGCCGGTATCGCCTTCGAACTCCTGATAAATTTGTTCCGGATAGAGCATATCGCGGGCGCGATCTTCCGCGCTTTTACGCGCGCCCATAATGCCGGAGACCTTAATGGCGGTCTGATACTGGGTCGGCAGCGGCAGTTTTACCGTATGCAGTTCACGTTTCGGGAACCCCTTGACGCCGTTACGGGTGTTGCGGAACAGAACGCGGCTGGTGCCGTGGCGATCCATCAGCATCGACACCAGCTCATCACGGGCGGCCTGCGCGTCGTCGCGATCGCTATTAGCGGCCTGCAACAGCGGTTCAATATCCTGTTCGCCGATCAGATCGCCCAGCCTGTTCAGTTCGTCGTTGCTGAGTTTATTGCCCGCCAGCAGCATGGCCACCGCATCGGCGACAGGACGGTAGTTTTTCTGTTCTTCGACAAACTGTTCGAAATCGTGGAAACGGTTCGGATCGAGCAGGCGCAGACGGGCGAAATGGCTTTCCATCCCCAGCTGTTCTGGCGTGGCGGTCAGCAGCAGCACGCCCGGTACGCGTTCAGCTAACTGTTCAATGGCCATATATTCACGGCTCGGCGCATCGGTACTCCACACCAGATGATGCGCTTCGTCGACCACCAGCAAATCCCACTCGGCGTCGCACAAATGTTCCAGACGCTGCTTATTACGGCGGGCGAAATCCAGCGAACAGATCACCAGTTGTTCGGTTTCAAACGGGTTATACGCGTCGTGCTGCGCTTCGGTATAGCGTTCGTCATCGAACAGCGCGAAGCGCAGGTTGAAACGGCGCAGCATTTCTACCAGCCACTGGTGTTGCAGGGTTTCCGGAACAATGATCAATACGCGTTCCGCCGCGCCGGATAATAACTGTTGATGCAGAATCATCCCGGCTTCAATGGTTTTACCTAAGCCCACTTCATCCGCCAGCAGTACGCGCGGCGCGTGGCGACGACCCACATCATGAGCGATATTAAGCTGATGCGGGATCAGGTTGGTCCGCTGGCCGCGCAGGCCGCTGTATGGCATCCGGTACTGCTCGCTCTGAAATTTACGGGCGCGATAGCGCAGCGCGAACCGATCCATTCGATCGATTTGACCGGCGAACAGACGATCCTGGGGCTTACTGAAAACCAACTTGCTGTCGAGCAGAACCTCGCGCAACGTCACATTGGTCTCTTCGGTATCCAGGCGGGTGCCGACATAAACAAGCAGGCCATTTTCTTCTTTTACTTCATCGATATGTAGCTGCCAGCCTTCATGGCTTGTAATCGTATCGCCAGGGTTGAACATGACGCGGGTCACGGGAGAATCACTGCGCGCATACAGGCGGTTTTCCCCCGTGGACGGGAAAAGTAAGGTGACGGTTCGCGCATCCATCGCAACAACGGTTCCAAGTCCCAGCTCGCTTTCTGTATCGCTGATCCAGCGTTGACCAAGTGTAAAAGGCATATGTGTTCGGCTCTATATCTTTAATTGCAGGCATTACTCGCCATTCCCAGGCGACAGCACTGGATAATTGCGAGTATACGACCCCGCTACCAGGCTAATGTGGTAGTGGCGTTAATTAGGTCCAGGAATGGAAAGGGCGCTATGGTACTGGAAGGCGGCGCTTTCGTCACGCGTCAAAATAACCCCAGTTGCCCGGTCAGTAGTGTAGCAAAATTATCTTCAACGAAGGGAAGAATTCCTTCCGCCACGGGTTGTAGCTGGCGGGTAAGATAGTGTTCGTAATCCAGCGGCGACTGCTGGTAATCCACGGGCTCGGGGCCGTTAACAGTCCAGACATATTTTATGGCGCCGCGATTCTGATACTGCGCCGGACGACCCTGCTTCAGGTTTTGTTCATCCGCCAGCCGGGCGGCGCGAACGTGCGGCGGAACGTTACGTTGGTACTCATGTAAAGGGCGACGCAGACGCTTACGATAAACCAACTGCGCGTCCAGTTCGCCCGCCATCAGTTTATCGATAGTCTCGCGCACATAGTCTTGATAAGGTTCATTGCGAAAAACGCGCAGATACAGCTCCTGTTGAAAGCGCTGCGCCAGCGGCGTCCAGTCGGTCCGCACCGTTTCCAGACCTTTAAATACCATGCGCTGGCTGTCGCCTTCCTGAATCAGGCCCGCGTAGCGTTTTTTACTGCCAGTATCCGCGCCGCGGATGGTCGGCATCAGAAAACGGCAAAAGTGGGTTTCAAACTCCAGTTCCAGCGCGCTGGTCAAATTTTGCTGTTGTAACGTCTGCGCCCACCATTCGTTCACGTGACGCACCAGCCTGTGCCCGATTTCCGCCGCGTCGGCTTCTGAATGCGCGCGCCGGAGCCAGACGAAAGTGGAATCGGTATCGCCATAGATCACGTCATAACCCTGCGCCTCAATCAGCGCTTTGGTCTGGCGCATAATCGCATGACCGCGCATGGTGATTGACGACGCCAGACGGGGATCGAAAAAGCGACAGGCCGTGGTGCCGAGTACGCCATAAAAGGCGTTCATAATGATTTTAAGCGCCTGCGAGAGCGGTTTATTGCCCTGACGTTTGGCTTCATCGCGCCCGTGCCAGATTTGGCTAACAATTTCCGGCAGGCAGTGCTTTTCTCGTGAAAACCAGGCGTCAAGGAAACCTTCGGTACTGTGTTCCGGATCCGGCTGCGCCATGCCTTCGACCAGCCCGACGGGATCAATCAAAAACGTGCGGATAATCGACGGGTACAGGCTTTTATAATCCAGCACCAGTACTGAATCGTATAATCCGGGTTGTGAATCCATTACGTAGCCGCCGGGACTTGCCAGCGGCGGCACTTCGCCGAGATTGGGCGCGACATAGCCGGCGCGGTGCATTCGCGGAAAGTAAAGATGCCCGAATGCGGTGACCGAACCGCCGTGGCGATCGACCGGCAGACCGTTGATCGTCGCGCGTTCCAGCAAAAACGGCATGATCTCGGTTTTATGGAAAATGCGCGTGACCAGCTCGCAGTCTTTCAGGTTGTAGGTGGCGAGGGCGGGTTTATCCTGGGCAAAGCGGCGATCGATCTCATCCATACGATCCCAGGGATTATCAATGGATTTTCCTTCGCCGAGCAGTTCCTGCGAGACGGCTTCCAGCGAAAAAGACGAAAAATTCCAGAACGCGGATTTAAGCGCGTCGATACCATCGATAATGACTCGCCCTCTGGCCTGGGCGAAAAAAACGCCGTTTTTGAAGCCATGTTCGCGCCACTCCAGTTCGCTATTGTCTCGCCCCAGCCGTAAAGGGATACGGTAGCGTTCGGCATGTTTTTGCAGCATACGCAGGTCGAACTGCACCACGTTCCAGCCGATGATGACGTCAGGATCATGTTCGGCAAACCAGGCGTTGAGTTTTTCCAGCAACTGCGGGCGGCTGGCGACATACACAAGCTCGAAGTCCAGTTGGCGGTCATCGCCATTCGCCGGACCCAGCATATAAACGGTACGCTGGCCGCATCCTTCCAGACCAATGCAATACAGTTCGCCGTGTCGCGTGGTTTCGATATCCAGCGAGACCCATTTTAGCGGCGGTCGATAGTCGGGGTGGGGTTTAAGACGCGCATTGCGGATAACGCCGTTGCGCATCTCGCCGTCTACCCAAACGGGCGACGTAATAAAACGCTCCATCAGGTAACGTTCCGGCGGGCGTACATCCGCTTCATAAACGGTGACGCCGTTTTCGCGCAGCAGTTTCTCCATCCGCATAAGCTGGCGGTGAGTACGGCAATACAGACCGGATACCGGCTGACGATGAAAGTCTCGCAGCTGGAGCGGCGTCAGGCGATAGTCTTTTTCCGCCTGTAGCAGCGAGGCTGCGCGGGAGGTCTGGCTGGTCGGAATAAACGCCACGGACTCTTGCGGTGCCAGCGTCGCCTGCACAGGGCCGTTGTCTGTCGCCAGCCAGAAAGAGACCTCCGTCCCTTGCGGCGTATCCCGCCAGTGCCGGGTTAAAATGAAACCTGCCTGCGCCACGATGATTACCTGTCTAAAAAATTCACGCTAATTATAACCTGTTTTAGGGGGTAATACTGTTATTTTGTACAGGCATATAACGTAAAAGCCGATATCCGCTGTAATAAAAAGTTTCTCGCAGTAAGAAGCGGGTTTGCGCCCACCAGGATTTATAGCGGGTGGATCGCGTGGGTGATGAGCGGCTATCGATACCATTATCCTGAGCGATAGTTTTCAGACGCAGCATATGCAGCGGATCGCTGACCAGTAACGCTGTGCGCCATTGTTGTTGTCGCAGTATCTGTTTTGCGTAACGAATATTTTCGCGCGTCACGGTAGAGCGCTCTTCAATAAAAATCGCCTTAGCCGGAATCCCTTTTTCCAGAACGTATTGACGGGCTATCGCCGCGTCGGAAACCGTTGCGCCAGCGCCGTAGCCGCCGGTTAATACCAACGCGCGGACAATGTGTTGTTGGTAAAGCCAGATGGCATGATCCAGTCTGGCCTGAAAAACGGGAGAAGGCGTTTTTCCGCTAACGCCTGCTCCTGCGACAATCGCGCAGTCAGCTATGCGCGTCTGGTTTTGCTGACTGAACTGATAAATAGCGATGGCATTATGGATAAACACCGTAGCCATAATGAGAATTATGCCTGCCGCGATTCTGATGATGTAGCGATATTTCATGAATGAGTTCGTTCCCCGTGACGGGTGTAATGGATATTTTAACGATAAAATGGCTTTTAGCGTCAGATATTTTTGCTGACGTATATTTATCAATATAATGATGCCGGTATATACAGCAGATATAATTATCCTATAACTGCTAATTTTGAATCATGTTTATTTACAGTTTTTACCCATGTATTAGCCGTTTTGTGTCAAGTCTGTTTTCATACATTAAGTATTTTTCAGAAAGGCGCTTGTTCGAATCTGTTACTTATTTCTCGGATTAACAAAAAAGCGATATTTTTTGTTTGTTTTACTTAATGAAAAGTGTAACAATTTCATTTGGAACATCCGCACCGTCAGGTAGAAATATAATATTCCAATTGGCCGCTATGGTTAAATAAAAATGGATTACAGTGCGAATTCGTCGGGAACTCTCTGCATAATTTAATTTTTATTTTAGAATATAATTTTATTTTGACTTTCGGGTGCGGGTGTTTTTATCAAAATTTGTGGTATTCGGGAATGATCTTTTATGAATGTGAGTATGCAGGCGCGTCTGGTAGGGAGCGACCGTTATCTTTTCGTCAATACTCAACGCGCTAACCCTTCCATAAAAACCGTGAGTCGATTTTTTGAGTATAAAACATGGACAGAACAAATTTGGCGTACCGAGATTATTGAAAACGGCAATGCTTTTTTTCACTGGCAAGGACACGACAGAAAAAACGGACATCGGGATACCATTATTAATTATCTGTTAAATGGGCAACGCTGGCAGTCAACAATCGAAGATTATATTTTCTTCCATGCGCTGGAAGGAAAAGCGTGGCAGGGACATTATGATAATATTATTGAATATGTGAGTTCTGATCATTACGTCTATCAAAGCGCATTTGCTGAATATATCACCGACCAGACTCATCAACGCGCCCCCCATGGGACGCGTTTTTAGAGGCATTACTGCCCGTAATAGGCTTTTGCGCCATGTTTGCGTAGATAGTGTTTATCCAGCAGGGATTGCTGCATGTCGGGCAACTGCGGCGCAAGCTGGCGGCAGAAGATCCCCATATAGGCCACTTCTTCCAGCACGATGGCGTTATGCACTGCATCCTCGGCATTTTTACCCCAGGCAAACGGGCCGTGCGAATGGACAAGCACGCCGGGCATTTGAGCGGCGTCAATGCCTTTTTTTTCAAAGGCTTCAACAATGACATTGCCCGTTTCCCATTCATACTCGCCATTAATTTCCGCCTCGGTCATTTTGCGAGTGCAGGGAATCGTACCGTAGAAATAGTCAGCATGGGTGGTTCCCGTCGCCGGAATCGGCTGACCCGTCTGCGCCCAGATAGTCGCGTGGCGCGAATGGGTGTGTACGATGCCGCCGATAGTCTGAAATGCCTGGTACAACAGACGGTGGGTTGGCGTATCGGACGACGGTTTCTTATGACCTTCAACGACTTCACCGGTCTCCAGGCTGACCACCACCATATCGTCAGCGGTCATGACGCTATAATCGACGCCGGACGGCTTAATCACCAGTACGCCGCGTTCGCGATCGACGGCGCTGACGTTACCCCAGGTAAGGGTGACCAGGTTGTGTTTTGGCAGCGCCAGATTGGCTTCCAATACCTGGCGTTTGAGATCTTCTAACATTGTTTTCTCCCTGCCGGATGGCGCTTCGCTTATCCGGCCTACGAGCGACGGTGTGCCGGATGGCGACACAAATGCCTTATTCGGCCTACAGGACCGTAGGCCCGGTAAACGCAGTGCCACCGGGCATTCAGACTCCACTTTTAGCGTTTTAAACCGTAATACACCTCGTTCCAGCGCAGCGCGTCCTTAAAGGCCGGCAGACGGGTATCGTTATCAATTACCGCGATTTCGATATCGTGTATTTCTGCAAACTGGCGCATATCGTTCAGATCCAGCGCGTGGCTGAAGACGGTATGGTGCGCGCCGCCAGCCAGAATCCACGCTTCGGAGGCGGTCGGCAGATCCGGCTGCGCCTTCCACAGCGCGTTAGCCACCGGCAGTTTCGGCAGGGAGTGCGGCGTTTTTACGGTGTCAATGCAGTTGACCAGCAGGCGATAACGATCGCCGAGGTCGATCAGGCTGGCGACGATCGCCGGGCCGGTTTGGGTATTGAAAATCAAACGCGCCGGATCTTCCTTGCCGCCAATGCCGAGGTGCTGGACGTCGAGGATCGGTTTCTCTTCCACCGCGATGGACGGACACACCTCCAGCATGTGCGAGCCGAGCACCAGATCGTTGCCTTTCTCGAAGTGGTAGGTGTAATCCTCCATAAATGAGGTGCCGCCCTGCAGACCGGTTGACATCACTTTCATAATGCGAAGCAGAGCGGCGGTTTTCCAGTCGCCTTCGCCCGCAAAGCCGTAGCCCTGTTGCATAAGACGCTGTACGGCCAGACCCGGGAGTTGTTTCAGGCCGTGCAAATCTTCAAATGTCGTCGTAAAGGCGTGGAAGCCGCCCTGTTCCAGGAAACGCTTCATACCGAGTTCAATACGCGCCGCCTCCCGCACGTTCTGGCGTTTATCGCCGTGGATTTGGGTGGCGGGCGTCAGGGTATAGCTGCTTTCATACTCGTCAATCAGAGCGTTGATATCGCCGTCGCCGATAGAATTCACCACCTGCACCAGATCGCCGACCGCCCAGGTATTGACCGAAAAGCCAAATTTGATTTGCGCGGCCACTTTATCACCGTCAGTCACTGCGACTTCACGCATATTGTCGCCGAAGCGGCAGACTTTTAGCTGGCGGGTATCCTGTTTAGAGACCGCCTGGCGCATCCAGGCGCCGATACGCGTATGGGCCTCTTTATCCTGCCAGTGGCCAGTGACGACCGCGTGCTGCTGGTGCATCCGCGCGCCGATAAAACCGAACTCGCGGCCGCCGTGCGCAGTCTGGTTCAGGTTCATAAAGTCCATATCGATGCTGTCCCACGGCAGGGCGGCGTTAAATTGGGTATGGAATTGCAGTAGTGGTTTGTTAAGGATACTCAGCCCGTTGATCCACATTTTGGCCGGGGAGAAGGTGTGCAGCCAGACCACCAGCCCTGCGCAGCGATCGTCATAATTGGCGTCACGACAAATGGCGGTAATCTCATCCGGCGAGGTGCCCAGCGGTTTTAATACCAGTTTACATGGCAGTTTGGCTTCGGTATTCAGCGCGTTGACCACATGCTCGGCATGTTGGGTGACCTGACGCAGGGTTTCTGCGCCATACAAATGCTGGCTGCCAATCACAAACCATACTTCATAATTATCAAAAATCGTCATTGTCGTGTCCTTAATGAGTCAGGATTGCCTGATTGGCCGGGGTCGTTGGCGCCGGCGCGGCAGTCGGAAGATAATGTTGTTCTGCGCTTAGCGCCCACTGCTGGTAGCGGCGGTAAAGCTGTTCGAGGCGTTGCGCCTGTTCAGGGCGGGGACGCAGAGTGCGTTCTACCGCGCTTGCCATGCTTTGCTGGGCGGCAGGAATATCGGCATGGACTTTCGCAGCGACGGCGGCAAAGATAGCGGCGCCTAATGCGCAACACTGGTCGGAAGCGACGATCTGCAACGGACGATTCAGTACGTCGCAGCAGACCTGCATAATGACCTGATTTTTACGGGCGATGCCGCCAAGCGCCATCACGTTATTGACCGCGATACCCTGCTCGGTAAAACACTCCTGAATGGCGCGCGCGCCGAAGGCGGTCGAAGCTACCAGACCGCCAAACAGCGCTGGCGCGTCGGTGGCGAGATTGAGATCGGTAATGACGCCTTTCAGACGCTGATTAGCGTTTGGCGTGCGGCGACCGTTAAACCAGTCGAGCACCACCGGCAGGTGATCCAGGGACGGATTTTTCGCCCAGGCGTTGGTGAGCGCTGGCAGTAGCTGCTTCTGGCTGGCGTTAATCTGGGTTTTCAGTTCCGGGTGCTGCGCGGCAAGTTGTTCCAGCGGCCAGCTCAACACGCGGCTAAACCAGGCGTAGATGTCGCCGAAAGCGGACTGGCCCGCTTCCAGACCGATAAAGTTCGGCACCACGCTGCCGTCAACCTGACCGCAAATGCCTTTCACGGCGCGATCCCCGACGCTCTGTTTATCCGCAATCAGAATGTCGCAGGTAGACGTGCCGATGACTTTTACCAGCGTATTGGGCTGTGCGCCCGCGCCGACCGCGCCCATGTGACAGTCGAACGCGCCGCCGGAAATCACCACGCTTTCCGGCAAGCCGAGGCGCTGCGCCCATTCGGCGCACAGGGTGCTCACGGGCAGATCGGCGGTGAAGGTTTCGCTAAATAACGGGTAGCGCAGATGACGGTTAATGCACGGATCGAGTTCATCAAAGAAGCTCGCGGGCGGCAGACCGCCCCAGCTTTCATGCCACAGTGTTTTGTGCCCGGCGCTGCAGCGGCCACGGCGGATATCCTGCGGGCGAGTGGTGCCCGAAAGCAGCGCCGGCACCCAGTCACACAGTTCAATCCACGAGACGGCGGCCTGCGCGACGGCGCTATCCTGGCGGGTGACGTGCAGAATCTTCGCCCAGAACCATTCGCTGGAGTAAATGCCGCCAATATAGCGGGAGTAGTCGACCTTGCCTGGCTTATGGCACAGACGAGTGATTTCGTCGGCCTCTTCCACGGCGGTGTGATCTTTCCACAGCACAAACATCGCATTCGGGTTCTCGGCGAACTCCGGACGCAGCGCCAGGACGTTACCGTCGGCGTCAATCGGCGCTGGCGTAGAGCCGGTGCTGTCAACGCCAATGCCAACGACATTTGCGCGTTGCGCGGCGCTTAATTGTGCCAGAACGGCTTTCAGCGCGGCCTCCATTGACTCCATGTAGTCACGCGGATGATGACGGAACTGGTTGTTCGGGCCGTCGCAATAACGGCCTTCTTGCCAGCGCGGATACCACTCTACGCTGGTGGCGATCTCGTCGCCGGTGGCGCAGTCCACTGCCAGAGCGCGCACTGAATCACTGCCAAAATCGAGGCCAATTGCAATTGCCATCGTCTTACTCCATCCAGAAAAACAGGTATGGAGAAACAGTAGAGAGTCGTGGCAAAAACCGTCAGGCAGGATCCGCTAATCTTATGGACAAAAATGCTAATGCTTTGCAAAGTGTGACGCTGTGCAAATATTCAATGTGGACATTCCAGCCATAGTTATAGACACTTCTGTTACTTAATTTTATCGCCTGAACTGTACGCTTTTGTTACAAAGCGCTTTTCACAAGCGGGGTTGATACGTGCTTTCATCAAGCGCAAGGTCTTGCGGAGACGGAAGCTCTGTCGTCCTGGTCAATATGGACAATTTGTTTCTTCTCTGAACATCGGGGGTAGAGAAATCATGGCTGAAACGCAAAATGATCCGCTATTGCCGGGATATTCATTTAATGCCCATCTGGTCGCCGGGCTGACGCCAATTGAAGCGAATGGATATCTGGATTTTTTTATCGATCGTCCGTTGGGCATGAAGGGATATATTCTTAACCTGACCATCCGCGGAGAGGGCGTCATTAATAATAATGGCGAGCAGTTTGTCTGTCGGCCTGGCGATATATTATTGTTTCCGCCGGGCGAGATTCATCACTATGGACGGCATCCGGACGCCAGCGAGTGGTATCACCAGTGGGTTTATTTCCGGCCTCGCGCCTACTGGCAGGAGTGGCTGACCTGGCCGACAATCTTTGCCCAGACAGGATTTTTCCGCCCGGACGAGGCGCGCCAGCCGCATTTCAGCGAACTGTTCGGGCAGATCATCAGCGCCGGGCAAGGGGAAGGCCGCTATTCTGAGCTACTGGCGATCAATCTGCTGGAGCAGTTGTTGCTCAGACGTATGGCGGTAATTAATGAGTCGTTGCATCCGCCGATGGATAGCCGTGTGCGCGATGCCTGCCAGTATATCAGCGACCATCTGGCAGACAGTCATTTTGATATCGCCAGCGTCGCCCAGCATGTCTGCCTGTCGCCCTCCCGGTTATCGCATCTGTTCCGCCAGCAGTTAGGCATTAGCGTATTAAGTTGGCGCGAAGATCAGCGTATCAGCCAGGCGAAACTCCTGCTTAGCACCACGCGAATGCCGATAGCGACCGTTGGGCGCAATGTTGGATTTGACGATCAGCTCTATTTTTCGCGGGTATTTAAAAAATGCACCGGGGCAAGTCCTAGCGAGTTCAGGGCCGGATGTGAATAAAAAGTGAATGATGTGTCCACAAAGATGTCATAAGCCGTAACTATTCGGATAATTGACGGCTTGACGAAGGGGGACGGGGTAAGCAGAATCCCTGCTTCATCACGCTGACGGACACACTATGCAAGCACTGCTGGAACACTTTATCACCCAATCCACTCTGTATTCGCTCATCGCCGTGTTGCTGGTCGCCTTCCTGGAATCGCTGGCGCTGGTGGGGTTGATTTTACCCGGCACGGTACTGATGGCGGGGCTGGGCGCGCTTATCGGCAGCGGCGAGCTCAATTTTTGGCATGCCTGGCTGGTGGGTATTATCGGCTGTCTGATGGGCGACTGGATTTCGTTCTGGCTGGGGTGGCGCTTTAAAAAGCCGCTACACCGCTGGTCTTTTATGAAAAAGAACAAGTCGCTGCTGGATAAAACCGAACATGCGCTGCATCAGCACAGTATGTTCACGATCCTGGTCGGACGTTTCGTCGGTCCGACGAGGCCGCTGGTGCCGATGGTGGCAGGGATGCTGGATCTTCCCGTGGCGAAATTTATTGGGCCGAACTTGATTGGCTGTTTGCTGTGGCCGCCGTTTTATTTCCTGCCGGGCATTCTGGCGGGAGCGGCAATCGATATTCCTTCCGATATGCAGAGCGGAGATTTCAAATGGCTGCTGCTGGCGACGGCGTTGCTGCTGTGGGTCGGAGGCTGGCTATGCTGGCGGCTGTGGCGCAGCGGCAAAGCGGCAGTCGATCGTTTAACCGCGTATTTCCCCCGCAGCCGTTTGCTGTATCTGGCGCCGTTGACGCTCGGGATCGGCGTGGTCGCGCTGGTGGTGCTGGTTCGCCACCCGCTGATGCCGGTATATATCGATATTCTGCGCAAAGTTGTGGGTTACTAACGATTCCTTTGCCGGATGGCAGCTTCGCCTTATCCGGCCTACAAAATATGGGATTTGATGCCCAATAGCGCTGAGGCGCTGGCTTGACCGCTTAGTAGCTCGTCTGTTTTGCCTTGCCACGCAATGCGCCCGTCGGCCACGACGATTGACCGGGGCGCAATTCGCGCCGCATCTTCCACGCTGTGCGAGACCATCAACAGCGTGAGCTGTCGCTCGCGGCAGATATCGCTGACCAACGTCAGCATCTCCTGACGCAGCGCGGGATCGAGCGCGGAGAACGGTTCATCCAGCAGCAGTACCGGCTGTTCGCGTACCAGGCAGCGCGCCAGCGCTACCCGCTGACGCTGGCCGCCGGACAGCTCGCCCGGCAAACGCGCCATCAGACTCTCAATGCCCATCTGACGTGCGATAGCGTCCCGTTTTTCCCGCTGGCTGGCGTTGAGCGTTAACCCAGGGTTTAGCCCCAGACCGATATTTTGCTGCACATTCAGGTGGCTGAATAAATTATTCTCCTGAAACAGCATTGAGACCGGACGGCGTGAGGGCGGCGTAAGCGTATGATCTTCGCCGGCAATCAGTAGCGTACCGCTGGCAGGCGCAAGAAAACCGGCAATTAAATTCAACAACGTGCTTTTCCCCGCGCCGCTGGGGCCAAGAATCGCCACCTGCTCGCCGCGTTCTATCGCCAGCGTAAAACGCATCGGCAAATGATGGTAAAGCCAGGTGATATCAATCAGTTTTAGCATGTCGGCCCGGTAGTTTCTCTATGAGGGTAAATAACGTAAAACAGAGCAGCAACAGTATCAGCGCGGTCACCGCGCCGTCCTGGCTGCGGTAGGAGCCGATCTGCTGATACAGATAAAACGGCAGCGTGCGGAAATTGTCATTGCCGAAAAGCGCAACGACGCCAAAATCACCGATAGAAAGTACGCAGGCAAACGCCAGCGCCTGCGCCAGCGGACGTTTCAGCGCCCGCAGTTCCACGACCTTTAACCGCGACCAGCCTTCAATTCCCAATGACTGGCACAGCATTCCATAACGGGCGGTAATATCGCGCATTGGGTTTTCCAGGACTTTTAGCGCGTAGGGGATTGCCATCAGCGCATTGGTGAAAATCACGATGCCGTCGGCGGATTCCGGTAAGCCAACGCTGTTATTGAGCAGTAAAAAGAAGCCTGTCGCCAGCACGATCCCCGGCATCGCGAGGATCAACATCCCGCTGAGTTCCAGCGTTTGTCCGGCGAATAGTTGCTGGCGTTGGCGTAGCGCGCGGCTACTCCACAGCAGCATCATGGTCAGCACCACACACAGAACGCCCGCCGCCAGCGCAATGCGTAGCGATGTCCAGACAGCCTGCCACAGAATGGGTTGCGCCAGCACCTCCGGCAGGCTGCGGTTGACGCCATCGACCACCACGGCGACCAGCGGCGGAAGCAGCAGCAGCAGCGCCAGCACGATTAATAAGGTGTCAGTCAGACGGCTGTGGAGACGATCGTCAGGATCGCGCCAGCCCTGCGTCAGCGTCATCCCCGGCGCAATCGCTTTGCTCAACCGTTGGCTAAGCAGTACCAGCGCCAGGCAGCAGACCATCTGGATTAATGCCAGCATCGCCGCGCGGGCGGGATCGTAGTCATAACTGAGCGCCTGAAAGATAGCCAGTTCGATAGTGGTGGCCTGCGGGCCGCCGCCGAGCGACAGAACCGTTGCGAAACTGGCGAAGCAGAGCATAAAAATCAGCGCCGCGACGGGCGGAATTTGGCGGCGCAGCCACGGCCATTCGACAAAACGGAAAAAATGCCAGCCGCGCATACCGAGCTGGGCGGCGAGCTGGCGCTGCTCGCCGGGAATGCTTTCCAAAGATTGCAGCAACAAACGGCTCGCCATTGGCAGGTTAAAAAAGACGTGCGCCAGTAAAATGCCCTGCAAGCCGTAGGGGGAGAATGTCCACTGAAGCCCCAGCATCTGCCACAGCGAGGCCAGCCAGCCCTGACGGCCATACACGCTAAGAATGCCGAACACGGCAACCAGTACCGGCAGAATCAGCGTCATGGCGCACAGACGCAGCAGCGCCAGACGTCCAGGAAAACGGCGTCGATAAAGCGCGCGGGCGAGAAAAACCGCCGGGACCACAGACAGCACTGCGGACAGAAACGCCTGCCAGAATGAGAAGCGCACCACATGCCACAGATAGCTATCCCGCCAGATTGTCGACCACGCGCCCGACGGCGCGTTCAGCCAAAGCGCCAGAAAGGCCGCCAGCGAGACGGTTATCATCAGCGCGGCGGCGCACAGCCCCGGAATCAGCCAGCCGGGAATTAACGGCTGACGGCGCGTTGCCATTCGCTAATCCATGCCTGGCGTTGTGCTGCCACTTGTTGCGGCGTGAATTCCAGCGTTGTGGCGGGTTTGGCCAATGATTCAAACCCTGCTGGTAGGGAGACGTCCGCTACCGGGTACATCCAGTTGCCGGTGGGTATGGCGTTCTGAAACGCCGGAGAAACCATAAATTTGAGGAATTTCTCCGCCAGTTCCGGCTGCTTACTGGCGACGGTACGCGCCGCGACTTCTACCTGTAAGTAATGGCCTTCGCTGAAGTTCGCGGCGGCGTAATTGTCCTTCTTCTCTTCAATAATGTGATACGCCGGAGAGGTGGTGTAACTGAGCACCAAATCGCTTTCACCTTTCAGAAATAAACCGTAGGCCTCGCTCCAGCCTTTCGTCACCGTCACCGTTTTGGCCGCCAGTTTTTGCCAGGCCTGCGGCGCGTTATCGCCATAGACTTTGCGCATCCACAGTAACAGCCCCAGCCCTGGCGTACTGGTACGCGGGTCCTGATAAATTACCCGCCATTTTTGATCGCTCTCGACCAGTTCTTTCAGGCTTTTCGGCGGATTTTTCAGCTTGCTTTTATTGTAGACAAAGGCGAAATAGCCGTAATCGAACGGCACAAATGTGTCGTTTTTCCAGCCGCCGGGCACCTTGACCGCTTCATTCGCCACGCCGCTTTTGGCAAAAAGTTTAGTTTGCGTGGCCGCTTCCAGCAGATTATTGTCCAGCCCCAACACCACATCGGCTTTGCTGTTCTTCCCCTCCATCCGCAGGCGGTTGAGCAGCGAAACGCCATCCTCCAGCGCCACCAGTTTCAGCTCGCAGTTGCAATCGGCTTCAAACGCTTTTTTCACCGCCGGGCCTGGCCCCCAGTCGGCGGCGAACGAGTCGTAGGTATAGACGGTGAGAACGGGTTTGGCGAAAGCAGGCGCCGCGCACAGGAGTAAAAGCGGAAGATATTTTTTTAACACTTTGCACCTCAGTGAAAGAGTGGCAAAGGACTTGAGAGGTAACCTCAAATCCCTTCGCCGGCATTATCCGGATCAGGTTCGACGGGTATTTTCTCAGCGCGCGCATGAGCGCGGCACCCCGTTGAGTTCGGCGTTAGTGTAGTGATTTTGTTGCCGGGCAGCAATCAAGAGCTGGCGTTAAGGATCTGGCGGAGCAAACCACGCCGATTTAAAATCAAACCAGCCGAGGGTATTCATGCGCAGTCCGCGCATACTGCGCTGTCCCTGGATAATCAGCCAGTGGTGGATCAGCGGCACAATCGCTTTGTTGGCCAGCAGTTGCTGGCACCAGTTCGCCAGGTTCATCTCGCCAGCGCGCCACTGCGCGGCGTCGTCCTGCCAGTCGCGCGGAATGCAGTTCTGCAAGAGCGGTACTTCGCACAGGTGCGCGAACAGCGAGAAATCCAGCGGCAGCGTAAAGTTAGCGCTATTGAGCCAGATATCGCTTTCGATCTCGCCGGCGTGCCATTGATCGTAGTCGATCTCCTGAATATGCAGATGTACCTGATGCTCAGCCAGAAGCGCGCTCATGATACGGGCGATAACCCGGTGCTCAATGTGTTCGCGATAGAAGGTCAGCGTGAGGGTTTCCAGCCCGGCGGGTTTTTCGCCCGGGCCTGGACGGGCGTGATGCCAGCGCGGTAAAAGCCCATAGGCCGGGAACCAGAGCTGCTGTAGCGGTTCATCGGCATGATAGAGTAAATTGGTGGGGGAGAGGACGTGGCTTACCCATTCTCTGACCTGCGGATGCGCGCCGCGCGGCGTTCTGGCGTCGAATAGCAGGTAATAGCACCCCTCTTCCAGTCGGCTTTCTATCGCTTTTTCACCGCCTTGTATTGGCCCTTCCAGCATCAAGCCGCAGGCCGGTTCTTCACTGATATCCGGCAGTACCCAGACGTTCACTTCGTCTATCAACGCCCGATAGCCGAAGTAGTCATCAAAGGCGAGTATCTTGAGCTGGTTCGGCGTATTACGCCGCACGGCATAAGGCCCGGTGCCGATAGGGTGGCTGGCGAAATTAGCCAGCGTTTCCCACTCCCGCGGCAAAATCATCGCCGGGACCTGGCCCAGCAGCCACGGCAACCAGCGATCCGGCTGGGAAAGATGAATATCCAGCGTCCACGCGGTAGGGGAGTCTATCTTTGTGATGTGCGAGTAAAGCGGAAGCGTATTGATACGCGTCAGTGAGGCGATGACATCTTCCATCTCCAGCTCGCGGCCATGATGAAAATGAATGCCGGGGCGCAGGTAGAAGCGCCACAGTAAAGGGGAAATTTGCTGCCAGTGGTGCGCAATGTCCGCTTCCAGTTCCCCGTTTTCCTCATTTACCCGCGTGAGCGAACTGAAAATTTGCCGGGCAATATGAGTTTCCGAGCGACGTAATGCGGTTCCCGGCAGGAGATTGTGCATCGGACGATAGTAAAGAACCCGCAGAATATGCCGCCCCTGGCGGAAGCTGCGTCCCAGATGGGAAATCAGCATTTGCCTGACAGCGCTTTTATCGCCGACCAGTTGTACCAGTTGATCGATTCGATCTTGTTCCAGCAGGTCTTCCGCCCGCTGCTGTTGCAGCGCCAGTCCGGTATACAGGAACGTCAGACGCGAACGCTTTCCGCGTCCAACCTCGGCTTCCCATGTTAGCCAACCGCGCGCCTGCATCGTATTTAGCAGCGTACGCATATGGCGACGCGAACAGTTCAGCAGATCCGCCAGCTCATTAAGCGTGGTGTCTTGCGTTTTACCGTCACAACATTGCCAGAGACGGATAAATTGTTGTTGCAGGCGACCTGAGGGCATAAAAGGGGAACTCCGATGAAAAACTCAGCAATTTTATTATCCCTATATTAGGCCAATAATATCTTTCGATGAAGCAAGAGGAAGAGGTCACTATGCGCCAGTTCTGGTTGAGATATTTTGCCGCGACGGAAAAAACGTCCTGGCTGGCTTGCCTGAGCGCGCCGCAGCGCTTAAAAATGCTCGCGGAACTGATGCAGTGGGAGGCGACCGATTGAAGCCAATTGCAGACATCATGTGTGACTGAGTATTGGTGTAGGCGATAGCCTAAAATCACCCGCCAGCAGATAATATCTGCTGGCTTTTTTGTCTATGGAAAACCCCCAGCTAGGCTGGGGGTTCCGGAAAGCTTTCAGCTTTAAGCCAGTTATTAAAACCCCTTTTGATTTGTTAAAACATCTTGCGGTCTGGCAACTGCAAAAGTTC